>CAYTME010000028.1:14259-17163 GCA_964438415.1 uncultured Pleurocapsa sp. | reverse complement strand
GCGGCCGAAAGTGACCGAGGGGCAGGTCGATCAAAGCCTGACCGCCTACGGCGTCAACGTGCAGTTCAGCATCCGCGATTGAGACGACTCAGCGGTCGTCGTTTGGGAGCCAGCCGAAGGGCAGGTCTTCACTGAGCATGAGACCGCCGTCATCCAACCGTTCGCCAGTATACTGCGGCAGGAGCGGTGTGACACGCCGCAGCTCGCGCGGGCTGTTGCGCCGGCGCAGATGCTCGGCAAAGTAGAGCTTGCGCCCCGCGCGTTCATCGAGCGCGATGCGCGCCACCCCACGCGCGAGCACGTCGATCGGCATCGGCGCGATGCGGCCGAAGCCAAGCCACGAGATTGGCGGCGTCCCCCCAAGCAGCGACATCACCTGCCAGAAAAGATCGCGCTGCGCGCCGCGCACATACGTCAGCGGGGCGCGGATGATCTTGGCGCGCAGTCCCACGCGCTCAAGGTACACTTCGGCCTCGCGTTTGGCGGCGATGTAGCCGCTGTGCATCCAAGGCGCGCGGGCGGCGCTCAACAGCACCATATCCGACACGCCGCTGCTGACGCACAGATTGGCCACATTGCGCGCCGAGATGAAGTTTAGATAGTGATAGGTCACGCCGCGAGCGCGGTCGATGCTCATGCCGCCGACCGTGTGGACGACCACCTGCTGGCTGCGCGCGCGCCCTTTCAGACTGGCCGGGTTCCACACATCCGCCGTCCACCAGCGCACACGCTGGCCCAAGAGGCCCAATTTGTCCTCCGCGCCGGGACGCACGAGCAGCGACACCTCTGCCCCCTCGGCCAGCAGCGCTGCCGCGATGTTATCGCCCAAGAAAGTGCCACCGCCAGTGACCAGCACACGCTTGACCGCCGTCATCTCGCCCTTGTTCGTCCCCATGGTGGAAATGGACATTACGCTGCCGCTCTACGGGCGCATTGTAAACGTAGGCACGTGCGCCGCACAACGGTTGACCGCGTGCGCATTCGTGCGCGAATTGGCCAGTTGTGCAAATCAACATTTTCGTGCATAATGACATATGAGCCGCCATACATTGATGGCTCAGATGGACGGCATCACGGTCGTTGCAGCATACATGACAACTGCGTGAAATTGAACCCGTCTTTGCCTGAGACAGGTGAAGCGGATGTGATGATAGTGCTCGAAGTGGTAAGGGTATGTCGATCTCGAATGTCTCCGGATCGATCTGCTCGGATGAATAAGCGTCGTTTGAATTTGATCAAGACGAGTAGGCTCAATCTGTGGGTTGCTCTTAGCTGATTCCGATTTGACGGTCGCTGCTCGCAGTCGAGCCGACAACCAGCACTCATCACTTTGTCATGTATTGACGAACAGCCGTGATTCGTTCAAACGATCATGGCTGTTTTTTATCGGGGGGATCGTAGGGGATCGCGGTGATGCTTGTGGGCGTTGTGACAGCGCTTGAAGTGCAGAAGCGCAGTAAGCAGCGCGTCAATGTCTATCTTGACGGCGCATACGCCTTCAGCTTGCCGATCGATGAAGCCGCCAAGCTGCGGAAAGGTCAAACCCTGAGCGAGGCCGAAGTCCGTGCGCTGCGAGACATCGATGAGCTGCAGCGCGCGGTCGATAGTGCTGCGCGCTTCCTGTCTTATCGTCCGCGCAGCACCCACGAGGTTCGGCAAAACCTTGCGCGCAAGGGGATCGACGATGCGGTCATCGAGGCGGCTGTCGAGCGGTTGATGGCGCTCGGCTACCTGGACGACGCGGCGTTTGCCGCCTTCTGGGTGCGCGAACGGTGCGTCTTCAAGCCGATCGCGCGCCGCGCGCTGCGCTACGAGCTGCGGCAAAAGGGGCTCGCAGACTCGGTGATCGATGAGGCGCTGGCGCTGGTCGATGAAGCCGGCTCCGTGTACAAGGCTGCTGAGGCGCATGCCCGCAAACTGCGCGGCCTGACACGCCAGCAGTTCGCAGCCAAGATGGCAGGCTTCTTGCAGCGGCGCGGTTTCAGTCACAGCGATGTCCGAACAGCGATCCGGCAGCTCGCGGACGATCTGGAGGCGGAGGGTGATTTCTTCGCCGAAAGCGGCCGCAGCGACGGCGACTTCCCCCCGCCCACCCCAGACCCGTGACGGATTACGGCATATCGAAAGGAGGAGGGCGGCACTCGTTTTTGCGGGCATGTCGCACATTCAATGGACGCTACTATCATAATTGCTGCGCTCATCGCGCTGATCGTGGGCCTCGTCATCGGCGCGGCGGCGATCATACTCGTGCAAAATGCCCAGGGGCGCAATCGGCGTGTGCTGGCCGAAGCAGAGGCTAAGTCGATCCAGGATCGTGCCACCCTGCAGGCGCAGCAGGTGGTGCTGACCGCCGAGGAGAAGGCCAAACAGATCACCGATGAGGCGACCGAGCTGGCGCTGCGCCGCCGCCGCGAGCTGGATCGAGAAGATGAGCGCCTGCAGCGCCGCCGCGAAGACCTCGACAAGCGTGTCGAGCGCGCCGAGCAGCGCGAGCAGGCGCTTAACAAACGCCAGAGCACGCTCGACCGGCAGCGCGCCGAACTCGCCAAATTCGAGGAAGAACGGTCGGCTGAACTGCAGCGTATCGCCCAGATGACGATCGAAGAGGCGCGCGCTGAGGTGATGGCGATCGCGGAAAAAGACGCCCGCAACGATATGGCGCGTTTGATCCGCCAGATCGAAGCCGACGCGCGCGAGGAGGCCGACAAGCGCGCCCGTGAAGTCATCGCGCTCGCGGTGCAGCGGCTCGCCAGCGAGCATATCAGCGAGATCGCCGTCAGCGTCGTCTCGCTGCCCAACGACGAAATGAAAGGCCGTATCATCGGGCGCAGCGGGCGCAACATCCGCGCCTTCGAGCTGGCGACCGGCGTCGATGTCGTCGTCGATGATACGCCCGAGTCGGTC
>CAYTME010000028.1:9731-14185 GCA_964438415.1 uncultured Pleurocapsa sp. | reverse complement strand
CCATCCGGCGCGCATCGAAAAGCTCGTCGAAGATGCGCGCGGCGAAGTCGATCAGATCATCCGTCAGGAAGGCGAGTCGGCCGCCTACACAACCGGCATCGCCGGCCTGCACCCAGAGATCATCAAGCTGCTCGGCAGGCTCAAATTCCGCTACAGCTACGGCCAGAATATGCACGGCCACGCCATCGAAACGGCCAATATCGCCGGCATGATCGCGGCGGAATTGGGTGCCGATGTCCAAATCGCGAAAGCAGGCGGCCTGCTGCACGATATCGGCAAGGCCATCGATCATGAGGTCGAGGGAACCCATGCCCTGATCGGCGCGGAATTCTGCAAACGCTACGGCGTCAACGCCAAGATCATCAACTGCATCGCCAGCCACCATCATGAGGTCGAGCAGGAATGCGTCGAAGCCTACATCGTCGAGGCGGCCGATGCGATCAGCGGGGCGCGGCCTGGCGCGCGGCGTGAGAGCCTCGACGCTTACGTCCGCCGCGTGCGCACGCTGGAGGAGATCGCCAACAGCTTCGACGGCGTCGAGCAGAGCTATGCGCTGCAAGCAGGGCGCGAGGTGCGCATCATCGTCAAGCCAGACGCTATGGATGACCTCGGTGCTCTCCAGCTTTCGCGTGAGATCGCGCGCAAGATCGAGGAGACGATGCAGTACCCCGGTCAGATCAAAGTTCAGGTCATCCGCGAGACGCGGGCGGTCGAGTACGCCCGCTGAACGCCGGTCACAACACTCGCTGCACGAGAGGCGAACAGCAGGTTCGCCTCTTTGCTTGATCTGCGGTCGCGTTTTCAGTTATTCTGTGAAGACTTTACCGCTGCTGTACATATGGGTGAATGCGATGTATCGTCAGCGCAGGCCCTCTGCTAGCTTCCTGCTGCCCGGCTTGATCGGCATCCTGGTCGCCATTGCACTGTTCTACATGGGCAGCGGCGGCACTCCCACGGCGATCGAGAGCGCGTCCCCAACAGCGGCAGCACCGCCGATAACCGCCGAGCCGACGCTGACCGAGGAGCCGGCACGCCCGACCGAACAGCCGCAGCTCGCACGCCGCATCTCGCTGCCGAATGCTGCCGTCTACGCGCCGATCATCGACGTTTTCATCCGCGATGGGACGTGGGATGTCACCCACTTGGGCGCTCAAGTCGGCCATTTGCATGGCACAGCGCCGCTGGACACGATCGGCAATCACGGCCTGGCGGGGCACTCCGAGCTGCGCGATGGCTCGCGCGGCATCTTCGCGTGGATCCAGCAGCTCAATTACGGCGACCCGATCCACATTCAGGACGGTGACGCGACGTATGTTTACCGCGTGACAGGCATCCGCCGCGTCGACCCAAATGATCTGAGCGTGCTGCGCCCGACCGAGACCGACCGCCTCACGCTCATCACCTGCACCGATTACAACTTCATCCTCGATCTGTACGATACCCGCGTCGTCGTCATCGCCGAGCGGGTGATGCTCTAGGCCGCCTGCGCACGCCGCCGCTGCAGCTCCGGGATGAGCAGAAGCTGGATCAAGCCGTTGAGCACGACGATGACCGTGCTGCCTTCATGGCCGAGCACGCCGAGCGGCAGCGGCAGATCGATCAGGAATGCGCCCGCGATCAGCATCACGATCACCAGCAGCGAGAAGGTGATGTTCTGCCAGACGACGCGCCGCGCCTTTTTGCTCATGCGGATCGCGTAGGGGATCAGCTCCAGTTTGTCGCCCATCAGCACCAGATCGGCGGTCTCCAAGGCCACATCGGTGCCCGCCGCCCCCATCGCGATGCCGATGTCGGCGCTCGCTAACGCAGGCGCATCGTTCACACCGTCGCCGACCATCGCCACCGCACCGAGATGCTTCTCCAGCTCGCCGATGGCGCTCACCTTGTCTTCCGGCATCAGCTCGGCGAAGACACGATCGAGACCGAGCTGCTGGGCGACGTTGGCCGCCACACGCCGGTTGTCACCCGTCAGCATCGCCACGCTGACGCCCGCCGCATGCAGCTTCTGGATGACCCCCTTCGCCTCCGGTCGGATTTGATCTGCCAGCGCGAGCAGCCCCAGCCACGCGCCGCCGCGCCGCACGAGCATGACCGTCTTGCCTTCGGCCTCCAGCGTCGCCAGTGCCTGCTTGAGCTGATCGGGCAGGTCTCCCGCCACGAGCAGGTAGGCCGGGCTGCCGATGTGGACGATCTGACCGTCGACGACGCCCTCGACGCCGCGCCCCATGATCGCCTTGAAATCGCTGACCGGCTTCAGCACCGCACCGCGCGCTTGCACCGCCTTGACGATCGCTTTCGCCAGCGGATGCTCGCTGCGCGCCTCGACCGAAGCAGCCGCGCACAGCAGCTCGTCATCGGTGACGCCGTCAGCGGCCACCACATCGGTCAGTGCCGGCTTACCGCTGGTGAGCGTGCCCGTCTTGTCGAAGGCGATCACCTTGATGCCCGCCAGCCCCTCCAGATACGCGCCGCCCTTGAACAGCACACCACCGCGCGCCGCCGCCGCAATGGCCGAGATGAACGACGCCGGCGTGCTGATGACGAGCGCGCACGGGCTGGCGACGGTCATCAGGACCATAGCCCGGTAGAAGTTGGATTCGAAATCTGCCCAGCCGAGCGCCGGCGGCAGGATGATGAATAACGCCACCGCCCCCAGGATAAAAGCGGCGTAATACTGCTCGAAGCGATCGAGGAAGCGCTCGGTCGGCGCTTTGCTGTCCTGCGCCTCTTCGACCATCTTGATCACACGCGCCAGCACGGTATCGCGCGCGCCGCTCGTCGCCTGGACATCGAGCGCACCTTGGCCGTTGAGCGTGCCGGCAAAGACGCGGTCACCACCGGCCTTGTCGACCGGCATCGACTCGCCTGTGATCGGCGACTCATCCACCGACGAGCGACCGGCCACCACCATGCCATCGACCGGGATGCGCTCGCCAGGCTCGATCAAGACGGTCTCGCCGATGCGCAGGCTTTCCAAGCTGACCACCTGCACATGCCCATCGCGGCGGACTTTGGCTTCGTTGGGATACAGCTTCATCAAGCCCTTGATCGCTTGTCTGCTGCGTCCGATAGCGTAGTCCTGCAGCACGTTGCTCAGCGAGAACAGAAACAGCAGGATAGCGCCCTCATGCCACTGATCGATGGCAGCAGCGCCGAGCGCCGCCAGCACCATCAGCATATCGACATCGATCCGGCGGCGGGACAGGCTTTCCAAGGCGCTTTTGGCCCCGAATAACCCGCCCGCCAGATAGGACAGGATGTTGAGCGCCAAGATCAGCTCTGGGGCAGCGTCGAGGCGTTCGGCCAGCAGGCTGCCCGCCAGCGCCAGCGCCGTGACGACGACCAGCCGTGGTTCCAGCCAGGCCTGCGTCAGCCAGCGCGGCTGTTGGGGATGCTGAGTTTCATGTTCAGAGGCAGCGGGGATACTCGCAGCCATGATTTTAACCCTTGTTATCGCGCTTTTCCGCACTCGATATCTACAATTTAACTATACGCAATCTTGTCTGTCAATGACCATCAGACCATGTTTAGGTGACGTTAAGCCAGCGAGTGAGCTGGCGGAAAGCCGGCAAATCTGCTCGTCCTGCCCTGTGGAGTGCAGGCGGTGCTCATCGTTTTCCAAACACCGCGTGTTACAATCTTGGTCGCAAGAGATGACTAAGGGCGAGGCAAACTCGTGAAACGAACGCTCGAAACCGATCTGGTCGTCATTGGCGGCGGTGCCACCGGCGGCGGCATCGCCTGGGACGCCGCTCTGCGCGGCCTGCGCGTGATCTTGGTCGAGATGGGTGACCTGGCTACAGGCACGAGCGGGCGCTATCACGGCCTGCTGCACAGCGGCGGCCGCTACGCCGTGCGGGACCCGGAAAGCGCCAAAGAGTGCATCGACGAGAATCTGCTGCTGCGCAAGATCGCGCCCCACGTGCTGGAGGATACCGGCGGCTACTTCGTTTTCTGCCCCGGTGACGACGAGGGCTATATCGACCAGTGGCTGGCTGGCTGCAAGAACGTGGGCATCCCCACGCACGAGATCGCGGTCGCCAAAGCGCGCGAGCGCGAACGCGCCCTCAATCCCAAGCTGGTCACAGTCTACGAAGTCCCCGATGGCACCTGCGACTCGTGGGATCTGCTGCACGCGCTGCAGGATGGTGCCGAGCGGGCAGGAGCGCAGTTCCTGACCTACCACCGCGCAGAGCGTTTCCACATCGAACAGGGATGTTTGACCGGCGTCGATGTCGTCGATGTGCGCACCGGCGAGACGACGCGCATCCGCTGTCAAGCGGCGGTCAACGCGGCCGGGCCGTGGGCGAAAACCGTCGCAGCGCTGGCCGGCTGTCATTTCAACATGAAGCTCAGCCGCGGCGCAATGCTCGCCTTCAACATCCGCTGGGTCAACACCGTCATCAACCGGCTGCGCAAACCAGGCGATGGCGACATCTTCGTGCCGGTCGGCA
>CAYTME010000028.1:0-9625 GCA_964438415.1 uncultured Pleurocapsa sp. | reverse complement strand
CAGTATCAGCCGCGCGCGCATCCTGCGCGCCTGGGGCGGCGTGCGTCCGCTCTACGACCCCGGCGCGGGCGATGGCCGCGAGGCAGCGCGCACCTTCACGCTGCTCGATCATGCGGCGGACGGTGTGACGGGCTTCTACTCGATCGTCGGCGGCAAGCTGACCACTTTTCGCCTGATGGCCGAAAAGATCGTCGATGCCGTCTGCCGGCAGATCGGCAGCAGCGCGCCTTGCACGACCGCGACGACGCCGCTTCCGCATCATACCAAGACGAACGGGCACGCGACCGCCCCACTGCGGTATCACGAGCTGCGCGCACGGTTGGACGCGCTCGAACACGGCCACGCCCCCGGTGCGCTCATCTGCGAATGCGAGATCGTCACCGACCGCCAGATTCGCGAGGCGCTGGCGCGCGGCCAAGTCAGCAATCTCCACGACCTGCGCCGCGATCTGCGCCTGGGCATGGGGCCGTGTCAGGGCGGTTTCTGCGCCTACCGCGCCGCCGCCATTTGGCACAAGTTCGCGCCCGGCACGCCCGAACACAAGATCGAGCTGCTGCGCGAGTACGTCGAGCGGCGTCTCGGCGGGATGAAACCGCTGCTTTGGGGTCACAACCTGCGCCAAGCGCTACTAAATGAGCATCTTTACGGGCGCACCCTCGGCCTGATGCCGCCACAAAGCGGAGGCACGGCGCAGCCGGCACCAGCCCCCACCGCCCCCGCGACGATATCGAGCGGCGCGCGTCCGCGGGTGCTCGTCATCGGCGCTGGACTGGCCGGCCTGATGGCGGCGCTCGCCGCGCAGCAGAGCGGCGCGACCGTCGAGGTGATCGCGCTTGGTCAAGGGGCGCTGACGCTGCACCCAGGCTGGATCGAGATCGGCGATCTCGAACGCCTGCAAGGACAGCCTGACCATCCCTACGCCGTCGCCGCATCGGGGCTAACGCCGGGATTGGGGCTGATCGACCGGATCGTCGGGCTGCATCCGACCGGCGGTTGGGCGCTGACCGGCCTCGGGTCGCGCCGGCCGGTCGCCTACGGGGCGGGCATTCTGACTGCGCCCATCGCCGAGGGCACGCGCATCTTGATCGTCGGCATCGACGGCTGGCGTGATTTTTACCCCGATCTGATCGCCGACCATCTGCGCGCCCAGGGCTTCGCGGCGCGCGCCTGCACGATCTCGCTGCCGCATCAGGGCGGCAGCTTCGACGACTGGACGATCGACATCGCCCATCTGCTCGACACCGCGGATGGGCAGCGCCAGCTCATCGAACAGGTCAAGCGGCAGATCGGGGATGCCGAGGTCGTCGCCTTTCCGGCGGTGCTCGGCATGGAGCGTGAGAGCGCCCGGACGATCCAAGCGAGTCTCGATCGCACCGTGGTCGAAATCCCCACCCTCACACCGTCGGTGCCGGGGCTGCGCCTCTATCACGCCCTGCGGCGCGCCCTGCTCGATGGTGGGGCGCGCTTCACGCTCGGTCCGCGCGTGACCAGCCTGCACATCGAAGGTGGACGTGCGCACAGCGCCGTTGCCGAGTCGAGCAGCACGCGCCCACGCACGATCCGCGCCGATGCGATCATCTTGGCGACGGGTGGGCTGTACGGCAGCGGTCTGGAGAGCGACTATCAGGGGCAGGTCGTCGAGACGGTGGCGGGCGTGCCGGTCGCTCTCGTCCCCCCGCGCGCCGACTGGTTCGATCAGCCGTTCACCAGCGGCGCACCGCAGGCGATCCACCGAGCAGGCGTGCGCGTGGACGCGCACATGCGCCCGCTCGATGCTGACGGCGCTCCCGTCGCGGCCAATCTGTTCGCCTGCGGTCGCCTGCTGGCAGGGAGCAGCCCGGTCGCCGAGGGCTGCACGGAAGGCGCTGACATCGCGAGCGGCTGGCTGGCGGGCTGCGAGTCCGTGCGGCAGCTCAGCGCGGCTGCCGCCACCACGCGGTGAGCGCTCAGAACAGCGCAGAACCGATGCATACGATCGTCCGCTGCCCCTCATGCGATGGCTACGGCTGGATCGACGATTGGCTCGAGGGCGAGCAGGATTGTGATTGGTGCAGGGGTATCGGCTACGTGTATCGCGATCGCGCGAACGCCGACCGCCCGATCCCGACCGAGGATCTGGAGCAGCTCGCCGACACGCTTGAAAAGCTGGAGCTGGAGCGACTGCGTGAGCTGGGCTATACCGGCAGTGCCAAAAAACCCTGGGAGCAGGCCATTCGGCGCCAGCGAGGGGATAACATCAGCAGTGAGTAAACGAAAACCCCGGCGCTGCGTCCGGGGTTTCGACTAGAGCGGGCGACGGGATTCGAACCCGTGACATTCTGCATGGCAAGCAGACATTCTACCACTGAATTACACCCGCAATGTGTTTGATAGTATAGCGACTTCCAGCACGCCTTGCAAGGGCGAATCTGATGTTGAGTGCATACGGATCTCGGTACGCGTCTGCCTCGGCGAAGCACGACACCCCGAGATTCGCATACAAGCTCTGCATTCTCTCGACTGGCGAATCATCACAAGTTCACAAACAATACGCGATCGCGGCTGTCAGCCACTGCGGACGTAATTTGTGCAGAACATCTAAATTCAAGCGTCGTAATGTGCGAATATCGACGACTCTGGCCTGAGAATCTTCGAACTTTGGCGAAAAGAAGCACATCACTATCAAAAATACACAAGTGATTGTCAACAAAATTCATAGAATGCTGCTGTGCAGCCGCCGTGTGCCGGTGGCTAGACTTTGCCTCACCGAGGTTGAGGACTGAGGTCTTATCAGGGGACAAGGTGAGGAGGAGCAGCATGAACGTAAGCGCTCGATTCTGGCGGCGGCTGATCGCGATGGGAATCGCGTCCGCTGTCTTGGTCATCTTCGGCGTCAATGTGACGTTCGCTCAGGACGCCGACATCGCGGGGCAGATCGCAGCGGTGCAGATCTCCGTCGACGCGACCTGGATCCTGGTCACGGCGTTCATGGTCTTCTTCATGCAGGCGGGTTTCTCGCTGCTCGAAGCGGGCATGATCCGGCAGGGCGGCGTGGTCAACTCGCTGATGGAAAACTTCATGGATGCCTGTCTCGGCGGCATCGCGTTCTGGGCCATCGGCTTCGGCATCGCGTTCGGTGTCAGCTCCGGCGGCCTGCTGGGGACAAGCAATTTCTTCCTCAGCGAAGCCATGGTCTTCAGCGAAGGCACGGTCTCATATGGGGAGGGCATCAGCACCTTCGTGCTCTTCTTCTTCCAATTCGCCTTCGCCGCCACTGCCGGGACGATCGCGACCGGCGCGATGGCCGAACGCACCAATTTCATCGGCAAGATCATCTACTCGCTGGTGATCACCGGCTTCATCTATCCCGTCGTCGTGCACTGGGTCTGGGGTGGCGGCTGGCTGGCCGAGCGCGGTTTCCTCGATTTCGCCGGCAGCACGGTCGTACATCTCGTCGGCGGCGTCTTCGCTCTGATCGGCGCGATGATGGTCGGCGCGCGCACGGGCCGCGTCTTCGGCAAGGCCCCACGGCCGCACAACCTGGCGCTGGCGTCGTTGGGCGCGCTCATCCTGTGGTTCGGCTGGTATGGTTTCAACCCCGGCTCGGCGCTGGGCATGGGCAATAACGGCCTCGTCGGGCTGGTCGCGGTCAATACGACGCTAGCCGCCTGCGCCGGTGCGATCGCGACCATGTTTTTCGTCTACATCCGCAGCGGCAAATGGGATCTGCCCGCCTCGCTCAACGGGTCGTTGGCTGGCTTGGTGGGCATCACCGCGGGCTGCGCGTTCATGGCCCCCTGGGCATCTTTCATCGTCGGCATCATCGCGGGCATCCTGGTCGTGCTGACGGTCGACGTGGTCGAGGCGCTCAAGATCGACGACGCTGTCGGCGCGTTCGCGGTGCACGGTGCCTGCGGCGCGATGGGCACCATTGCCATCGGATTCCTCGGCCAGCCGGAGCTGGGCGCGAACGGTCTGCTGCTGGGCGGCGGCTTCGACCAGCTCGTCACGCAGATCATCGGCGTGGTGGCTGCCAGCGCGTGGGTGTCGGTCACGGGTGTCGCGCTCTTCGCCGCAATCAAGGCGCTCGGCGTCCTGCGCATCCCGGCCAAGGCCGAGGAGATCGGCATCGACATGTACGAGCATGGTACGACGGTGTGGCCGGATGTGCTGCCCGTGGCTGATGATGTGGCCAGCATCCGATCGGCCAAGAAGGCCGCAGCGGTCGGTGATTGATTGAGCAGCGCGCCTCTGCGCACGATCGGTGAAGCCAGCGGCGAGCGGGGAATTCCTCGCTCGCCGCTGTTTGTGCTCCTGATTTGTGCTCAGGTATTCGTCAGCGCGCCGCGCGCCTTGAGTTTCTTCAGCAGCAGCCCACAGTACAGGCTGTCCAGATCGGCGACCAGCCGGTCGATGCCGTAGCGCGTGTTGACGAGCGCACGCGCATGCTCCATGTCTGGCGGTGCAGCCAAGACTCGGCAGATCGCATCGGCCAGCGCCTGAGCATCGCCCGATGGCACCAGCGTCCCCAATCCCCCCTGCTCCAACAAGTCTGACGAGCCGCCGACATCAGTCGAGACGATCGGACAGGCGGAGGCGAGCGCCTCGATGACGGATACCGGCGTGCCCTCATTCAGACTGCTCATGACGAGCACATCGAGATCGCTGTAGAGCGTGTTCAGCTCTCGCAGCCAGCCTGTGAAGCGCACGGCACTGCGCAGCCCCATCCGATCGACCTGCGCCTCGAGATCGGCGCGCAGCTCGCCATCACCGACGATGACACACTGCACCTGTGGGTAGCGCTCGCGGACACGCGCCACCGCCTCCAGAAAGAGGGCGTGGTTTTTGATCGGCACCAGCCGCCCGACGATACCCAGCAGCGGCACGTCATCCGGGATGTTCATGCTCCGGCGGAAATCCCCGACACGGCGCGGCGTCGCGATGAACCGGCTCAGGTCAAGGCCGAGCGGCAGCACCGTGATGCGCCCCTTACGCGCGACATGGTACTTCTCAGAGAGATCGCGCCGCAGGCTTTCGCTGACGGTGATGATCGTGTCGGATAGCGACGACGCGATGCGCTCCAGCAAGATGAAGACATTGGTCGTCAAACGGCTGAAATAGCTCTCGAAGACATGGCCGTGAAAAGTGTGGACGATCACCGGTACGCCCGCCAACCAAGCTGCCAGCCGCCCAATAAAGCCAGCCTTGGCGGTGTGCGTAGCGACGATGTGCGGCTGGATCTGCCGGATCAAGCGGTAGACTTTCCACAGCGTGACCAGATCGCGCACCGGATGCAGCTCACGGCCCAGCTCCGGGATGATGATCGGCTGGACGCCGTGCTCCTCAGCATAATAGCGCATGTCGCCTTCGTCTTGGCCGACTGAGCCGCATACCAATACGCACTCGTAATCGGGCGCTTTCAACCGCTCCGTGAGCAGCGTCACATGGATCGCGGGTCCCCCGATATTGAGCCGGGCGATCATCCGCATGACACGAATCGGGCGCGGGAGTTCAGTCGGCATGACAGCTCGCTATCCTACTAATCGGCGGTACAAGGCAGCCGTGCGGTCGATCATCAGGTCGGCGGGGTGCGCCGTCGGTCACGCGCGCAGTTGATGCCGGCGCACCACGACCATGACGACCAACCAGGCGGCGAGCACCATCAGGCTGCCCATGCCCACCAACCAGGCGGTCGCTGCATCGACCAAGCCCACAACGATGCCGAGCAAGCCGAACAGGACGCAGAAGGCATAGAGCAGCAAGATCGTCTTGCGCTGGCTCAGACCCAGGCTCATGATCCGGTGCGAGGTGTGATCTTTGCCGCCCTGAAACGGCGACCGCTTTTCCCACAGCCGCGTCAGCACGACCAGCAGGATATCCGACAGCGGCAGCGCCAGCACCAAGAGCGGCACCATCCACGTCACATCCAGCGGCTGCGTGCCGAATTCGAGTTTGATGCCCAGGATGGCCAGGATGAAACCGAGCACAAGCGACCCCATGTCGCCCATGAAGCTCCTGGCCGGGTTGAAATTGAAGACCAAGAAGCCGACCGCGCTCCCCATCAGCGCCGCCGCCAGCGCACTGACCAGGCTCAGCCCCTGGGTGAGTGCGATGACCATGAAGAAGGCAGCCGCGATCGCCGTCAAACCCGCGGCCAGGCCATCCATGTTGTCGTTGAAGTTGACGGCGTTGGTGATGGTCACAATCCAGAGCACCGTGATAGGGATATCGAGCCAAGGGATCTTGAACAGGTAGACCTGAATGCCGACCGCCACAACCACGAGCGAAGCGACCGTCATCGCCAGCAGCCGCAGGCCGATGCCCAAGTTGTACTTGTCATCCAGCACGCCGATCAGCGCCAAGAATGCCGCGCCGCTCAAGATGGCACCGAACTCGCGCAGGTGCTGCGGCGGACTGAAGATCAAGAGCGCGATCGCCAACCCCGCATAGATGGCCAGGCCGCCGAGCAAGGGTGTGGCCTGCTGGTGCAGCTTGCGTGCGGCGGGTTTATCGACCAAGCCGATGCGCAGCGCGATGGCGCGCGAGATGGGCGTCAGCCCCAAGGAAGCCGCAAAACCGACGATCAGCACGGGCAGGAAATTGAGAGAGAGGAGATCCATACGCCTCCTAAATGAGCACGCAGGGTGAGTATATCACACGCGCGTAGGAGACTGTAGACAGCATCAATCGATCATGAAGACGAGGACGACAGCAGCCGACCGCCCATCCGTTCGACAGCGCGCTGGATCTCACGCAGCCAGCGCTCGGCATCGGCTTTTCGCCGGTCGCCCAGCAGTTCGAAATGGCGGCGTGCCCGCTCCATGAAATTGAGGCTGTTGGCGAATTCCTGCCGGTGAAAATACACCAGCCCCAGGTAGTAGTTCGTTTCTGGGCGTTCTTGATCGGCGTAGTAGGCGTCCTTGAAATGCGCCAGCGCCTCATCCCAATTTTGGTCTTTGTAGGCGATCATGCCGCGCCCGAAGTGCGCCAGCATCTCGTAGCGATTGATCGTGAGCGCCGCGTGGAAATCTTCGAGCGCCTTCTTCTGGTCGCCATCTTCGAGGTAGAAGAAGCCGCGCGTGGCCAGATACTCCGACTTGCGCGGCATCAGCTCGATCGCGTCGTTCATGGCGTCGATCGCGCTGTCGAAATCGCGCTTGCGGTAGGCATCGAGCGCGCGCGCGTAATACTCGTCGGCCTCGTAGCGCGTCAAGCCGAGTCGTTGGTTGAAACTGGGCATCGCCGATCCTCTCGCGCACATTGCGACACGTACAGCATAGCGCACATCCGACTCGGCGGGTGCAAACTCGTGTGGATTGATCTATGATCGATCATGAGGCGGCGGCTTGCGAGGACAACCGAAAATGGATTTTGAACTGAGCGCGGAACACAAGATGTGGCAGCGCAGCGTGCGTGATTTCTGCGAGCAGGAGCTGCGCCCATACGCGGCCCACGTCGATGAGGCCGGCGAACTGCGCTGGGAGGCCATCCGCAAGATGGGCGCAATCGGTCTGCTGGGCCTAGAGGCACCAGCGGCCTACGGCGGCATCGAGATGGACACGATCGGCATTGCCATCGCCATTGAGGAATTGGGGCGCGTCTGCGGTTCGACCGCGCTCAGCATTTCAGCGCACAACGGCCTCGGCGTCGCGCCGATCGTCCGCTGGGGCACGGACAAGCAGAAAGCCGCCTACCTGCCGCGCCTGCTCAGCGGTGAGTGCTTGGGTGCGCTGGCGCTGACAGAGCCGGGCGCGGGCAGCGATCTGGCCGGCGGCGTCCAGACGAGCGCGCAGCGCGACGGAGACGGCTGGGTCGTCAACGGCAGCAAAGCGTGGATCACCAACGCGGGCAAAGCCCCCGTCATCACGACACTGCTGCGCACCGACCGCGAGGCCGGCACGCGCGGCTTCAGCATGATGCTGATCGATACCCAAGTGCCTGGCGTGACCATCCACCCGCCGGAAAAAAAGATGGGACTGCGCGGATCGCCCACCCACATGCTCAGCTTCGAGGATGTGCGCCTGGATGGCGACGCGCTGCTTGGCGTGGAGGGACAAGGCTTCGCGCAGACGATGATGACGCTTGACAGCGGCCGCATCGGCATCGGCGCGCTGAGCGTCGGGCTGGCGCAGGCCGCTTTCGAGGAGGCCGTCCGCTATGCCCGCCAGCGGCGCGCGTTCGGCAAGCCGATCGCGGAACATCAGGCCATTCAGTGGATGATCGCCGATGCCGCGCTCGAAATCGACGCGGCGCGCCTGCTCGTCTACCGCGCCGCCTGGCTCAAAGACAGCGGCCGCGAGTTCGCCAAAGCGGCAGCCATGGCCAAGCTAAAGGCCAGCGAAGTCGCCGAGAAAGTGGCGCACAACGCTATCCAGATTCACGGCAGCTACGGTTACAGCCGCGAATTCCCGGTTGAACGCATCTACCGCGATCAGCGGTTGATGACGATCGGTGAGGGCACGAGCGAGATCCAGCGCCTGGTGATCGCGCGCCATGTACTGCGTGAATTCGAGCGGCTCTACCCAGGATGAGATGAAGTAAGCCGAGCCATCATGACAGATCGACAATCCCTCACCCGCTACGCCTGGCTCTCGGTGCTGGCGGCGGTCATCACCATCAGCCTCAAGGCGGGTGCCTACTGGCTGACCGGTTCCGTCGGTCTGCTCTCCGACGCGCTGGAGTCGGTCGTCAATCTCGTGGCGGCGGTCATCGCGCTCGGTGCGCTCACGATCGCCGCCCGCCCGCCCGACGAAGATCACGAGTACGGGCACGATAAAATCGAGTACTTTTCAGGCGGTGTCGAAGGGACGCTCATTCTGCTGGCGGCGGCGAGCATCGCCTTCACCAGCGTCGAGCGGCTCCTGCACCCGCAGCCGTTGGAAGCAGTCGGGATCGGTTTGGCCATCTCGGTACTGGCGTCCGGGATCAACTTGTGGACTGCACGCGTGCTGCTGATCGCTGCGCGCAAATATCACTCCGTCACGCTCGAAGCGGACGCGCACCATCTGCTGACCGATGTCTGGACGTCCGCCGGCGTGATCCTGGGCGTGCTGCTGGTGGCCGTGACCGGCCTCTATTGGCTCGACCCCGTGATCGCGCTGCTAGTGGCAGCGCAAATCCTGCGCGCCGGCATCAAGCTCGTCACCCAAGCCGCCAGAGGCCTGATGGACATGGCGATCGCCGCCCCCGACCGCGACACGCTCGAACAGGCACTGACGCCGTATCGCAAGGAGGGCATCGACTTCCACGCCCTGCGCACACGGCAGTCAGGCGCGCGCCAGTTCATCTCGATGCATGTGCTGGTTCCGGGCGACTGGAGCGTGCAGCGCGGTCACAACCTGCTCGAGCGGCTCGAAAACGATATTCGCCGGCTGCTGCCGCGCGCCCATGTGACCACCCATCTCGAGCCGCTCGGCGACAGCGCTGCCATGAAAGACATCGAGCTGGACCGCCCCGCGACCTGACTTGACTGCACGCTGCGCGGCTATTCCGCCTTCTTGCGCCGCGTCGTGCGCTTCGGCGTCGGAGCTGGCACCTCGGCCACCGGCTCCGGCGCAGGCGGCGCCTCAGCCGCAGGAGCGGATTTGCGCCGGCGCGCCGTTTTCTTCTCCGGCTGCGGCTCAGGCTCCACCGATGACGCCGCCTG
>CAYTME010000027.1:8953-24971 GCA_964438415.1 uncultured Pleurocapsa sp. | reverse complement strand
GTTGGAAGAGCTCGGTACAGACAGCTTCCTGTCGGTCGGGCGGGACAGTCGGGCGCTGGTTTGGCGAGCAATTCCGGAACCGCTTGGCCAAAGCCATGCCGCGGGCCAGCCCGTGCTGGCGCTGACAGCGAGGACGACTGACCTGATCACGGTTGGCGACCGCAGCTCCGATGGCATGGTCGGCCGCTGGTGGCGGCTAGAACCCACTCAGGGGCTGATACCGCAGGGCGAGCTAAGAGCAGGGGTCGGCGCACAGATAACCGCCGCCGCTTTCGGCCCAGATGGGCAGCAGCTGCTGACGGCCAGTTTCGACGGCAGTATCAGCCTATGGGATCTGCAGGGTGCGCAGCCAACACCGCGCATCCTGGCGCAGACAACAACCGTCCTCAAGACGGCCGTCTTCAGCCCAAATGGCGACCAGGTCGCAGCCGCCGGGGATGATGGGCGCATTTACGTTTTCGACAGCGTGAACCGCACAGCGGCTTTTGCGCCGCTGCCGACGGATGCCGAGACCGTCTATGCGCTGGCCTACAGCCCAGACGGTGGACTGCTGGTTTCTGCAGACGACACTGGCGATGTACGCTTCTGGGACAGCGACAGCGGTGCGCTGATCGAGGCTGTGGAGCTGCCCACAGCGAACGTTGGAGCGACAGCGCTTGCCTTCAGCCCGGACGGAGCGTGGCTCGCCATTGGAACCGAGAGCGGTGACATCCTCATTTACGACCGAGCATCACGGATACCGTCTCGCGCCCCACTGTCTGGGCACACCGCCTTCATCAGCGCACTCGCCTGGGACAGCAGTGGACGCCGTTTGGCAAGCGCCAGCCACGACCGCACCGTCCGGCTCTGGGATGTCGAGTCCGGCGCTGGCCTTCTCATTGGCGCACATGACGGCTTGGCAACCGGCACCTGGTTGAGTGCGAACGGCCAGCGGTTGATTTCAGCAGGCACCGACGGGCGCGTGATCGACTGGGATCTCCGCTTGGAGACATGGCGCGAGCGCGCCTGCGCCATCACCAATCGCGATTTCACCCTCGAAGAGTGGGCGCGCTACTTTCCCAGCGAGCCTTACCGACCAACTTGCACTCAGAGCCATTGACATTGATGTGAGTTCAAGGTAGGCATCCACCAACCCTACAACACTTTGTGAAGAGCTTGTGAAATCAGCCGTGTAACCTTGACTGAGAGGGCGGCTGAACGCTACAATGGCAGCTTAGGGTTACATAAGTGTGACCCGGCTTTCATCCTGCTTGGGGATATTGAATATCAGAAGGAGCTGTCGATGAGCCGCATGTTCCGTGTAATCTTCGTGGTCGCTTTGATCGCCATCCTCGGTCTTGTTGTGCTGCCCGCTTCGGCGCAGATCAATGAAGCTGCGTGCCCGACTCGTCCGGTCGCGCAGGTGCGCTTCTACAATTTCAACGATATTCCCGCTTACATTGGCAGCCCAGATGCTGTCCTGGCCAACAGAATTTTCCTTGGCGAGGTTGAAGCCGATAACATTCCTTCGCCTGCCGTGCGCCTGCGCGGTGGCAACCGCCAGAAGTACCTGCTCTGCGGGGCGTACGATGCAGAGTTTGGCGCAGTTCAGATCGTCGTGAGCAATCAGGTACTGTGGGCACCCTCGATGCTGGTCGAGTCGGTCGTGCCGCGCAACTGGCGCGACAACCAGGCTGGCAGCGCCCGCGAGGATTACGGCGGCTAATCCCCCGCTCAACACGTTACTGTCTGTGGCGACCCCAATCGGGTCGCCTTTTTGTTTTACAGCGCGGCGAACTGCCTGCGATACAGACGGGCGTACAGGCCGCCCTGCGCGATCAGCGCTTCGTGAGTCCCATCCTCGACGATCTGCCCACGCCGCATGAGCAAGATGCGGTCAGCATCGCGCACCGTGCTGAGACGGTGGGCGATGATGATTGTCGTACGCCCGGCCAGGGTCGTCGCCAGCGCGCGCTGAATGAGCGCTTCGGTTTCGGTATCGATGCTGCTCGTCGCCTCGTCGAGCACGAGAATGCTGTCGGGGCTGTGCAAGAATGCCCGCGCCAGCGCCAAGAGCTGCCGCTGACCCTGCGAGAGATCGGTTCCACCTGGCAGCAGTTGATAGTCGTAGCCACCGGGCAGCCGTTCGATGAACGGCGCAGCACAAACCATCTCGGCCGCGCGGCGCATGTCAGCTTCATCAATGTCGAGACGAAACAACCGTAGATTGTCGGCGATAGTGCCCGCGAAGCAGTATGGACTCTGCGGCACAACCGTTACCAACTGCCGCAGATCCGCCTGGCTCATCGCGCGAACATCGATCCCGCCGATACAAACTCGCCCCTTGTCCACGTCGTACAGCCGTGTGAGCAGACCAGCCAGCGACGTTTTGCCTGCGCCAGTCGCCCCGACGATGGCGACGCGCTGGCCGACCGCGATTTCGAGATCAACTCCGCGCAGCACTGGCGCATTTGGCTCATAGCTGAAATCGACCGACTCCAGCTTGATCGATCGCTCGACGTGTGCAAGATCGACCGGCTGTGTGCCATCGCGAACTACCGGCTCAACGCGCAGCATCCGCGCGATACGCTCGCCTGCGCTCAACGCGGTCTGAATCTGCGCATACTGCTCGGCCAACATCAAGATCGGCTCGAAGCTGCGCCGCGTGTACTCCGTAAATGCGATCAGCGTACCCAGGGTGGCCCACCCGGCGAAGACCCCCTCTCCGCCGCCCCAAAGCACGAGCGCCAGCCCGATACTGGTGAGCACCTGCAGCGCCGACGAATAGAAAGTATACGAGTCGCGCCAGGCACTGTGAACATCGCGCACCTGCCGGTTGATGGCGTCGAAATCGCTGCTGCTGCGATGCTGCAAACCAAACAACTGCACGATCAACATCCCGCTGAACTGCTCGTTGAGGTAGGCCAGATACTCACCGATGGTTTTGTGATATCGGGCGGCGTTTTCACGGATCTGTTTGCGGAAATGGACAGTCACCGCGACCATGATCGGCAGCACCGCCAAGCTGATCAACGCCAGCCGCCAGTTCAAGCCGAACATGACGAACACAATCCCGATCAGCGTGACCAGATTTGAAACGACGACCACGAAGCTGGTGCTCACCAATTCGGTCAGCGCCTCGATGTCATTAGACAGCCGCGCCACGAGCTGGCCGACCGGCGTTGTGTTGAAAAAGCGCATGTCTTGACGCAGGAAATGCTCAAACAGCGTCTGACGGAGATCGACGAGCGCATTCTGTCCCGCTGTCTGCAGTACGTAGCTGCTGCCGAACCGCAGAATGAACAGCAGCAGGATCGAACCCAGATAGATCGCACCGAGCGGCAGCAAACCGCGAAGTTCACCGCTGGCGATCGGCCCATCAACCGCCAGTTGGATCAGCAGCGGAGGAAGCAGCGCCAGCAGGGACAGCCCCAAAAGCATCACCCCGACCGCAGCAAGCGACCGCCAGTAAGGACGTAAGAAGCGCACGAGCAGCCACAGCAGCCGCCGATCCGTGATCGGTGCGGCAGATGCCGCCTGCGCAAATTGGCGCACGAACATGATGTTACAAACCTGCTAGAATCTGCGCCGCATAGGCGATCTCATCGTCGTTGATGACATGTCCCATGCCGGTGTAGATGCGCTTCTCGACCGCAGCCCCGCGTCCGGCCATCACCTGCGCCGCTTCGTCAACTTTTGCCAGCGGGATGTGCGGATCGATGTCGCTGCAACCCAAGAATACAGGAGTGCCAGCCAGCGAGCCGCGACCGCTGCGCATCATACCCAGCGGGCCGATCAAACCGCCGCTGAAGCCGGCAACCAACCCGTAGCGGCGCGCATAGCGCACCGCGTACTCCAACGCGAGACAGGCCCCCTGTGAAAAGCCCATCAGAGCCATGCGCTGGGTCGCCATGCCCTGTTCAGCGAGCTGAGATACCAGCGCATCGACCGCGCGCAGCGCCGAAGTCAGGAATGGTTCGTTACGCTCCAGCGGCTCGATGAAGCGGTAGGGATACCACTGCGGAGCGCCGCCGATCAACGCAGCTTGCGGCGCAAAAAACGCGACATCGTCTTGCGCGAAAGCCGCCGCCAGCGCGTGGACATCGTGTGCGCTTGCCCCCCGCCCATGAATGAAGACGACCGCCGATCTCGCGCTTTCCAAGGATGCGCCGACGTGGACGACAGGCTGACCTTGGTGAATAGAACCTGATGCTGTCAATGTGCGGAGTCCTCGCTTGTGCACTATGACCAAACTACCGCCGAGCATAGGCGATTTTGAAGCAAAAAGCACCTGAAAATCCGCTTAGGAATATTACGAACGTTACATATAGTCCGTAATTTACAAACTTCTCATCTTATGCCAAGATAGGCGCGATAGGCGCTCGCGCGGTTGAGTCTGCTGGTGCAGCCGTGTTGCTTGACCTTGAACGACCACGTGACAGAACTATCGCATCGTATTTCTGAGTCTGCTTTGCTTGGGGAGGCATCTGTGACCAAGAGGTTGTACGTGGGCAACCTACCGTACAGCGTCACCGAAGATCAGCTTCGCGATCTGTTCACGCAGGTTGGCGAAATTGAGCGGCTGACGATCATCACCGACCGCGAGACCGGGCGCTCAAAGGGTTTCGGCTTCGTCGAGATGGCGACCGAAGAACTGGCGCAAGAAGCGATCCGCCGTTTCAATGGCTACAGCCTCAGCAACCGCAGCCTGACCGTCAATGAAGCCAAGCCGCGCGAGCAGCGGACGGATGGGCCGCGTCCGGGTGGCTTCCGTGACGGCGGCGGCTACGGTCGGGACAGTTACGGCGGCAGCCGCGACAGCTACGGCGGCTACGGCGGTGGCCGTGACAGCGGTGGTTACGGCGGTGGGCGTGATCGTCGGGATGATTATGGAGGTGGCCGCGACCGCCGCGACCGTTATTAACTGCGGCCTGAGAACACTCGAATACTTCTGAATAATCCAGGGGCACGAAAACGTGCCCCTTTCTTGATCTTCGCCTCAGCGCCGGGTGGGGATGCGCGCCAGTTCGCTGTCCAGCCGACGGCTCAGATCGCGCAGCGGCCCGCGCATCAACGCCCCAATGACGACCGGCGCAGACATGACATGACGCGGGTCGAGCTGGCGTACCAACATGGCACCGAGATCTTCTTGAACGAGCCGGTCTTCCATCAACCAACGCAGGAGGGTCTGGGAAGCCTGTTTCGGCACCCAAGCCGGCACTTCAGCGTAGAGCGCGCTGCGCACCCGTTCGAGTGTTGCCTTGTACATGGGCATCGTCTCAGCGCGCGCAGCGGCGTCATACCACGCGAGCGCAGCCTCCCAGGTCATCCGACCAGTCTGCCAGCGCCCGATCGCCTCTGCCAACAGCCGCGCGGTCATCAAAGCATCGAAAATGCCTTGACCGTCGATCGGATCTTTCTGATGATAGGCGTCGCCTACCAGCGCCCAACCCGGCCCGCCCGGCTCCCGGTACAGGTTCCCCACCTTGCGCATCCCATGCACGCCGGTGATCATATGTGCCGACTGCAGCCTTGACCAAATGGGCGGCGCGCTGCGGATCAAGTCGATGTAGTGCTGTTCGGCTTTGCCGCCGCTCTCCAGCAGGTCGGCGCGCCCCTCAATGGCGACCAGCACCGAGTCATCGGCGCTCTCCATCATCAGGAAGCCGAACCCTGTACCCTCACTATAGGCGATCGCTGCGGGCAGGCCGTCCTGCCAGGGTTGGGCACCCTGCCAGTAGGCGTAGAGCAGGCTTGTCGGATTGTCCTCGTAGTGATCGCGAGACTGCGCGCCGACTTTGCGAGCAACTGTGCTGAAGCGCCCATCCGCGCCGACGACTATGCGCGCCCGAATCGTGCAGCGCACCTTGTCCGCATCCTGGATGACTGCGCCCGCGACCCGACCGTCCTCCCAGTGAAGATCGATCACGGACGTTCCATCTTGGCCATCAACCGTCGGCTGACGCAGCGCGGCCTGCCAGATGGCGTAATCGAAACGCGCACGGTCGATGCCATAGGCGTAATCACGCCCGTGAACCATCGGCACTGGCATGACCGTGTGAAAATCAGGCGTCACGTTGATCATACGCTTCAATTGGGGAGTATTGCGCGCGTACTCAGCCTCGTCTGCGCCGATCTCGTCAAGCAGCCGCATCGCAGAACCGTAGATGATCGGCGAGGACGCACCAGGCAGACTGGGCAGCGTTGAACGCTCCAGCAGCAGCACCCGCAGACCCTGCTGACCCAAACGAGCAGCCAGAGACGCACCCGCTGGCCGACCACCGACCACGATCACATCGTAATCCACCACCGACTCGCTCACTGTACAACCTCTATACTTTGTGATCCAATTCACAAGTATATCCGAAACTGGGCGCTGTGACCGCACTTCCGGCTGAGGAAACGATGAGGCTGCACCATCTCAACGACATCAATGCGCCTGCGCAAACAGCTCGAGTATGGCATTAACCGCCGCCTGTGCATCGGCCAAGCGCGCGGCGGAGGTGTCGACCATCCTGTCCTCTGGGTCGCGATAACGACCTACCGTCAGATAGTCGGCGTCCGTGAGCTGGCACGGACGCGCGTCACCAACAACCTGGGTGCCCAAACACGCTCTAAGCGTCAGCTCGCAGCTAGCAGCAGACGATCGAAAAGGCGCACCCGCACGGATGCGCCTTCTGCAACAGCGGCTACGTTTCGCCGGTGCCGTGATGAATACGCTACGCCGCAGCCGGCTCTGCGGTTGGCTCCATGACATAACCATCCGCCTCACTGCGATACTGCGCAGCCACCGTCAGCATCACACCATAGATCACCTTCGATGTGATGTCGGCGATCGTGAACGTGATCTGCCGTGCAACGACAGCCGCCTCGGACAGACTGCCGCTGGCCGCAGGCGCGAGCAGGGTCGCAGCGCCGTCGAGCACGAGAGGAGCCAAGTATGCACCGGGATAGAGCATCCAGGAGACCAAGAACAGCCACCAAATGTTCTTGAAGACACCCTGTGCCGGTGCCGGGATGCGCGGGTCACGCGCCGCGCCGTTCAGCAGAGTACGCATCTGGTTGAGCACGTCCACAAAGAAGATGGTGCTGATCAGACCCCAAATGAGAAATGGCACTCGGTTATCCGGCCCCACCTCATAAAATTGGCCAATGTAACCCGTGATGATCATCAGCGATCCCGAAATCGCGAACCGCACAAGCCGACGCGAACGCTCAGCGCGCGTCAGCTCGACCACGAACAGGATTTGGATGAGCAGCATCGGCACATCGATGAGCCAATTTAGATAGCGAAAGCCGTTGGTGAAGGCCAGAGGCGAACCGGCCTGCGCGCTGTCGATGCCCGCCGCCAGGAATGGGCTGATGTAGGACCCAGACTGTACATCGTAGACGAAAGCATTCTGCCAGCTCTGCGCCTGTGCGAGCAAGATCAGGAACGCTGAAACCATGACGACAACCGAGAGTACCGACGAGATGCGGTAGCGCGGTGCCACCGTGCGAATGGTGAGAACGAAGTACAACAACGCTGCCAGCATGACCGCAAAGCCCAAGGTCAGCACGTGCGAGACGATGTCGAACGCCATTGGAGAATACTGGACAAAGTTCTCCATACTTAAGTTAATCATCGGTATACATGTACCTCCACAACTCAGTTTCTACTTGATGTAGAAACTCTTACACCCTACATTTCAGAAAATAACGAATGTAACTTATACAGTGATTTGTACATGGTGAGAGGACTTTTAGTGCGCATCTCAGCCATATCGAGGACGTGAAAACCTTGCCGGACGCTGCGCCGTGTGCAAGACTTGAGACTGTACGCACAGTTAGCCAAGAGGTCACCTGTGGACGCCCCCGTCTATGTCACTGTCAAGCCGCCGCTGAGCTATGAAGCGCTGCGCGACACCATCGATCTCTGTTTGTGGACTGGCCAGCTCATGATGCAGTACGGAGCAGAGACCCAGATTGTTGAGGAAACCTGCCATCGCATGGGGACCGGCCTCGGCTGCGACTGGCTCGACATTTTCATCCCATCAAACGCGATCACCATCACGGCTAACAGTGGGGCCGAGTTTCGCACCAAAACGCGGCGCATCGTGACACGTCCCGTCAATTTTGGCCTGATCACCGACGTGCTTGCGCTCAACCGGCGCATCCAAAACGGCGAGCTGACGCGCGAACAAGTCCGTATGGCGCTGCGCATGATCAGCGAAAAACCGCGCAGCTACCCGCGCTGGCTCAGTTTGATCATGGTCGGGCTGGCATGCGCGGCGTTCAGCCGCTTGTTTGGCGGAGATTGGAACGCCTTCGCCATCGTCTGGGCGGCCGCCGCCGTGGGGACATTCGTGCGCCGCGAGCTGAGCGGTCGTGCATTCAACATGCTGCTCGTCGCTATCACCACTGCGTTCGTGGCGGGTGCGATCGCCGCAGGCGGCGTCCGACTGGGACTCACGCAGACGCCAGAAGCTGCCCTGGCAGCATCGGTGCTGCTGCTGGTGCCCGGCGTGCCGCTGATCAACGGCGCGGAAGATCTCATCAAAGGACACACAATCACCGGTTTAGCGCGCGGCGTTTATGGGGGATTGATTTCCCTCTGCATCGCGCTCGGGCTGCTGCTGGCCATCTCGCTGCTGGGGGTTCAAAGCCTATGAGTCTGCTCGATATACTTAGTGTGCTCGCACGTGATGCGCTGTGGGCGGGCATCGCAGCGGTCGGTTTCGGCTTCCTATTCAATGTGCCGCGCCGCTATCTGCCGGTATGCGCGCTGCTCGGCGCTGCTGGCTTCACTGTGCGTCACCTGCTCACACTGTTCGGTGCTTCGATTGAAGTTGGCACGCTCGCAGGCGCGGTGATCGTGGGGCTGGGCGGTTATACAGCGGGGCGACAGATGCAAGCACCGACGACGATCTTCACCATCACGGGTTCCATCCCGATGGTGCCAGGCGTCTTCGCCTATCGCACGATGCTGGCTCTGCTTCAGGTGACAACTGCCGCTCAAGGTGAGGCTGGCCGCCTGATCGAGGATGCAGGCGTGAACGCGATTCGCACAGGCATTGTGCTGGCGGCGCTTGCGATCGGGATCGCCTTTCCCAGCATGCTGCTCGACCGGCAGAAGCCGGTTGTCTAACGCTCATACACACCAAGGCTGCAAGCTGCGCACATCCAAGCGGTAAAGGATCATGTGCGCCAGCCGGATCGCCTCCGCCTGGACGAACCCGACTGCGCGCGCAGCGGTCAGCACATCGTTCGACTGCAAACGATGCTCGGCAGGCGGCCCCATCTCACCAACTTCCGGCGGCCACTCCAAGGCCACCACGCGCAGACTTGCAGTGCGGTGCGCCTCACGAAGGGCTGTGCGCAGGTCGCGCGCCTCGTGCAGCACATGGCCAAGAAAAACGAGGTTGAACTGACCATTGTTGAACGGAAGTGCCTCCATGTCTCCGGCGCGGAAATCGGCCTGCGGCACATAGGCACGCGCTGCGGCGAGCATATCCTCACGGAGATCGATACCCGTCACCGCCAGACCGCACTCGGCGAACGCCTGCGCCCAGACACCGCTGCCGGTACCGACATCGAGCAGCGTTTCCGCCGTCAGTCCCTCCAGCGTCAGTTCGACAACGCGGGAGATTTCGAGCCGCTCCAGCCGCTCTGGTGCGCGCATGCGCGCCACATCACCGCCGTACCGTTTATCGTCCATGGGCAGTCCATCCTCCGATCGTTTGGAATTCGGGCCAACCGCTCTCAGTGCGGCTGGCCGCCAGTTCTGTTGAGCTGTGCTTGCTGCTGACACACGGTCAGCATTTACGACCAACCCCTCAAAGTCCGCCTGGCGCGGGCGTGCTGGCACCAGACGAACGGCCTGCACCGCTCACTGAGAAGGTCGAAAGCTGCCGTTTCGCATGCGTGTTGCCACACTTCGGGCATTCCAGCTCATCCGGGATCGATTGGCTGCTGCGCACGAGTTTCTCGAACGACTGGCCGCAGCCAGGACAGGTGTATTCGAACAGGGGCATAGGCTAGACTTCACTCCTCAAAGATGACATGTCAGGGGCACGATCCTGTCTTGCCCCATCCCTCACGCCTGCGCGCGCAGATCGGCCGCCACCTGATCGAGCAGACTGCGTGCCTCATCGGCAATCGGGCCTAATTCCGGCGTGGAAAAGCTGCTCAACATGGCCATCGGATCGACGATAGAGACCTGCACCGTCTCGGGGTCGAGCTGCTCGACCGTCACGTTGCACGGCAGAAGCAGACCGACCTGCGGCGCAGCGGTCAGCGCGCGGTGGGCAATCCGTGGGTTACACGCGCCCAAGATGCGGTAGGGGCGGAAATCGACGTCGAGCTTGGCTTTCATCGTCGCTTGGACATCGATCTCCGTCAGCACACCAAAACCGTGCGCTCTGAGCGCCTCGGTCGTGCGTGCAAGAGCGGTCGCCATATCGGTTTTCATCTGTACCAGTGTGCCAATGCTTTGTTTCGAAGTCTCCATCGATTTCTCACCCTCTTTTATCACGTGATCTCGTGGGCAAGCTTACGTGGCATGACACTCAGCATTTATCACATATCACACGGCATTAAGCACCTTACCGACGTTGTCGATCAGCAGCAAACACGCCAGGCCGATGATGAAGAGCGCGAAACTCCGACGCAGCAGCTCGGGTTTCAATCGATGCGCCAAACGCGCCCCAGCAAATGTGCCGACGATTCCGGCGGAAGCGAAGACGCCGACCACCAGAAGGTCGATGCTTGGAGCGTTGAGATGGCCGAGGAAACCCGCCAGGCTGTTCATGGCGATAACGACCAGCGAGGTGCCGACGGCTTGACGCATCGGCAAACCGACCAGCATGACCAGGGCGGGCACAATCAGAAAACCACCACCGACACCGAGCAGGCCTGTCAGCGCGCCGACGATCAGCCCGCCGACCAGCGTCGCGAGCAAACCACGCCCCTCGCGCCCGCTCTCCGGTGCTTTGCGCAGGATCATGAACAGCCCCACGACCAGCATGAGCAGCGCGAATAGGATCATGAGCGTCGTCGGCGCAAACAGCTTCGAAAGACCCGCGGCGAGGTATGCCGCCACCATGCCAGCGCCGCCAAAGACCAGCGCTACACGCCAGTTCAGCGTCCCCTGCGCTCGATGCACCAGCGCGCCGATGGCGCTGTTGGCTCCGACGATGATGAGCGAGGCAGTCACCGCCGCTTGAGGTGACTGTCCGACCACATAGACCAACGCGGGCACCGTCAGGATCGAGCCGCCGCCGCCGAGCAGGCCGAGCACGAAACCGATCAACAGTCCCAGCCCGGCATCGATGCCAAGAGTCAGCGCCGACATACGCACGTTCCTCTCAAACCGCGGCTAACCGCGCTCCACTGGCAGCACTTGTGACCAAACCGCCTTGCTGTCGCTAAGATTGACCGCATTGGTGAAGCCGCGTGCACGCAGGTAGCTCGCGCCGATCTGCGAGCGATAGCCGCTGGCACACTGGAGCACGATCGGTGTTTCGTGTGGGAGATCTTCAAGGTGCTGCGGCAGGAAACCGAGTGCGATATGGCGTGCCCCTCGGATGTGCATTTCCTCATATTCGGACTTACCGCGCACATCGACGATCGTAATGCCGTTTTTCGGAAGCCTTTCGGCCAGCTCGCCCGCCGTCAGCGATGGAAGCTGAGCAGAACGCGCATCGATCACGTCGGCGGTGAAGAAACCTGGGATGTGGTCGACGCCGATGGCGCGCAGCGCCGTCAGCAGTGCGGGCAGGCTCGCTTCATCATCGACGACGAGGTACAGCGGTTGGGTGTAATCAACGAACCAGCCGACGTAGGTGCTGAACATCGCATCACTGGCGGGGATGCTGATCGTCCCCGGTACATGCGCGGCAGCAAACGCCTCGCGAGCGCGCAGATCGACCACCAGATGTCCGGCAGCCAAAGCCGTGTCGAGAGCTGCGCGGTCGAGCCGTGCTGGTGTCGGCAGTTCGCGCAGGAGCGCCGGACCGACCTTGTTGACGTGCTTCATGCGTGCGAAATAGCGCGGCGCTTCCGGCTGACCCGCCAAGAGCCAGCGGACGAAAGCGTCTTCGTCGTTGAACTGAAAAGCTGGGTTGAAGAGCTTCTCGTAGCCGAGCGTGGTTGAGGGGATGGCACCGAGCGCCTTGCCGCAGGCGCTGCCTGCCCCGTGTGCAGGCCAGATCTGCAGATAGTCCGGCAGCCGCTTGAAGCGTTCGACCGTCGCGTACTGGCGGCGCGCGCCAAGCTCCTTCGTGCCGATCATGCCGGCGGCTTCTTCGAGCAGGTCTGGGCGACCCACATCACCCACGAACAGAAAGTCGCCGGTGAAAACCCCCATCGGACGGTCGGCACCCGCTGTGTCTGTTACCATGAAGGCGATATGCTCTGGGGTATGACCTGGTGTGTGCAGCACCTCGATCTTGATATTGCCGACCATGAAGCTGTCGCCGTCGCGCACGAGGATTACATTTGGCTCATCGGCGAAACCATACTTCCAATCAGCATCGCCCATGTCGCTCAGATAGAGTGATGCGCCGGATGCGGCTGCCAGTTCACGGGCACCGCTGACAAAGTCGGCGTGGATATGGGTTTCGGTCACATGCGTGATGCGCAGACCCTCTTTCGCCGCCATCACCAGGTAAGGCATGATATCCCGCATCGGATCGACGACCAGGGCCTCGCCGGTCGCCGCGCAGCCGACCAGATAGGACGCCTGCGCTAGATGCTCGTCGTAGAAGTACTTCAACAGCATGGTTTTACTCCCGATAGTGAAAAGGGGTCGCTAGCGGCTGATCTTCAGCCCGGCCTGCCGCCAGGCGATCATGCCGCCGCTCAGGTTGATCGCGTCGTATCCCGCCGCCTTCAACCACCCGGTGGCGACGCCGCTGCGCGCCCCAGATCGGCAGACGACGACGATTTGGCGATCCTTCGGCAGCTCGCCCATGCGGCCGCGCAGGTCGTCCAGTGGTATGAGGGTCGCCCCAGCGATGTGTCCCTGACGGAACTCATCCGGCTGACGCACATCGAGGAGGAAAGGCGGCTGTGCAGATTGGAGCTGCGCCGCGGCCTCCGCCGCGCTAAGTTCGGCATCGCTGGCATTCTGCATCAAACGTTTCATGAACTGCATGGGACTTCTCCTGAGATTGAGGATTGGTAATTAGGGATTGGTCGCCTAGACAAGCCAAGCGACTTGGCTCTGCTTCTCACGTACCGCTCGTTAGGCATCGTGCCTCATGGCACGACGGGATAACCGGCAGCCTGCCAAGTGATGATACCGCCCAAGTCGTAAACGTCGGTGTAACCCGCCTGCGCGAGAATTCGCGCCGCCTGGGCACTGCGGTTACCACTGCGGCAGTAAACGACAATCGGCTGATCGCGCGGGACTTCCGCCAGGCGCTGCGCGAGCGTCTGCACAGAGATATTGGATGCACCCTCGATGTGTCCGGAGGCGAACTCCTCCGGAGTACGCACGTCGAGGAGGAAATGACTCTGCGCTTGGCTAATGAACTGCTGCTGGTACACCTGTGGGCTGATCAGCCCGCCGACCGCATCCGTCGTCGTCTGAGCGCCGGTGCCATTCAACAGCAGCGCACCACTGGCGATAACGACGAGGACGACGGCTAGGATGACAAACCCGTTACGATTGAACTTCATGGATGACCGATCCCTTTTGGCGAGACATGTCAACAGTGTAACGATCTCCATCTTCTTCCGGTACACTCATTCGCTTATAATCAGACATAAGCGAACACTTATGACAGAGGATGCCGTCGCAGCCAATGCTCGACCTTTACAAGCTGCACATTTTCACGATCGTCGTTCGAGAAGGCAGTTTCAGCGCCGGAGCCCAACGGCTGTTGATGACACAGTCCGCCGTTAGTCAGCACATCCAAACGCTCGAAGCCGAATTGGGCACCGCGCTGTTCGAGCGCAGACCGCGCGGGGTCGCATTGACGCCCGCGGGTGTCACCCTGCACGAGTATGCACTGGCGCTGCTCAAGCTCGCGGCAGAGGCCGAAAACGCCGTCACGGATCTCAATCATCTCACCGGTGGCCAGGTCGCCATCGGCGCGTCACCAGGCGTTAGCATCTACCTGCTGCCAGAATGGATCGGTTCGTTCCGCGCGCGCTATCCGAATTTGACCGTTTCGCTCAAGACCGATACGACGCCGGGCATTACAGCCGCACTGCTGTCACACCATCTCGATCTGGGCATCGTCGAGGGTGAGATCGCCGCCGATGCCCACAGTGCGCTGGAGTCCGTGCCGCTGCAAAGCTATGAGCAGTTTGTCGTTGTCGGACCAAAGCATCCCTGGTGGACGCGCGGCTGGGTGCCGATCGCCGATCTCCATGATCAGACGTTCATCACGCGCCAGGCGCGCAGTCAGTCGCGAATTTGGCTTGAGCAGGCGCTCCAGCAGCACGACATTCGCCCGCGCATCGGCGCAGAATTCGACAATCTCGAGTCGATCAAGCGGGCGGTCATGGCGGGAACCTGCGTGACCATCCTGCCCGCGTATACGATCGAGCAAGAGGTGACGCTCAGCCTGCTGCGCCGGCTGCCGATCAAAGACGCGCCGCTCGTGCGCACCCTGCGCTTGGTCAGAAACCGCGATCGCTTCCTGTCTCCGGTGGCTCGCGCCTTCGTGCGGCACTTAAGCAGCCAATGCCCTGCGCTCGAAGCAGTGCTCGACTGAGCCTGTCCAAAAACGCGATATGCCGTTTGTAACGTCCGATTGTGGCATTCCACAATAGACGCAGGCACCGCGGCGGATTTATGGTAAGGGAAAGTGGTCGCTGGTCCGCAGAAAGGACTTGCCGTGGTCACGTCTGCTGCACCTCATCGCACTCAACCTCCTGGTGCAAAGCCGCTGCCGAGCGCTGCACTTTACGTGGGTGCCGATCTATCGGCGCTCAGCTTTGAAACCACCCAAGATTTGCCTGCGCTCACCAAGATGATCGGTCAGCCGCGTGCTCTGAGCGCGCTCGAACTGGGGAGCGCCATCGACGGGCCGGGCTTCAACATCTTCGCCGTCGGCCTGCCCGACTCGGGACGCTTCAGCCTGATCGAAAGCTTCCTACGCGCGCACGCACAAACGCAGCCGGTGCCCGATGACTGGTGCTACGTCTTCAACTTCGCCGACATGCGCAGCCCGACCGCGCTGCGGCTGCCCGCTGGGCGAGGCATCATCCTCCGCCAAGACATCCATGATCTGGTCGCCGCGTGTCTGCGCGAGATTGCGCAGGCTTTTCAAAGCGAAGCCTATGCTGAGACGCGCAGCGCACTCGTCGAGACGCTCAAAAATGCGCAGCAGCAGGAATTCGAGCAGCTCGCGCAGGCGGCCAATCAGGGAGATTTTGCCCTGGCAAAATCGCCGTTCGGATTCGTCATGATGCCCGTGCGCGACGGCAAACCGCTCACACCGGACGAGATTGAGCGCCTCAGCCCGGATGAGATCGAGTCGATCCGCGCACGGGAACAGATGCTTCAGCAGAAGATTCAGGAAGCGCTGGGGCGCCTGCGCGACCTGGCGGCGGAGATTCACGCCAAGCTGAATGAACTCAATGAGCGCATCGCCGCTTTCGTCATCACGCCGCTGGTCGAAGCTTTGCGTCCACGGTATGCCGATCTGCCGGACGTGCTGGCCTACCTCGACGCCGTCAAAACCGATCTGATCGCGCATGGGCAGCATCTGCAAGAACGCGGAGACAGCGAGCGCGAATTCATCCCGAATGATACGGGAAACAACCAGATGCGCGGCTGGATCAAACGGTATGAAGTCAATGTCTTGGTCAATCAAGGCGAGCTGAAACATGCGCCGGTCGTCGTCGAGCACCACCCGACGTATTACAATCTGATCGGGCGGATTGAGCACGAAGTCACCCAAAGCGGCGCGCAGACCGATTTCACCATGATCCGTGCCGGCGCGCTGCACCGCGCCAGCGGCGGCTTCCTGATCGTGCCAGCGCGCGACCTCCTGAGCCACCCATTCGCTTGGGATGGACTCAAGCGCGCCCTGCGCAGCGGAGA
>CAYTME010000027.1:4383-8927 GCA_964438415.1 uncultured Pleurocapsa sp. | reverse complement strand
GATCTGAGCTTGCTCAGCGTGGCTACCCTCGAACCACAGCCGATACCGATCCGGGTGCGCGTCGTGCTGGTCGGCACGCCGCTGCTCTATTACCTGCTCAGCCTCTACGACGAGGATTTCGGCAAGCTGTTCAAGGTCAAGGCGGAATTCACCACCACTATGCAGCGCAGCCGCGAAACCGAGGCTGAGTATGCTTGGTTCGTGAAGTCGGTGGTGGACCAAAATCAGTTAGCCCCGTTCGACCGCAGTGCCGTCGCCCGGATCATCGAGTATGGCGCACGGCTGGCAGAAGACCAGCACAGGTTAACCACCCGCTTTGGCCGACTCAACAATCTCATTCTGGAGGCTGCTTTTTGGGCACGTTCCGCCGGCCAGCTAGTCGTCGATGCTGCCGCAGTCGAACGCGCGATCGACGCCCATACCTATCGAAGCAACTTGTACGAGGAGCGCCTGCACGACTTGATCGATGAAGGCGTACGCCTGATCGATCTCGAAGGAACCGCTGTCGGACAGATCAATGCCCTTTCAGTCGCGCTGCTGGGCGATTACAGCTTTGGCATCCCGACGCGCATCACCGCCTCTGCACGCCCCGGCCGTGCGGGCATTATCGATGTCGAACGGCAGGCCGAGATGGGCGGCCCCATTCACACCAAAGGTGTGCTGATCCTCGAGGGGTATCTCGGATCGCGCTATGGGCGGCAGCATGTGCTGGCGCTTTCGGCCAGCCTCGCCTTCGAGCAGTCCTATGAAGGCGTTGAGGGGGACAGCGCCTCAGCCGCTGAGCTGATCGCGCTGCTGTCTTCGATCGCCGAGGTGCCGCTGCGCCAGGACATCGCCATCACCGGCTCGGTCAACCAACACGGCCGGCTGCAAGCCATCGGCGGGGTCAACGAGAAGATCGAAGGTTTTTTTGCGGCTTGCAAGCGCGCAGGACTGACAGGCACTCAAGGCGTCATCATCCCAACCAGCAACGCGCGACACCTGATGCTGAACAGTGAGGTCGTACGGGCGGTTGAAGCGGGACGTTTCCATGTATGGACGTGCGCAACCATCGACGATGCAATCGGCCTGCTGACGGGCATGGAACCCGGCATCGCACGCGATGACGGGAGCTACCCAGAGGGCACATTCAACCATGCGGTGATGACCAAGCTCTCGGACTTCGCGCATACCGTCGCGCAGGCGGCCCGCGAAACGACCGCCGCCGCGCTCAACAGCAGCGGCTGAGCGGCGCGGCGAGGGTGCTGCATGCTTGAGCGCAGGCATGAACACCTGCATCACCCGACAGACTTACAGCAGGCCGAAACCTTCGAAGAATGCCACTACGTAGCGACCAAGTTTTTGCGGCACGTAGCCACCTTCCTGCACGATCACGGTGGGCAGATCGAGCGCGGAGATGCGCAGCCCGATGCCCCGGATGCCGTCCTCATCCACGGCGAAACCGCCGTACGGATCGCCAGGGCCGATATCGAAGCCGGCCGAAACGACCAGATAGGCTGGATCGTAACGGGCGACGCGGGCGAGTGCACGATCAAGCGTATTGAGATAGGCAGCATTGTCCGTACCTTTCGGCAGCGGCAGGTTGTACGTGTAACCCAGCCCAACATCGACGCCGCGCTCATCCTCCCATCCCCAGTAATACGGGAATGCCTGGTCAGGACGCGCATGCAGCGAGACGAACAGGACATCATCACGGTGGTAGAAGACGTCCTGAGTGCCATTGCCATGATGATAATCGAAATCGAGAATGGCGACGCGCTTGCCAGAGGCGTGCTGCAAATGCTGAGCGGCACTGGCGCAGTTATTCAGATAGCAGTAGCCGCCGTAATAGTCGCGGCCAGCGTGATGCCCAGATGGGCGGCAGAGCGCGTACACGACACGCTCCCCCTGGCGGACATGCTCAGCGGCAGTGAGCGCCGTTTGCGCACTCCAGTATGCCGCGTTCCACGTCCCCTCAACGATCGGGGTGTACACATCGAAGCCGTAATAGCCGCGCTGCGCGATCAGCGTCTCCGGCTTGCGCGGCAGACGCCGCACCGCGAAACACTCGGAATAGAACGGCGCTTGCACACCGATGTACTCGGAATACTCGAGGTAGACATGCTCCAAGAAGTGTAGGAAGTCGCTGTCATGGATGGCTTTGATCGGCTCCAATCCGAAGTCACCCGGCGGATCGAAATGCTCCTGACCGGCAGTGCGCAGCGCCGAGAGGATGCTCTCGATCCGCAGCGGTGTCTCTTGATCGTCGCCTGCTTCTCGCTCCACTGGCGCTTTTGGCTGCTCCCAAAACATGAGGTGCGCCTCGCCAGGTCTACGCACGATGCGACCGACCAGATCATGAGCGCTGTGGTGATGGTTGTAGATGACTCGCATTGACATCTGTCCTTCTCTCGCCGATGTGAATGCCGACCGACATCCGCTCAAACAAATCGTATGTCGTGATGAACACCGCTAGAAGGCTGTTCAGGTTTGTGGGCATCGTCGAGGTGGGCGGCGCACTCAAGAGCACACGGCCCCGCCCAAAGTTCAAGTCTACTGAGACCAGCGTGTTGGCCAGCGATCCCAGCGATGTTCGCGCAGCTTACCGATCAGCTCGGCCGGCAGACCACGCCCATCACTGGCAGCACAGTTCGCCTCAACATGATGCAGTTTGCGCATGCCCGGAATGACAGTGCTGACCGTCGGCTCGCTCAAGATGAAACGCAGCGCCATCTCCGGCATCGTCATACCCTCAGGGATGAGCGGACGCAGCGCCTCGGCGCGGTCAACCGAAGCATTCAGATTATCGGGCACAAAATACGTATTGCGCCAATCCCCCGCCGGCCACGTTGTATCTTTCGTCAACGTACCGGTGAGGGAACCTTCATCGAACGGGACGCGGGCGATGATGGCGATATCCAGCTCCCTAGCGACGGGGAATAGTTGATCCTCCGGCGCTTGATCGAAGATATTGTAGATCACCTGCACTGCATCGATCACGCCGGTGCGCAGCGAATTGAGCACGTTCCAAGGCTCCCAACGATTGACGCTGATGCCCCAGGCATGAACCAGTCCCTCAACTTTGAGATCGCTGCACGCACGCTGCCAGCGATCATCAAACGCCCACGCATCCTCCCAAACGTGAAACTGCATGAGATCGAGGCTGGGCAAGCCGAGGTTGTCCAGCGTCTTGTGCGTCATCTCGCGGATGTAGTCCGCAGGAAAGACATCGTCGAGCTTGGCCGCACGCCGCGAAGGCCAGATCCGATTCTTGGGCGGTATCTTGCTGGCAGTATACAGCCGCCGATCTGGATGCGCGCGGACGAGCGCACCTAAGAGACGTTCGCTGTGACCCTCGCCATACGCAAAGGCCGTGTCGAAGAAATTGCAGCCCAGTTCAACCGATCGATGGAGCGACTCCATGGACTCGGCATCCTCGGAGCCGCTCCATCCCGCCATCCCCCACATGCCATAGCCGATCTCGCTGATCTCCCAGCCAGTGCGTCCAAATCGCCGGAGCTGCATGATCATCCCTCCTGTGGAAAGACCGCGATCTTACCGCGTCCATTCTGACTGCGCGACGCTCCTGGCCGACTCGCCCTGCGTAACATGCTGCTGACGTGCGATAATACTGGGCGCGATTCTTGGATACACCTGAAAGCGAGTCTTATGTCATTCGACATTCGTGCTCTCATTTTCGACCTCGACGGCGTGATCACCGATACCGCCGAGTTCCACTACCTGGCATGGAAGCGGCTGGCCGATGAAGAAAACATCCCGTTTACCCGCGAAGACAATGAGGCGCTGCGCGGCGTCTCGCGGCGCGAGAGCCTCAACCGAATGCTGAAGGGCCGCCCGATCGACGAAGCGACCGCGCAGGCCTGGATGGCGCGCAAAAACGAATATTACATCGGCTTTTTGGAAACGCTGACGCCGCAGCACAGACTGGCGGGGGTCAACCAGTTGTTCGACCAAGCACGGCTCGCTGGGATGCGCATCGGGCTGGGATCGGCCTCGCGCAATGCGCGTCGAGTGCTCGATCGCCTAGGACTGCTCGACGCTTTCGATGCCATCGGCGATGGAAACTGTGTCGTCAACCCGAAGCCCGCGCCCGACCTGTTCATTTGGGTGGCCGGGCGCCTTGCCGTCTACCCTGAGCAGGCCATCGTCTTCGAAGACGCCAAAGACGGCATTGAAGCAGCGCGCAAAGGCGGCTTCTGGACGGTCGGGCTGGGAGGAACGAGCGAGGGCTACGCTCATGTCCATTACCCGGCGATGAGCGAGACGCTGCGTTTGGACGATATCCTCAGCCGGCTTCGGGCGGCGGCGGGCTGACCGACTCGCGGACGATCAGTTCAGGCTTCATCAGAACCTGGCGTGTCGGGGCGGAGCGGTCTCTCAAGACTGCGCTCAGCATGGCGATCAGTTCGCAGCTAATCGCTTGGATCGGCTGGCGCAGACTGGTGAGCGACGGGCGCAGATACTGGCTGAGCAGCTCATCATCAAAGCCAATAACCGAGAGCGTCTTGCCCACGATGTGACCGCGCCGCTCAGCTTCGCCCATC
>CAYTME010000027.1:0-4367 GCA_964438415.1 uncultured Pleurocapsa sp. | reverse complement strand
TATCGCTAACACAAACGATCGCGGTCGGCTGCTCGTGGATGGGCAGGCGTTCCAGGTGTTCGAACACCTCTTTGCCGACCGCCTCACCATACTCAGCCCGCATCGTATAATCTGGACGAACGGAGATACCCGCTTCTTCCAGCGCCAACCGATAGCCAGCCAAGCGCATATTGCCCGTTAGGGAGTTTTCTGGCCAGGTCACCATCGCGATGCGCCGGTGGCCGAGGCGGATCAGATAACGGACTGCATCATAGACGCCGGCCTGGCCGTCTGTATCGACCCAGTTGAAATCCCAGTTGGGATTCGAACGTCCGAAGCTGACGAAGGGAAAGCGCTGATCGAGCAGATAGGCGATGCGCGGATCATCGACCAACGTGCTGGACAGGACAAAAGCATCGAGGCGACCGGTACGCACCAGCTCATCATAGATCGGCACCGGATCGTCTTGCGGATAGGTGAAGGTGAGGACGTGATAACCCGCCGCCGATGCCGCCTGCGCTAAGTGGAACGTGAAATGCTCCAGTATCGTATTCGGCCGATAATCGCCCGTCATCTGCAGCGCATACCCGATCAGGCGCGTGCGGCTGCTGCGCAGGTTGCGCGCAGTGATGTTGCGCGTGTAACCCAACCGCGCGATCGTGTCGAGCACACGCTGGCGTGTCTCTTCACTTACGGCCGAAGGTTTGTTGTTGAGCACGTATGAAACAGTCGCAATCGAGACGCCCGCCTCACGTGCGACATCTTTGATAGTCGGCATATGGTTTGATAGTCATCTAGGACATCCGGTGTAGAGAACTGTATGCGCAGTACCACCGCTTGTCAAACCGATCGGCATGACAAAGTTTACACGTCACCGAACTCCGGATCGACAACCGAACCTTCTTCGAATGCAGGCCCAGGCTCGATGCCCGCTAAGCGCAGACGGTCCTGCACCGCGCTGTTGGCGATCGACACCAAAATGCCGCCCGTGATCAGGAACCAAGCCGCCGCCAGCATCGTGCTGAGCGCCCCGACCAGCAGCACACCGACCGTGACACCTGCACAGAAAAGCGGATGATTGATCATCATGACCACAGCATTGCGCAGACCGCCGATGAACGTCGGCTTTTTCATCGCGTAGAAGAAACACCAGCCAAAGAACTGGGCGAGCAGCCAGAGAATCAACGAGAGCACCCACACGCCGCGCAGAAACAGAAAGCCGAGGCCCGGCTCGTCCGCGTAGCTGGCGAGGTTGCTGTACGTGGTGACGACTAAGAGCACGTTGATCGCCGCCAGCGGGATGCTGCGCAGCAGATTCTCGCGCACGCCCTGCCAAAAGTCATCCAAGCTGACGAGCGGCTGGCGATGCGCAACATAGCTCAGGCGCGTCAGCCCGGCCCAGGCGGCGGGCGCTGTCACGATCAGAACCGTGAGCAGCGCCCAAAAAACGTTCGCCCAGACGTACAAGTAACCTCGTCGATTCCAGTGGCGCACGCCCTGCCAGCAGACGCGCAGTCCCGCCCACATGACGACTACTGCCCGGCCAAACCGCTGTAGGTGGTACCCTCGACGAAGTAGCGCTGAAAGGCGAAGAACAAGATCGCCATCGGCAGTGTCGTCACAACCGAGCCGGCCAGGAACGAGTTCCAGATGAGCGCTTCACCCGACTGCCCGCGTAAGAACGACAACCCGAGCGGCAGGTTCCACAGCGCCTGGTTGCCGCCAACGACGATCAGCGTATCGAGGAAGTTGTTCCACATGCCCTGGAAACTGAAGATGGCCAGCGCCGTCAGCGCGGGAGTCGCCATCGGCAGGATGACGCGGAAGAACATGACGAACCGGTTGGCACCGTCCACCTGCGACGCTTCTTCGATCTCGTTCGGGATCGACTCGAAGAACTGCTTCATCAGGAAGATACCGAACGCATCGACCATCAGCGGGATGATGACGCCGGAATAGGCGTTGATCATGCCCAACTGCCGCAGGATGATGAAGCGCGGGATCAAGAGCACGATCGCAGGGATCATCATCGTGCCCAGCATGGCGACAAAAATGACGCGGTTGCCTGGGAATTTGATCCGCGCCAGCGCATAGCCTGCGAGCGAGTCGAACAGCAGCCGCAGGATCATGACGGAGACCGAATAAATGGCCGAATTGACCAGCCAGCCGCCAAGATTCTGCTGAAAGACGGCCTGATATCCTTCCAACGCTGGGTTAAACGTCAGCGCGCCGGTCGTCTCACTCGCTGACCGCGTCTGTCCCTCGGGCGTGCGGCACTCGACGAAAAACGGCGGCACCGGAATGATGGCTGCCGGGGCAGCATTGACCGCAGGCAAACACTTGAACGAATTCGCCACCGTCAGGACGAACGGCACAATCTGTGTGAGTGCCGCGATGATGAGCACGGTGTAACCGACGATCGGGATGAAGCGGCGGATTGTGCGTTGCAGAGGTGTGACTTCCTCGATAGTGTCGTAAGTGATCGTGGCCATGACAGCACCCCCTAGACCGCTTTCTCACCGCCGACGATGCGCCGCTGCAGCATCGTGAAGACGAAAATGATGATGAACAACACGATCGCCGTCGCGGTGGCCAACCCCATGCGCTGGTCGCCGAAGCCGCTGCGAAACACGAGATAGGCGATCGTAAGCGTTGTATCCGCCGGGCCGCCGCTCGAGATAACATAGACTTGGTCGAACACTTGGAAGGTGCCGATCAAGCCGAGCGTGATGACGAAAAACGTCGTCGGGCGCAGCAGCGGCACCGTGATCTTACGGAAGATCTGTCCGGTCGTTGCGCCATCGACATAAGCGGCCTCGTACACTTGGCCGGGAATGTTTTGCAGCGCGGCCAGATAGATGACCATCATCGTGCCGATGGTCGTCCACGTGTTGAGGATCATGATCATCAGCAGGGTCACGCTCGGGCCGCTGATCCAATCCCAGACGCGAATGCTCAGCACCTGCGTGCGCGCCAACTCGCCCAAAGACTCGCGGGTGACACCGAACGCGCCGAGGATGGCATGGATGACACCGGTCGCATCGTTGAGCCAGGTGATGTTCTGATAGGCTGGGAAAAGCGCCTTGATGCCCTGGTTGATGATCCCGTTGCTGGCGAATAGGAACATGAAGATCAACGAGATGACGACCGACGAACTGATCGAAGAAAAGTAGAAGGCGGTGCGGAAGAAGCCTTTGCCTTTCAACCAGCGCTGGTTGACGATCACCGCCAGCACAAGCGCCAGGAACGTCTGCACAGGCACGACGCCCAACACGAAGTAAACTGTGTTCTTGAGCGCGGTGAAAAACGCTGCCTGTCGGCTGCCATCGCGCACGAGCAGGCGTTCGTAATTCTCCAGGCCGACCATCTGAAATGCATCGGGATTGACGGCACCAGTACGGTCGAAAAGTGGGGTGATGCCGTTCCAGTTCGTCAGGCTGAAGAACAGCGCCGCCACCATCGGAAGAACGAGGAACACGATGAGGATGACCATAGCAGGTGCCATGAAGGTGTAACCCGCGATGATCTCTTGCCGTCGTTTGGACGCCTGCGTCGCGACTCGGCGGACGCCGATCGCGGCAGAGCTTGCAGCAGCTTCGGCCATCGATAAACTTCTTTCTCCAAGAGCAGACCGGGGTCTGCTGTAGCACTTTCACACTTTTCCGAGCGGCTGGAAGCGAGTAGGGTCGGCACCGACCACACTTGATCAGCGTTTTCGCGTCACCTTCGCTACCGAGCCGCTTTCCCACAAAACGACGCACCGGGAGCGCGACGATGGCGCACTCCCGGTGCTTTCGAACACGAACTACATATCCTCGAGCGCTTCCTGCGCCACCATCGCCGAGTCTTCGATCACCTCGATCGGGCTTACAGTGCCCTTGATCGCCTCATTCAGACGATTGTTGAAGGTGTCGATGAAGCTGCCGAATCCGGGCGGGAACGACCAGGGACGAGCATAAGCCCCACCTGCGACAAACGGCGCGAACTCTTCGCCGCGGGTGTTCAGCCATGCCTCCGCTGCGCTGGCGCGGGCGGGCATGACGCCGAAGCCGCTCTCCGCCACCATCATCGCGCCCTCAGGTCCGGTCAGGAAGTCGGCCAGACGGATCGAGGCTTCGAGGTTGCTGTTATTGGCAGCAGCCGCCACACCATAGCACACTGTAAAGGCCATCGTCGCCGGGCCAGCCGGACCGACTGGCAGTTCGGCAACTGCCCAGTTGGTATCCGGGAACTGGTCGAACAGGTACTGGATGATCCAGTTACCTTCGATCGTCATCGCGGCTGAACCCTGGCCGAAAGCCTCACCGGCCCAGCCAGCACCGAGATCTGCCGGGCTGCGACCAACGCCATCCGTGTACAGGCTGACGAAGAACTCGACAGCCTCGATT
>CAYTME010000026.1:24757-25305 GCA_964438415.1 uncultured Pleurocapsa sp. | reverse complement strand
AAGGCGTAATCCGCCTGCATCAACTGATGGATCTCGCTCGTGCCTTCGTAGATGACCGCGCCCTTGCTGTTGCGCAGGTAACGCTCGACGGGGTACTCATCGCTGAAGCCGTACGCGCCGTGAATCTGCACCGCCTCCAGCGCCGCGCTGACGCTGTGATCGGTCGCGTACCACTTGGCGAGGCTGGTTTCACGGGTGTTGCGCACGCCCTGGTTCTTGAGCCAGCCCGCGCGCAGAATCAGCAGCCGCGCCGCGTCGTACCACTGCTGCATGAAGGCGATCTTCTGTTTGATGAGCTGATGCTCGGCGATCGGACGTCCGCCCGTGATGCGCTCCAGCGCGTACTTGATGCTGTCCTCCAGACAGGCGCGGATCAAACCCGTTGCGCCCGCAGCAACCGTGTAGCGCCCGTTGTCGAGCGCGGCCATCGCGATCTTGAAGCCTTCGCCCTCCTCGCCGAGGCGGTTTTCGAGCGGCACTTCGACATTTTCCATGTTGACCCAGCCGGTCGAGCCGGCGCGCACGCCGAGCTTGCCGTGAATATCGCC
>CAYTME010000026.1:15668-24598 GCA_964438415.1 uncultured Pleurocapsa sp. | reverse complement strand
TCGCCCTCCCGGCGGGCGGTCGAACGCATGTTGATGACATCGCTGCCGACGCCCGGCTCCGTCAGGCAGAAGGCGGCGTAGCGCTCGCCTCGCGCTTGGGGGACGAGGAAGCGCTGCTTCTGCTCCTCGGTGCCCCACTGAAGCAGTGACATGCTGTTCAGGCCGACATGTACCGACATGACGACGCGCAGCGTGGTATCGGCGCGTTCGAGTTCCTCGCAGACCAGGCCGAGCGTGACGTAATCATATCCTTGGCCGCCGTAGCGCACCGGAATGCAGATGCCAAGGATGCCAAGCTCGGCCATGCGCGGCAGAAATTCCGGGTTCATCTGCTGCTTGCGATCCCATTCGCCGATGACGGGGATGACCTCACGGGCGGCGAATTCGCGCACCATCTTCTGTGCTTGCAGATGTTCTTCAGTCAGTGAGAAGTCCATGAACGCCTCTTTTGAGATGACTTTGGTGAATGGTGACGATCGTTTGCCGCCAGTTTTTGGCAGATATTGCACTAAACCTGCGGCCTGATTTTCTGGATGATCTCCATTATACCGGATTCACTCCTGTTGGACAGATGGCGGGTTGCGATGGTCGCGGCGCTGGTCGATATCCCTGATGAACTGGTCACCACCTATCTGCACATGACGTCACCCGATCAGTTTCGCCCCGCGCTGGTCGAGATCGGGCGCGGTGTGGAGATCGTGCAGGTCACCGCGCCGGACATCGATTTTTACCGGTTTTTGTACGGGTCGGTCGGGTATCACCTGCGCTGGCGCGATCGGTTGATCATGCCCGATTGGGAACTCGCCAGCATCCTCAGCTCACCGCGCACCGAGATTTACGTGCTGACAGTGCACGGCACGCCCGCCGGTTACATCGAACTGGACAAGGCGGGGCAGGATGTCGAGATCGCGTACTTCGGTCTGCGTCCGCAGTATCATGGCCGCGGCCTCGGCAAGTACCTGCTCAGCTACGGCATCGCCAAAGCCTGGGATGCGGGCGCACACCGGGTGTGGGTGCACACGTGCAATATGGATGGTGTGCACGCTCTCGATAACTACCTCAAGCGCGGCTTCAGCATCTACCGCGTCGATCACGAGCCGATGCCGGATCGCTACCGCCACTAGCCGCCGCTCACAGGCAGCGGTCGCCACGCAGGCGCCAGATCATCACGCGCATCGTAGGTGATGCGGCGCAGCGCAGCATCCTCCCTCGATACGACGTAGATCTCCCAATTGCCATCTTGCCGGGACCCGAACGCGATCTGCCGGCTGTCGCTCGACCAAGCGGGCGCTTTTTCGGCTGAGTCATGCACGGCGATCGCCCGGCCAGCCGGGTCATCGATGCTGATGAGATGCAGATTGAGGCCGCTCTGCGTCCTGGCGACGGACACCGCGTGCCTGCCATCGGGGGCGGGCACCGGGGTGAAAGTTCCTGACCGGTAGACGCCCAGGCGCTCACGCTCACCCGTCACCGAGTCGATACGATGGAGCGCGGCGGGCGCGAGTCCCGGTTCCGCAAACCCCTCCACCACCACGGTCAGATGGCGATCATCCAACCAGGTGGGCAGCGAGTCGGGCAGGTAGTCGTCCGTGACCCGGCGCAGGCTGTGATCGCGCAAATCGACGACGAAGACGTCGGCGCGCCCGTCGACGTAGGAGGTGAACGCGACCTGGCTGCCGTTTGGCGACCACGCCGGCGAAGAGTCGTACAGTCCGGCGCGCGGCAGCCGCGCGATCAGCGGGTGCTCGATATCGACCACGTAGATGCGCCAACCTCGGTCGCGATTGGATTGGAAGGCGATCTGCCCCGGCAGAGGCCTCACCTGTCCGAACGCGGCGGCGCCGACCAGGGCGGCGCAGCACCCGATCCAGATCAGAGATAGTGCCAGACCAACCCGCAGCCAGCGTTTGCCGATGCCCATTTCCCAAATCCACAGCCGCGCCATTATGGCGACAGATGTTAAAGGATATGGAAATAATTTTACATCGACTTAATGTTCGGATTTGAATTGTCTGAAAAAATAGACAAATCTGGCTCAGTAGATCGGCATGGTGGGATCGACCTGCAGCGCCCAAGCCGTGATGCCGCCCTCAAGATTGATCAGGTGCTCGGCCTCGAACCCCAATTCGCGCAGCATCAAGATCGCGTATTCGCTGCGCACGCCAGCATGGCAGTGGACGATGAGATCGCGATCGCGCGGGAGCTGTGCCAGCACGGTGTCCTCGGCGCGCCGCTGGCCGCTCAAGATCTCGTAGGCGGCGAGCTGGATGGCCGGCAGCGGGATCTTGACGGTGCCCTCGATGGCGCAGATCGCCCATTCGTGGGGATCGCGCACATCGAGGACGCAGGGGGGCGCTTCGCTCTCGAGCAGGTGTTTGAGTTCCTGGGCGCTGATCTGTCTCATCGATGTCGTCTCCACTGCGCTCAAATCGCGCCCTGCGCCTGCTCGGTCGGCATCTGCCGCCATTGGCGGTCGAGATACCTGCCCACGAGGCGGGTCATCAGTTCGACCTCGACCAGAAAGGAGTCGTGGCCGAAGTGCGCCTGGACGAGGTGGTATTCGACCTCTTTGCCGAGCTGTTCGAGCGCCGTCACCAGATCGAGCGCCTGTTCGGCCGTGTAGAGCCAGTCGCTCGAAAAGCTGATGACGAGCACCCCCGCCTGGATGCGCGCCAGCGCGGCCTCCAGCGAGCCGTAACCATCGGCAATATCGAAATAGTCGAGCGCCTTGGTGATGTACAGGTAGCTGTTGGCGTCGAAGCGCCGGACAAACTTCTCGCCCTGGTAGCGGAAGTAGCTTTCGACCTCAAAATCAGTGTCGAAGGTGAAGCCGTAGCCGTCGCGGTTATGAAAGCGCCGGCCGAATTTGTGGTCGAGCGATGTCTCGGACATGTACGTGACGTGGCCGACCATGCGCGCGACGGCCAACCCCGCGTTAGGTGGGGGGCCGCCGTAGTAATCGCCCTGCTTCCAATTCGGATCGGCGTAGATCGCCTGCCGCCCGATTTCGTTGAAGGCGATATTCTGCGTCGAAGATTTGGGTGTGCTGGCGAGAAAGAGCGCCAAACGCACACGCTCCGGATAATCGACCGCCCACTGCAGCGCCTGCATGCCGCCCATGCTGCCGCCCGCCACCGCGTAGAGCTGCTCGATGCCGAGCCGATCCATCAGGTGCCGCTGTGCGCGCACCATATCCGCCACGGTGACGACGGGAAAACGCAGTCCCCAGGGTTTGCCATCGGGCGCGAGCGATGAGGGGCCGGTGCTGCCTTGACAGCCGCCGATGACGTTCGAGCAGATGACGAAAAAGCGGTCGGTATCGAACATCTTGCCCGGTCCGACCGCGTCGTCCCACCAGCCCGGCTTCTCGTCCGGGTCGTCGGTGTAATAACCCGCGACATGCGCATCGCCCGACAGCGCGTGGCAGATCAGGATCGCATTGCTGCGGTCGTTATTGAGCGTGCCGTAGGTCTCGTAGGCGAGCGTGAAGCCCGGCAGGCTCTGACCGCAGCGCAGCGGCAGCATGATATCGAAATGCGCCTGCTGGCGCTGGACGATACCGACCGAACCCTCAAGCGATCGAGTGGGTTTGCCCGGTTTGGGACTGGATCCGTTCAGCGATGCCATCCGGCCTCCACAGCGGCTCGTGAGCTGAAATGAGCGGGGAGCGCAGCCAGGCCGCGCCCCCGAGACGGCGAACTTTACGACACGGGGTGGACGCTGACCCCCTGCGCGATCGTCAGCGCTTGATCGAGATCGGCCAGAATGTCATCGATACTCTCGATGCCGACCGAAAGGCGCACGTAATCGGGCGTGACGCCCGCTTCCAACTGTTCCTCCGGCGTGAGCTGCGAATGGGTCGTGGTCGCCGGATGGATGGCCAGCGAGCGCGTATCGCCGACGTTGGCCAGGTGCGAAAACAGCTTGAGGCTGTCGATGAAGGCGCTGCCGCCGGCGCGCCCGCTCTTGATGCCGAAGCCGACGACCGCGCCGGCGCCGCGCGGCATGTACTTGCGCGCGTGCTCATAGCTGGGATGGCTCGGCAGGCCGGGGTAATTGACCCAAGCGACCGCCGGATGCTGTTCGAGATAACGCGCAACCGCCAAGGCGTTGTCGGCGTGCCGCTGCATCCGCAGCGCCAACGTCTCGAGGCCGATTAGGGCGAGGAAGGTATTAAACGGTGCCGCGCTGCCGCCCAGGTCGCGCAGGCCGACGACGCGCGCCCGCCCGATAAAGGCCGCCGCGCCGAGCACATCCACCATGACCGCGCCGTGGTAGGCAGGTTCCGGTTCCAGCAGGTTCGGATGCCGCCCCGCCGCTTTCCAGTCGAAATTGCCGCCATCGACGATCGCACCTCCGATGATCAGGCCGTGGCCGCTGATCCATTTGGTCGTCGAATGGATGCTGATATCGACACCCCACTGGAACGGCTGGAAGAGGTAGGGCGTGCCGAACGTGTTATCGACGACCACGGGCAGTCCGCGGCTGTGGGCGAGGGCGGCGATGGCCTCGAAGTCGGGGATCTCCAGCTTGGGGTTGCCGAGCGTCTCCAGGTAAATGAAGCGAGTGCGCTCGTTGATGAGCGGCTCGATCTTCTCCGGCGTGATGTCCTGCACGAGATGCGCCTTGATGCCGAGGCGCCGCAGCGTGTGCGAAAACATGGTGTAGGAGCCGCCGTAGAGTGCGCTGGTGGAGATGAACTCGTCTCCGGCATTGCACAGCGTGACGACCGTCAGCGCCTCGGCGAAGTGGCCGGACGCGGTCGTGAGCGCCGCGATGCCGCCTTCGAGCGCTGCGAGCCGCTGCTCGAAAACATCGTTGGTCGGGTTCATGATCCGGCTGTAGATGTTGCCCGGCTCCTGCAGCGCGAACAGCGCGGCTGCATGATCGGTATCGCGGAATTGGTAGGCCGTCGTCTGGTAGATCGGCACTGCACGTGAACGGGTGGTGGGGTCGGGGCTGTACCCCGCGTGCAAGGCGAGCGTTTCAAAGCTTTGGTGATTGCCGTTTGAACTGGACATCGAGCAGCCGTCTCCTGGTTAAAAGGTGTCGAAAATACTGCGAGCGGGCGGACATTGAAAATGCGAAACGATGGTCGGGCGGCATTTCCTCTCTTGATGACTCGTCCACACAGCGGTCGATAACAAAAAGAGCCAACCTGGACGGGTTGGCTCTTTCGCGCTGTGTGGTTTCGGCGTAGCTGACGCCAGAGCTTCACACGTCCTGTGGTCTTGAGGTGTTCACCATGCAACACATGTCCATACAGACGCACATCAGCGCGCTGCTGGACAGGTGGGACGTGAAGGGAAGACTCTTGCTCATGCCCGCTAAGGTAGCACGGTTTTGCGTCAATTGCAAGCGATTGCCGTTTCGGGCGCAGGGAAAATCGCTTCCGCATCCTCCTCACTTTTCAATACCGCGGTTTACTCAAACGGTTGACGCGCCGGCTCACGGCGGTCGCCGATGATGCGCGCTGGCACCCCACCGACGATCGCGTACTTGGGTACATCTTTGCTGACGACCGCGCCGGCAGCGACGATCGCGCCGTCTCCGATGTGGACGCCGGGCAGCAGCGTGACCCGCGCTCCGATCCAGACATCGCGGCCAATGTGCGGCGGTGCTTCATCGTCATAACCCTGGAGCGCGATCGGTGTCGTCAAGTCTCGGTAGCGGTGATTGCGGACGATGGCATAGCACTCGGGTCCGATCAACGTGTAATCGCCGATCGTGCAGTCCTGAAGGCGTGAATTCTCGTTGATCGTGACATGGCTGCCGACGTGGGTTTTGGACGACAGTGTCACATTCTCGGCAATCTCAACGTCGACGCCACATGCAGCGATGAAGCCTCGTGCGCTGACAGCCCGCAGCGCACAGCCGATCCGATAGGCGGTGCGTCCCAACCGTTTGCCCGGCAGCCAGCGCGCGATCAGCTCATAGACCATTCGCCAGAAGATGCGCCGTGCTCTGCTCATGCGCGATCTCTCACCGCGTAGTGCATAAAAGTTTCATGGACAAGTTCCACCGCTGCATTCAGATCGTACCCACGCTCGAAGATCGTCCGCCGCGCCGCCCGCGCCAGCGGTCGCAGGGCGTCCAGGTCGCGCGCGCAGCGATCAAGCGCCGAACGCAGTGACTCAACGCGCTGCGGCTCGATGTGGAGTCCGTTGACTTCGTGGTGCAGCACAAAAGGGATGCCGTTGACCGGTGACGCGACGCAGACCAGCGCGCAGGCCATCGCTTCGAGCAGCGCGTTCGGCAAGCCTTCGCGGTAGGTGGGCAGCACGAAGACATCGGCGGCGCGCATCCAGCGCGCGACCGCGGCCGTATCCTGGATGCCGACGAAGCGCGCACGTGCCGATGCCTTCTCAATCCGCTCGCGCGTGCCCTGATCCCTGATCGGTCCGACGGCGGTAAATGAGCAGTGCGCATGCGTATCCAAGAGATCGGGGATGACCTGTGCCATCTCCGCCGTGCCTTTGGCCGCTGTCCATGTGCCGACGAAGAGCCAGAGCTGCGTGTTTTGTGGGATGCCGAGCTGCTCACGCAGCGTTCGGCGCTCCGAATCGCTCGCGGGTTTGAACACGTCGGTGTCGACGCCGTTGCTGACGGCGGACAGCCGTTCGCGATCGATCCAGCCTGTCGCCGCCAGTTCGGCATACAACCCCTCCCCCTGGCAGAGGATGGCGGCTGCGTTGGCCAGCAGACGACGGTAGTGGTCGGACAGGCGTGGGTCATCTGCCGCCGCTTTCACAAACCGCACATCATGGCCTCGAGCGCGCAGCAGATAGCGAATGTCGAAATGCTCCGCGAGCCGAGCGGCTGCGTATCCGAACGGAACCAACCAGTCGCCTACGACCACATCGGGCCGCCAATCCGGCTCGAACGTATGCACGACATGCGCTGCAGCCGAGGCGTAGTTCCGTTCCAACACAATCCCGCCGTTGGCCGCCATCAACTTCGGAATCCAGAGTCCGCGCGGCCGCCAAATCTCGATGCCGTCACGCTTAGAACGGCGCGGATAGTGACGGCCCAGGCCTTTCAGCTCGCGGTAAAACAGCGGCTGCGGGGCGATGACGCGGATATCCCAACCAAGCCTTTGCAGGGCGACGAACTGCCGGTGGATGAAGATCCCGGCCATGTCGGCTGGGGCTTCGCTTGGGTATGACTGCGCCAACGCGAGCAGCTTCATGACTCGGCTGCCGTGTCTTGGGACGTGACCTGCGGTGTGATGACGTTGAGGACCAAAAAGAACCACAAGATCTTGTAATGGAAGCTGCGACCAGCCACGGCGACCACCAGCAGGTACAGCAGCGGCCAAAAGAAATCGGGTTTACCAGTTTGTCGATAGTACCGCCAGCCGCTGCGCAGCACCAGGAAGATAGCGGTCGTGAAGACAATCAAACCGGGGATACCGCCTTCGATCAGGATACGCAGATAGTAATTGTGGGGGTCAATGCGCAGCCCACCGTTGATCGCCGCCAGCGCATCCAGCGAATTTCCCTGGCCGACGCCGAGCAGATTTCGCTCAGCGGCTGCCAGCCCTTGGAGGAACAGCACGTCTCTGCGTGAAAAATCCTCGCGGGACACCATGCGCTCGATACGAGCCGTGTACGAGGCGAACAGCGACGCGCCGAGTGGGCTGTTGGCGATCAACTGCTGGATGCCGAAAAAGACCATCAGCACCACAAACCCGGCGACCATGGAACGCCGAAGCCGCGCGAACAGCACAATCTGCGTGCCGAACCAGATAGACAGCACGATGAAAATGCCGATCGTGCCGGTGTGGCTGGCCGTCGCGAGCAGCGGAACTGCCGACAGCACGACAGATGCGATCAAGAGCAGTGTGGTGGGCAGTCTCTTACTGCGCATCAGCAGTACCCAAGTCAGCACGATACCACAGCCGACTTGGATCGCATGTTGGTTCGTCGAATAACCCAAGACTTCATCTGCGCGGATGTAGCCGGCCCCATAATTGCGCACTAGGTTAACATCGCCGCTGAATAGGACGTAGGTGGAGAGCACTGTCAGGGTGAACCAACCCCACCAATATGCCCAAACGAAGCGGTCGCGCATTTTGGAGTCGTCTGCCCAGGACACAAACAAGACCGCCATGATGAGCAGTTGAACCATCAAGACGATTTCACTCGTGCTGCGCGAATTGTTCGCCACATTGAGGAGCGCGAGCCAGACGTAAACGCCGATGAGCAGGAGAAGACCGGTCGCACGCCGCAGCTCGTTCAGCAGCGGCAGCAGACGCAGAAAGCCGAGACCCGCTGCGACGACGGTCAGATAAAATGCCAATGAACGATCGGTCTCGACAACGCGCTGCAGCAGGCCTTCGAGTGGCAGCGAAAACGCGATCAGGATCAGCAGGTAACCCAGCAGGCGGTGTAAAACTGACTGCTCACGCGGAATACGCCAAATGTGCTCGGCGGCCGGAATAGTACTGATCGGGGTGACGGCTCTGGTCAAGACGATCCTGCTCCTTCAATCGTCTGCGCGGCTCGGAGCAGCGCAGTCTTCGGACATGCTCTTTACATGCCGGTGAGCCGCTCGCTCAGCAAATGCCCATAACTGAGCTGAGGCGCGCTCGGGGGACCGTTCATCGGCGATCCAATCGCGCCCGCGTGTGCCCATTGCCCGCGCACGCGTGCGATCCTGTAACAATGTTAGCATCGCCTCGGCAACCGAGTCTATACGGTGACCATCGACCAGCAGTCCGGTTTCACCGTCGCGGATCGCGCTCGGTGTGCCGCCGGAGCGCCCGCCCACCGCGGCTTTGCCGAAAGCATTCGCCTCGTTGAACACGATCCCATAGCCCTCCTGGTCGCCATTTTCGAGCGTGCGATTGGGCATGATGAAGAATTCGCAGGCGGCATACAGCGCGTGCAGCTCGCGCTCCGACACGCGTCCCAACAGGCGCACCGAGT
>CAYTME010000026.1:4749-15658 GCA_964438415.1 uncultured Pleurocapsa sp. | reverse complement strand
CGATGCCGAGCGCGTGAACGCGCTGGCGCAGCTCCGGCTCCAGCACTCCCGATCCGGCGATCAACAACGCAGTATCCGGACAATGGGTCGCTACCTGTCCGAATGCCTCGATGAGGACATCGAAACCCTTGCGTCGCACCAGCCGGCCTGCGCTGGCGATGATCCGCTTGTCACCGATATTCCAACGCGCGCGAAACGCGCTCACTTCATCTTCATCCGGCACGGATTGCGGGAGCGGCGTCGGCGGGAAGATCTCAACCAGCGCTGCGCCGGTGAATTTGCGGACGAGGGCGCTGGTCTCATGCGAGATCGAGATGACGCCGCGCGCGCCTTGGAGCGTCCAACCGTAGATCGCGCGGCGCAGGCGGGAGCGGGCTGAACGTGCCGGTTGGTCGGCGGCTGATAATTCCTCTCCGAAAGCGATGACGAGATACGGCACACGCCGCAGCGCGCACACGATGCGCGTCAGCACGCCCAGGTGATAGAGGTTCGCCAGGACGACCACATCGACATGCGCCGTGCGGCTCCACATGGCGCGCAGCCACACCAGGTAAAAGCGGACTCTCTCGCTCAGGCTGTACTGCTGCTGATAGCTGAAATCGACCTTGAGCCGCAGTGTCGTGTATGACTGTGCGCTGTCCCAATCGCATGAGTCCGGCTCGTGACTCCGCGTCGTGAGCACCTGAGCGCAGCCCTTCGGGACATGAGCCAGAAGATGGTGCAGATACACGCGCGCGCCGCCCACCAGGGGCGGTGGGAAGTTCAGGGTCAACAGCAGCAGGCGCAGGTCGCACATCATCACCAGCGGCCTTGAGCGGCGTCCAGGATGGCGGAAACGAGACGTTCTGTCGATTTGCCGTCATTGGCATAACAGAGTTTGGACACCACCTCGCGCCGCTTCTCGGCGTCGAGCGTTGGATCGCGCAAGAAGTCGCATAATGCCTGGTGCAGCTCGGTTTCATTGTGGACGACTCGACCGGCACCGAGGCGGATCGCGTGTTGGAGGTGAGTGAACTCATTGTAATTTACCCCACCACCCGCCTGTGCTCTTCTGTCGAACTCATCGCGCATTGCCCGTGAGTCAACGTAAATCACCGGAGTGTCAAGCATGCATGCTTCTATCGAAAGTGTGCCGTAGAAGTCGATCACCACGTCGGCATGATAAAGCACATGGGCGAGAAATTGGCTCTCTGAACGGCTGACATCGCCCCAATTGCCGGTTTTGGAGATGACCGGGCGGTTGCCATGTATGAATGGATGTAGTTTTTCATAGGCTATCAGATCCTCCTCTGTTCCTTCTCCCTCGACTTTGCCGCTGTATACTAGCGGATAGGGGCGAATGAACACCTGACAGGGAAATGGCAAGGTGTTTGCGTGCAGCATCCGTGCGAGTGCTTCGACAACCTTGCCCACGTTGCGATTGACATGACCCGGCTGAGGTGTGACGAAAACCAGCTTGCGCTGCGGATCAAGTCCATGCGCAGCAAAGAATTCTTCGCGCGATATGAACTGCTGTGTGTGCGCATAACTGTCGAATTGGGGGATACCAGTGGCGCGCACCTGTTCCGCGCTGAAACCATGTAATTCAGTCGCTTCGGTTACGTTGATCCGATTCCAAACTGCGACAAAATCCGGCCTCTCCAATACGTATTCGCGTGTGGTTAGTTTGTCCCAACTGATAACTGTACATAAGCTGCGTATTTGCTGTGCTCGAGCGCTTGACAACAGCGCATAGTCTTCGACATGTTTACCAAACGTGCCTACGACCACTATATCAGGTCGGTATGTGCGCAGCAGAGACGCGGCCGCACTTGGTCGCAAGAAGACGCGCCGCGCAGCTATCCATAGTTGAGCTAGGTGTCGCGCGCCGAGTGCCTTAATCAAGCGGATCGACAGGTAGCGCAGCGGCTGCGTTTCCCGAATCCAAGCCTCACGCGCTCGGCTTGAGCTTGTGGGGAGCATAGTCTGGAATAGATATTCAAATACACGATACCAACGCACATTAGTCCGGTTTCCTTGAAGTGGAGCGTCCAAAAGAATTACATGCGCTGGCAGCTCGGTGCGCAGTGACAGTTCATCGTCATGCTGTGCTAGCACTATCACTTGAGCACCTTTCTCGACCATCTGCGTGATCGCGCCGCTTTGCAGCAGCAAACGCGCCATTTGGCGCTGCTGCAGGCTGACCATAATGCAAGGGTATCGCTCATCCATTCTTCAACCTCAGCGCACACAAGCTGTTCTCAACAGCAGCTCTGCCAGGGCGAGATCGAGTTCTGAGTCGATGTTGACCGAGCGCGACTCCGGCATGACGTACGCGCGCACATCGGCGCCGTACAGGCTGCCCTGTTCCAGAAGCACCGATGCCCTGCAAGCGTAGACCGCGCCGTTACGCGTATAACTTGGCGACAGCAGTTGGCGGCGTGGGATCAAGTTCTCCCACGGCTCGCCATTGTAGAGCCGCAGACGATCGCCTTCGATGACGAACTGCCAATCCGGATGACAGTGTCCCGGAACCGGGGTCACAGAGACAACCGTGTCGGCGCCAGACTCGATCAGCAGTGCGAGCGCGGCGTCGATGTCAGCGCTGGTGCGCAGCGGGGCTGTTGGCTGCAGGAGCATGACATAGTCGAACTGCTCACCGGCGTTGATCAACGCACGCAGCGCATGGATCACGACGGGGGTCATGGCCGCATCATCCGCGGCGAGTGCTTCCGGACGCTGAATCACCCTGCATCCATGTGCTTGTCCTGCCGCCGCGATTTCCGCATCGTCGGTGCTGACGGCCAAAACGGACAGGTGACTCGCTTGCGCTGCCTCGATGGTGTGAGCAATCAGCGGCTTGCCCGCGAGCAGGCGCAGATTCTTGCGCGGAATCCCTTTCGAGCCGCCTCGCGCAGGGATGATGCCGACCGTACGCCTGGACGTATGCGTGGTCATCAGTACGTGAGCCGTTTCTCGAACGTGAGAGGTGCGCGCGCCAGCACATCGGCAATGCGCTCGCCCGCGTGCCCGTCGCCGTAGATCATGTCCGGTTCACAGCGCCCACCGCTCATGTGCGCTAGGATCGCCGCTTTGATCTGTTCACGATCGTGATCGACATCGATCACGTTGTGCCCCCGATCACGCCCACTCTGCCGTGTGCCGACATTGACCGCCGGCACACCGAGAAAGGCGCACTCGCGAATGCCGACGCTGGAATTGCCGACGATGCCCCTGCTGTTGTAGAGCACGCGCAGGAAGTCGTCCGGCATCATGTTCTTGAAGAAATGGATGTTCTCCGGTGCCTCTTTCTCGCGAAAGGCGCGGATGCCGCGGGATGTGCCGTCCGAACCCGCATCGACATTCGGCCAGAACCAGAGGGTCGGCAGTCCGATGGAATGGATCGCGTACAGGGTCTCCGTGATCTGCTGACGGGCCAGTTCATATTCCGTCGTCACCGGGTGCTGCATGACGACGAGGTAGCCGTGTTCGAGATCGATTGTTCGCCCGACACCGCCATATTTCTCATATGGGTTGAAATCGAGTGCCGGTGAGGCCAGTATCTCTGCCGCGAGGTCGATCGATGGACAGCCCGTCACATGGACGCTGGTGGGCTGCTCACCCATGCGGATGACGCGCTCAGCGGCTTTTTCATTCGAAACCAGATGCAGATCGGCGAGTTTGGTGACGGCGTGGCGCACCTTCTCATCGATAGAACCGGTGACCTCTCCGCCTTGTACGTGAGCGAGCGGCAGATTCATGTAGGCTGCCGAGACCGCAGTTGCGATCGTTTCGTAGCGGTCTGCGACGGTCACGATCACATCCGGCTTCAAGTTGTCGAACACGGTCGAGAGTTCGAGCATACCGACGCCCGTGGTCTTCGCCATGCTGGTCGGATTCTCACCCTCCAGCACCATGAAGACCCGTGCATCGATGCGAAAGCCATCGCGCTCGATATTGTGCACGACGCTGCCATACCGATCGAGGAGCGCAGATGCGGTGATGACCAACTGAAGCTCAAGATCGGGATGGTGCTGGATCGCCTGCATGGCGGTTTTGATCCGGCTGTAGCTGGGTCGTGCCGTGACGACCACACAAACTTTGCGTTTCATGACGGTTCCAACATCGTTTCTTCCAGCACGGTATCGGCCTGGATATCGACTTTCAAACGCCGTCCGATGATCTCCGGCGGCCGGTGTGCCGGAATGCCTGTGCCCGGCTTCTTCAGGGCCAAATGCTCATCGGTCAGCAGCGTTCCGGCGGCCAGATCGACACGCGCGACCACGCTCTTGGTGAACATCTGGCGCAGCGGCGCTGCCGCCGCGGCGGCCGAGTCTTTATCGACGGGGGCGGCCCGCATCCGCTCGATGAAGCGAACGCCTTCGACGAGCTGTCGCAGTTCCGCCGTCGTCACAGATGCGGGGACGTCTGGCCCGAACATCTCGCGGCTGAAGGTCACGTGGACTTCGAGCGCATCGATCCCGATCGCGGCGGCCGCCAATCCGGCATAGATCGTCCCCGAATGGTCGGACAGCCCAACCCGGCAGCCGTAGCGTGCCTGGAGCAGCGGTATCACGTTCAGACCGACCTGTTCGGGTGGGCATGGATAGGCGGTCGTACACTGCATGACGGTCAGCTCAACCCCAGCGGATTGAACGGCGGTTACGGCGGCATCGAGTTCGGCCCAGCCGCTCAAGCCGCTGGAAAGCAGCACGGGACGGCCGGTCTCCAAGATGCGCGTCAGCATCGGCAGATTGCCGACTTCACCGGATGCGATCTTCCAGGCTTTGACATCGAGCCGCCTGAGCAGCTCGACGGCTGCCATTGAAAAAGGTGAGCTGAGGAAGAGCAGACCGCGCGACTCTGCGTGCTCCTTCAAGCCGGCCCACTGCTCAGCGGTGAATTCCATGCGCCGCCAATAATGGTAACGGGTGGCATCCTGGCGGCTGAACTTGACGCGCCAGGGTTCGCTGGGTGTGCTTTCCTCGGCGGCGATGTGCGTCTGGAACTTGACCGCATCCGCGCCGGCGTTGGCGATCGCGTCGATGAAGGCGTGCGCCATGCCCAGGCTGCCATCATGCGCCTGCGCCACCTCGCCGATGATCGTGCAAACAGATGTCATGGACGCTGCACTACCCTCCAGGTTCATCAGATATGGCGCGTACCGTGATTGTTGAGCATGTAGTGGGCGGTGATTTCCTCAAGAAAACCTGCTCTTACCCCGGCGCGGCGATACTTGCCCAGGATCTGTTTGTCGATGCACCGTCCCGCACGCCACGCATGGTACTCATAATTGATGGTTCTCAAATAGGCCCTGCTGAAATAGGTGCAGTGTGTCTTGTCGCGCAGACTGAGCGCAGGCGGCTTGCCCTTGACCCGTGTCTGACCATTGGGAAGCAGCATCAGTGATTGACTGCTGGCAAATTCGTAGTTTCCATGCTGTGCAAAGCGCAGCAGTTTCTCAAGGTGCTCAGGCAGCCAAACGTCGTCGTCGTCGAGACTCGCCAACCATTTCCCACGCGCTATCTGGCGGCCAGTGTTCATAGCTTTGTAGCCGCTCAACAGCCAAACCTTGCGTTTATCGGGTGGGTATGGTGGGCGCTCCGGCAGGTTGTAGAAGGTGAAACGGGGATCGTCCAGTGCTGCGATGCGTTCCCCGGTGTCATCGGAGCAGTGGTCGCCGATGATGAGGACTTCGAAGTTTTGATAGGTCTGCGCCAGGATCGACGGTACGGCGCGGGTCATGAGCAGTTCGGCTCGATTATAGGTTGGGATGATGATCGAGATCAGCGGCTTCTCGTTCGGGTCGGCATATTCGTGCTCGTGCGCTGCTCGCGCCCGGCGGAAGGCTGCGATCTCCGCCAGTTCCGTTTTCCAAACGTAGGGGAATATCCGGATCACACGCAGCGGATAGTTTGCGCGCAGCCAAAGGCGGGTCGCCCACGTGCGGAGCGGGCTGAGCCTGGCGCGCAGCCGCCGGTAAAGGCTCTTGTGCTCTGGCGCGGCAGCGAGATGGTTCATATCGGCCTCTGAGTCTCACCTTGATGTCTAATTGGGCACACCGATCCGCTGAGGGTGTGTATCGAACCACTGAACGAGCCGCTCCAAACCTGCACGGAGGTCGTAGCGTGGACGAAATCCGACCGCTGACGCGATCTTGGCGATGGAAACCTCCCACCGCTGGGCATCCCCCGCCCAACTTTCGCCAGTGAAGGCCAGCTCGACACGCCCCAAATTCATGATCGCGATCATCGTTTGTGCCAATTCAATGATGGCATAGCTGTGTCCTGACGAAATATTGAACGCTTCGCACCGGCTCGACTCGAAGAGGCCCAGGCGCAGCAGCGCATCGACCGTATCATCGACGAAACAGTAGTCGCGGATCTGCTGACCGCTGCCGAGAATGTCAAGCTGGTGCGGGTTTTGACGCAGTTTGCGATAGAAGTCGTACATGACGAAGCGCGGCTGCCTGGGACCGTAGGTGTTGAACAGGCGCGCGATCTTGACCGGCAGGTGATAAGATGCGGCGAACGCATGACAAACCGCCTCTGCCGCGGCTTTGCTCGCACCATACGGCGAGATGGGGCGGACTGCTTCGGTTTCCTCGATCGGGAAGCGATCGGGCTGACCATAAACCGCCCCCGATGAAGCGACGACGAGCGACCGGACAGGTCGTTTTCGAGCGTATTCGAGGATATTGAGTGTGCCCAGCGCATTGCGGCTGAAGTCATCGAGCGGGTCATCGGTTGAGCGCGGTACCGACGCATTCGCCGCCAGGTGGAAGAGGATATCGAATGGACGATCGAAATGATCGGCGAGCGGCGCTGAGCGCACATCGAGCGCGTGAAACGCGATATCGTGCAGACAGGAGTCGAGGTTGTCGAGCGTACCCGCGCTCAAATCATCGATCACACAAACGTGTGCCCCACGCTGAACCAGCGCCTCGACCAAGTGCGATCCGATGAACCCTGCTCCGCCGGTCACCAACACGCGTTTTTCGCGATACCCGTCCGGTCTCATCGTGTGCGTCACGTCAGATCATCCCTCACCATCTGGACTCCTGCGCTTTGGTGGTCTGCAGCGCCTACATCGCTAGCGATGCAGACGTTCGCGGCGCGAGTCTTGAATGCGCCGGTAGAGGTCGATCACGCGCGGCTGAATGACCCCGCGATCCAGCCGATCGCGCGCGATCTCGGCATTGCGTTCAGCCGCGCGATCGACGAGTGGGTCATCACGCAGGGCGCGTCGCAGTGCGCTTGCGATGCGATCGACGTCGTCAAAGGGCACGATGTCGCCGTTGATGCCGGGTTCAATCCATTCACCCGGCCCACCGGTGTCCGACTCGATCGGAAACGCACCCATGATCATCCATTCCAACATGGTGACCGGTGTGCCATCTGACCGGCTGATAGACAAGCCGATGCGCGAACTTCCGAACAACTGCCAAATCTGCTCATGCGGGACGAAGGGCAGAAATTTGATCCGTATTTGGGTTTGCGCCACGATCTCGTCGGCGAGCTGGCGCACGAGCGCGTAATTTCGTCCCCCGTAGGTGCCGATGCCGCCCTGCACCACGATCGTATAGTCGTGCAGCAGGTCGCTCACGCGCTGCAGTGCCCGCAGCGCCGTCATGACTTGGCCGCCGTCATCGGTCTGATAGCCTTTGACCGCGATCTTGCGCCGAGCTGAAGGCGGGCCAGGCTGTCGATGCGCATTCATAGCATCCAGGTCGAAGCCGCCAGAACCGGGAAAAACGCCGAGGAACTCGCCCCGAAAGCCAAGTTCGTAGGCGATGGGGACATCGCGCTGCGTGTCCGCGATGTAGTAATCGATGGCGGACATCGCGGCCTGAAGCAGCGGCAGATGATCGGGACGGTGACGGTACATGGCCGTATCGCGTCCCCAAGAGCTGTAAAGCCAGGGTGCTGGCAGCGCGCCGCCGAGCAGATCGCGCGCCGCCAAGACTTGATAGCCATAGGGCTGCATCTTGAGCGTGTGGATGCAGTCCGGCTTGATCTTGTCGATGAGATGCGCCAAGCGCGCGGCCGTATCCGGCAGGAGTGCCGCACCGAGCGCGCCAAGCCGCGTCTTCAAGAAATGCTCACCGCGGCTGAGCGGCCACCAGTACGCGACTTTGACGCCTTTGGGGGCGCTCTTACCGCGCGGCATCGGTTTGTAGACGGTCACATCGTGCAAGTCGGGGTGTACGCCGCCGTTGTCGCCGAAGATGTGGATGTCCCAGCCCAACCCGCTGAGCTGGTTGATCCAGCGCGCGGTGTGGATGTTGTCGGTCATCGCGGTGAAGAGGATGCGCATCGGGCGATCAGCTCTCATTTTCGGCGCTGGCGGCGGACTTGCAGTGTGTCCTCAAAATAGGCCTCCAGGCGCTGACATGCCTGCTGAGGATCGAATGCAGTAAGCTGAGCCAGAGCCGCCGCGCCGATGCGCTGGCGCTCGCTTTCCGTCATGCGCCACAACCTCTCCATCGCATCAGCCAGCGACGCGGGATCGTCTCGCGGCACCAGCAGCCCGGAAACGCCGTCCTCGATCAGCTCGTCGAAGCTGGCGCCGCGCGTCCCGATCACGACTTTGCCGAAGGACATCGCTTCCAAACACGTGTTCGGCAGGTTGTCGATGCGCGATGGCAGCACGACGCCCACCGCTCCTTCGATGATCGGGTACAACTGCTCGTGAGTCAATCGCGTGACGTGCAAAACGCGGTCGGCATGGTCGGCGGTTTGCGACCGGATATAGCCCATGACGGTGCGCTGTGGATCATCCTTGATGGCAGCGTCTTTTCCCACCAGCACCATGTGCAGGTCGGAGCAGCGCGGCAGCAGCAGCTTGAGCGCATCGCCCAGCACGAGGCCGCCCTTGAGGACTTTGAGCGTGCCGAAGTAGAGCAGATAGCGTATGCCGCTGAGCTGCGTTTCATAAACGCTGGCATCGAGCGAGACGTGCTTGCGCGAAAAAGGCGGGCGCATCACATCGACATCCGCGCGCACGTGCTGACGGTACGCCTCGGCGATCAATTCACTGGGGGCGTAGATGCGCGCTGCGCGGCGCACCATGTGGCGTTCGAAGCGGTCGATCAGGCGGGTGCTGCGGCTGAACCGGTAGGGATGGATGCGATCCATCCGCCGCAAGTCGGGCTGGTAGCTGGATGCGCGCACAACCATCGGGATCGATGAGAAATGCACCAGCGCCAGCCCCAGCGATTCGAGGTTGGGCACCTGGATCAGATCGAAGGGTGCCTGGCGATGCCGCTCCATGACGCGGCGGCGCATCTTGAGCGCGAACAGCGGGATTTTGACGGCGTCGTGCGCATAGTAGTAGCGGATGATGCGTCTGATCCAGTTGATCGTCTCGATCGGCGGCTTGAGCCGATGCACGAGAATGCCGTCACGTTCGAGCGTCTCATCGCGATCCGACTCGGTGAAGATCTCGACCTGATGACCGCGCTCGACGAGCGCAAGGCTGACGCGCCGCAGGTAGTTTGCCAGACCGCCGTCGAAGGTCGCTTCGGTGACGTACTCGGTCGTTAAAAAGGCGATGCGCACTTTATGCACCGTTCTCCTGCTCGCCAGGGACGCATATCATCCTGCAGATGGTTCTCCGCCATGCGCAGGCTGCCCGCGCGTCCTTCAGGTCTCATCTCGTCCGCCGAAAGCAGCGCGGCTACCCTCGCACACGGGTATTGGCTCAAGGCGTCATCGTCCTAGTCGGTCGTGGATCACGCTCGAACGTGGGCTTAGAAGAACAGCTTGGCCAACCGCAGCGCCCCCTGACTCCAAGGCACACGGTGTGAGACGCCGGTTTGACCTTCGAATTGGTGCAGGTTGTCCAGGTACCACTGGTAATTACGGATCAGCGCCTGCTTGTTGCTGTACTTGGGCTGCCAACCGAGGACTCGTTCGGCCTTCTCGATCGAGACGAACGAGTCTTTGCTGGCGGTTTCGTACACCCAGGCGTACAGCGGCGACAGCTTGAGCCGCTCCAGGATGCGCAGGGCTAAGATGACCGGCCCGACCGGGAACGGGCGGATGCGCTTGCCGAAGCCCGCGTAGTCGAGCACCGCCTGGTAATCCTCGCGCATGGTTGTGAATTCTTTGGCGCCGATATTGAACGTATCGTTGACGACTTCCGGCGCCAGCGTCGCGCACAGGTAGATGGCGTCACATAAATCCTCGACATCGAGCAGTTGGTAGCGGTTCCTACCGCTGCCGATCATCGGAAAGCCTTTGCCATCTTTGGCCCAGTCGTAAAAGAGCGCGAATACCCCCAGCCGCTCCGGGCCGATGAACGACTTGGGCCGGATGATCGGCACACACATGCCTGCGCTCCGGTATTGTTCGAACGCGCGCTCCGCTTCGATCTTGGCCTTGCCATACGGGCCGACGCCGACCAGCGGATCGGTCTCGTAAAGCGGGTGATGATCGGGCACCCCGTAGACGGCGGTGGATGAGATATGGATGATGCGCTCGACGCCGTGCTGCTTGGCCGATTCGAGCACCGTGCGCGTCCCATCGATATCGGTCGAGAAGATGTCCTCCGGCTTGTAGAGCGGCAGCGCAGCGGCGGTGTGAATGACGATCTGCACGTTCTGCATGGCGCGATCGACGGCGCTGCGGTCGCGGATGTCGCCCGTATGGATGCTGACTCGGTCGCGCTCCGGGTAATCGAAGGGGGCTAGGTCGAGCGACACGACATCGTGACCGCGCGCGAGCAGATACCGCGCCATATTGATGCCGAGGAAGCCGGCTCCGCCGGTGATCAGATACCGTTGACGTTCCTGCATGGACTGTCCATCCTGTTTTCAACCCGAGTGGCGGCGAACGCGAGCGCACAGACTCGCTTCGCCGTCCTCATCGTACTGCACAACCTGCATCTCGACGGTTGATGTTCAGCGCCGGTCCTCGTCCTCCGGGAT
>CAYTME010000026.1:4497-4710 GCA_964438415.1 uncultured Pleurocapsa sp. | reverse complement strand
CGAAGAACACCGGCACGTCGGTGGGTTCGGGCGTGCCGACGGCGCGCTGAGGGTCGAAAGCGCCCGTCAGTCCCAGGATCGGCCGCTCGGCGGGCGTGAGCGGCATCTGGCGCACCGGCAGCGCGAGCAGATCGCGCACCAACCCGGCGATTTGGTCGCGCAGATCGCGGTATTCGGCGCGCGGCAGATCGGCCGCCTCCAATTCCTCCAGCA
>CAYTME010000026.1:3636-4481 GCA_964438415.1 uncultured Pleurocapsa sp. | reverse complement strand
CTTGGCGCGCCGCGACGAACGGCGCGATGTAGCCAGCGAGCTTGACGACCAGCGGCGTGGCGCGTCCGTACAAGAAGACGATCGGCGGCCATTCGCGGTCGGCGTACTGCAGCTTGCACTCGGTATACGACGGGAAGAGCGCTTCGGCGATCAGCCGGTACAGCGCCGCGTAAGTATCGGCCCACAGCTTGATCTGCAGCGGCGCCTCGCCGGTGTGCGGGATGGGCACATCGCCGAGCAAGACGAGCACGCCGCAGCGCGCCAGCGCGGCCGCGAGTTCGGGCAGCGGACGCGGATAATCGCCCGCGCGCGCCCAATTGGCCGGCACGAGGGCGGGCGCATAGCGGCGCGCCAGCGCGATCAAGGTGTTTTCCAGCCGGGCTTTCATGACTCCGCTCGAACCACCGTCTGAGTCTGATCTTCGATCGTATTGTAATCGAGCGCTGGCGCTTTGTCGTGGCCGAAGCTGTGCGCGCCCTAGGCACCCGTCCAGACAGACGCGGCCGCAGAGAGACCCTGAAACAGGAGCGACAGGCCGAACAGCGCCAGCGCGATGATCGTGCCCAGCACGACCGCGCGCGAGACGCGCTCGTGGATCTGGCCGAGCCGGTCGAAGATGAGCATGATCGCGGCCATGCCGGCAAAGAACATCAGGTAGAACGCCGCGACGTAGCCGACGCTGTACCACAGGCTCGACTCGGCGGCGAGCAGCACGTTCGGCGCGTGCACCGTGCTCCAGAAAAGATATGGCCCTGGGCTGAGCATGTTGAGCACGACGCCGCGCCCGAGCAGCTTGGCGGGCGGGATCAGCTCCGCGTCTCCGCTAGCGCGGATGGCCGCGCCTC
>CAYTME010000026.1:0-3626 GCA_964438415.1 uncultured Pleurocapsa sp. | reverse complement strand
ACCGCCGCCACCAGTAAGGCACTGACGATGCCGGCCAGATAGAGCAGGAACAGCCCACCGCCGATCTGCAGCAGGCTGAGGAAGGCGGGCGGGAACTGGCGCACGACGAACAGCACCACGATCATGACCGGCAGATCGGCCAGCAGCGGCGACAGGACGATGATCAGGCTGCGCCGGATGCCGAAGGCGATGGCGCTGTTGATCGAATAAGTCTGGAGCGGACCGGGCATCAAGCTGGCGGTCGCGCCGAGTGCCAAGCCCCTGAACAAGTAGTCGAACATGCGAGTAGAACCGATATCCGTCGTGTCGCCGGTTGAGGCGGGCATTATACGGCGGAAGGCCGCGCCTCACCAGCGGTGCGGGGCGTCCGCTTGTCAGGCGCGCGCTCGTTCGGCGGGCGCATGGGCGCGGAACCAGGCGACGGTTTCGCGGACAGCGGCGTCGATGGGCGTCGGCTGCATCCCGAATGTGCGCGTGAAAGCGCTGCTGTCCATGATGAACGGCTTTTCCCACTCGTACATCATCTCGACCATTTCGCGCGCGCTCGGCATGAACGGGCTGGCGAGCCACATCATCGCCCGGTTGACCGCGCCGATCTTGGCTGTCTGTCCGGCTTCGGCGAAGATCAGCTCGAGCATGCGACGCTGCGCGATCGGTGCAGGACTGGGGATGTGCCAGGCGCGGCCGAGTGCCCGGTCATCAGCACCCAACATCACCATGGCGCGCCCGACGTCGTAGGTGTAGCTGAAGCTGTGTGGTAGGTCGAGATTGCCAAAACCGGAGGCGCGCTTGCCCGCCAGCGCTGGATAGATGACCTGATCAGCGTACAGCATCCAGCCGGGGCCGAAGAAATTGGAGGCGCGCCCGGCGGTGGCGCGCACGCGCCCGGCGCGATGGGCGTCCATCCATGCGTCGGCCATCTGCGCGCGCACCCTGCCTTTGCGTGTGTGCGGCCGGCAGGGCGTGTCTTCGGTCAGCGGCTGGCCGTCGGTGTCGCCGTACATATACAGGTTCTCCATCAGGATCAGCTTGGCGTCGTTGGCGGCTGCGCCTTCGAGGATCGCCCGCTGCATGAGCGGGAACTTGTCCACCCATTCGTGATAGGCCGGCTGAGCACATTGGTAGACGTGGGTCGCGCCCGCGGTGACCGCGCGGTTGAACGCGGCGTCATAGGCATCGCCGCGCACAAACTCGACGCCATCCGGCGTGCCGGTCTGCAGCGAGGGCCGCCCGCTGCGGTTGATCATCCGGACGGCTTTGCCCTGTGTGCGCAGTTCGCGCATGATGGCCGCGCCGATCGGGCCGGTGCCGTAGATGACATGCAGTTCGTGAGAACTCGCCATGATTGGAAAGCCTTTCGATCGCAGTCGAATACGAGTCGGTCGGGAGCGAGGCGCATCGAACACACCCCGGTGGATGCCGGTGAGCAGCGCAGGACGGTTCGGTTGATGTCACTCGCCTGGGAACGGCCTCACCAGCGCAGACCCATCGCGGTCAGCAGCGTGCGCAGGGAGGCCCCGTAGAAGGCGTCGGTGTCGCCGACGGTTGGCCCCAGATGGCCAAACAGCTCGAGCATGATCAGGCCGTGGAGCTGGGCCCAGCCGATCATCGCCAAATGAAATGTGATCAGCGCGATCGGATACCCATTGGCCGCGATCATCTGCGCTGCATGCGCTTCGATGCTCGCCGGGATGGTATCGAAAGGCGCTTTCGGCACGAGCACTCCGCTCACGCGCGCCGACTCGATCAGGCGGCTGATCGGGACGAACGTACGGATGGAGGCCGGGACGGTGATCTCGGCGGGCGCGCTGTAGCCAGGGATCGGATTGCCGTAGATGAGCTGAAAATCGATCGGGTTCGCCAGCGCCCAACGGCGGTAGGCGGTCAGCACCGCCATGATCTGTTCCTGGATCGGCAGCGCTGCCGCCGCCGCCGCCTCGGCTTCGAGCGCGTCCGCCAGCGCGTTGAAGCCATCCACGATCAGCGCGGTGATCAGATCGTCGCGCGTCGGGAAGTAGCGGTAGAGCGCTGGGGCGCTCCGCCCCAGCGCGCGGGCGATGCCGCGCAGAGAGATCCCGGCCGTGCCCTGCGCCGCCATCTGCTGGCGTGCGATCGCTTTGATGGCGGCTTGGGTCTCCTCGTAGACGGCTGTGTCGCGTGCCCTCGGCATGTGCGCCTCAATCAGTGAACATTGTTTAGGATACAATGTAAACTTTACAGTGTTTGTCAAAACTTGTCAACAGGCAAAAATGGTGTCGGCGGCCGTGACTCGAGACGGCCGCCGCGCTGCACGATCTCACTCGGCGCGCGGTGCGCCGAGCAGGGCACGCTCGCGTTCGACGATCTCCGGTTCCAGCTTGACGTAGAGCGCCTGCGGCTCGCGCAGGATCTGCCCCTGCGCCAGCGCGCGCGCCTGCCAGCGGCCGATCGCGCGGCTGCCATCGTAGACCAGCGCCCGGTGTGTGCGCGTGCTTTCGGTGTAGTCACGGATCTCGAGTGTGCCGAACAGCGCACCATCGTAGCCCAGATACTCATGCACGCGCTGGGCGCTGAAGGGCAGCACCGGCGCGAGCAGCAGGTTGAGATTGTCGATCACGCGCAGGATCGTGTAGACCGAACGGGCGGCGTCGTCGGCGTCGTCTTTGATCCGTTTCCACGGTTCGCGCCGGTCGAGGTAGACATTGGCCTCGCGCACGAGCGCCATGGCCGCGCCGAGGGCGTCGCGCAGCTTGACCGCTTCGTACAGCGCGCCGATCGTCTCGAAGCCGGCTTCGATACGGTTGATGATGGCTTGATCGGCCTCCGTCAGCGGGTCGGGCGACGGCACGCGCCCGTCGAAGCGCTTGTAGGCGAAGCTGAGCATCCGGTTGACCAGGTTGCCCCAGGCCGCGAGCAGCTCGCCGTTGACGCGGTTGAGAAAGCCGTCCCAGGCGAAATCGGCGTCGGCCGTCTCCGGCAGGGTCGCGGCGACGTAGTAGCGGATCGCGTCGGGCTGGTAGCGTTCCAAGAGATCGGGCAGCCAGATCGCCCAGTTACGGCTCTTGGAGAACTTATCGCCTTCGATATTCATGAACTCGTTGGCCGGCACGTCGTAGGGGAGCTGCAGATCGGCGTCGCAGCGCGCGCCGATCGAGTCCTCAGCGCCGTTGTACAGACCGTTGACGCCCATCAATTCCGCCGGCCAGATGACGGTGTGAAAGGGGATGTTGTCTTTGCCGATGAAATTGTAGATCTCCGCCTCGGGGTTGTACCACCAGCGCTTCCACGCATCGGGCTGACCGATGTTGCGCGCCCATTCGACGCTGGCGCTGAAGTAGCCGATGACCGCCTCGAACCACACGTACAGCTTCTTGTCCTCCCAACCGGGCAGCGGCACGTCGATGCCCCAGTCGATGTCGCGCGTGATAGGGCGGCCGCGCAGCCCTTCGGCGACGAAATTGCGGCTGAAGCGCAGCACATGTGGGCGCCAGTGATCGGCGTGGCGTTCCAAGTACGCCAGCAAATCCGGCTCGAAGCGACCCAGATCGAAGAAAAAGTGCTCGCTTTCGCGGACGACCAGCCGGTCGTCTGGCTTGCTGCGGTTGCGCGGCTTGATCAGTGTGGTCGCCTCGCGGAGGCTGCCGCCG
>CAYTME010000025.1:20753-26085 GCA_964438415.1 uncultured Pleurocapsa sp. | reverse complement strand
AGCGAGTCGAGCGTGCTGGCGGTCTCCAGCAGTTGGTGATTGGCCTGCCCATACGGCGAGCGCACGCCATCGACGATCTGCACACGGTCATCCGGATCGGCGATGAAGGTCGAGCGCTGGTTGATGCTCAACTGCATCCGGCTCGGATCGGGCGCGCTCAGCACCTCATCGGCGGCGCTGTCGGCGACCTTGCCCCAGAACGAGCCAGAGTCGAGCGGATCGAGCGTGACGCTGAAGCCGACCGCTTCCAGGTCGCTCTTGATCAGTTCGGCCATCGTCGGCCAGAAGCGGTTGTTCTCATAGGACAGGTTGACCGCAATCGGCAGCTCGACGCCCGCTTCGGTCAGCAGCGCTCGCGCGCGTTCCGGGTCATACGTGCTGATCTCCATGCCCGACGGATCGAAGCCGAGATCGTTGGGGCCGAGCAGCGAGGCGGGCATCTCGCCATAGCCGCTCAGCGCGCCTAGGATCAGCGTCTCGCGGTTGATGGCGTAATTGACCGCCTGGCGCACCGCCAGATTGTCAAACGGCGGGTTCGAGACGTTGATGCCGATGAACAAGCTGATCAGCGGCCCGCCAACCTCGACGCGGTAGCCCTCGGTCTGCGCCAGGCGCGGTGCGGCCAAGAACGGCGCAGCGGTCGTCATATCGACCTCACCCGCTTCGAGCGCCGTCAAGATCGACGCCTCATCCGGGTAAGCCCGGATGATGACTCGATCGAGATACGGCCGGCCGCCGTAGTAATCCTCGAATGCGCTGAGCGCCGCCTCTTGTCCCGGCACAAAGCGGTCGAGCTTGAACGGTCCGGCCATGATCGGGTTCGTGCCGACGGCTTCCGGCCCCCCATCGAGCGTCGCCGGGCTGATGATGTAAGCCGACGGCCGCGAAAGCTTAGCGACTTGGGTCGCATCGGGCGCATTGAGCACGATGACGACCGTATCGCTGTCGGGCGCGGTCACCGATGCCCAGTTGGCAGTGCCATGTGCAGGAAACATGTACATGCCCGCGATATGGGCTGGATCGGAAGTATTTGTGTCGCGCGTCAGGCTGCGCACAGCGGCTTCCGCTGTGACGGGCGTGCCATCGTGGAACAGCGCGCCATCGCGCATGTTGAACGTGTAGGTCAGGCCGTCATCGGAGACCGTCCACGACTCGGCCAGGCCTGGGATCGGCTGTCCGTTGGAGAAATCGATCCGAACCAACCCCTCGCCGATGGTGTCGAGCACATTGATCGAGCCGAAGCCCGTCCAGATGCCGTTTTCGAGCGTATCGCCCATCGAGTCCGCCGCCCAAACCAGCGTGCCGCCTACCTGCGGCTCCTGAGCGTGAAGCACGCCTCCAGTGGTCAGCATCATTAGCCCGAGCAGCATGAGCAGAACCGTGTACCGATATCGCTTGGTCATAACAAAAACTCCTAAAACAGAACCAAACCGCGAATGCTGCCGCATGAGCGGGCGAGCCGCTGCCGCGCATACTTCGCAAGCAATTGTAACAATCGCTGCAGAAACGCCAATGGGTCAATTTTTACAATGGACGTCAGAAATATTGATGAAGAATCGCCAGATGGCGCGTACCGAGCGGCATCCGCAGCGCGTCTCCCGTGCGACGCCTATGCTTCGTCGCTGCTGCCGTTCGCCGGTTGGCTGATGGTCGGCTGATACTTGACCACCGCCGCCACGCTCTCGCGCGCGCCGATCGAGATGACGAAATCGCCCCGGATCGGGCGCTTGCCGGATGGCGCGGCGCTCAGGCGCATGGACTTCGCCTTACCCTTATCCGTGAGCACGACGACCGCCTCATCGAGCTTGCCGACGGCTGCCGCCGCCAGCCCACGACTGTCGTTCGGCAGTTTCATCGTCACCACGCCGCCGCCGGCGCGTCCCTGTGTCGGATACTCGCTCAGCGGCGAACTCTTGGCGATGCCCTCGTGGGTGATCGTCCACAAGTGAAGCCGGTCATCCGCCACGCCCGCGCCAACCACCCGATCGCGCTGGCCCGTCAGTTTGACCCCGCGCATCCCGCCCGCGCCCATGCCCGTCGGGCGCACATCCTCCTCACTGAAGCGGATCGCCTGCGCCTCCGCCGTCGCCAGCACGATCTCGTTGGTGCCGCCGGTCAGCAGCACCGTCAGCAGGCGGTCATCTTGTTCGACATCCATCACCTTGAACGAGTCCGAGCGCATCCCCGGCAGATCTTCCATGCGCAGACGTTTGACCTCGCCGAGCGCGGTGACGAAGAACAAGAAGCCCGTCTCCAGCGTCGCGGGCAGGCACAGCAGCGCCGCGATCTCGTCACCGCTCTTGAGCGTACACAGGTCGCTGAAGGGCGCGCCTTCGCTCGGCGCGTTGATCTGCGGGAGCTGCTGCACCGGGATGGTGGCGCACATGCCGGTCGTCGTGAACAGATAGACGATCTGGCTCGTATCGGCAGCAGCGATGAAGCGCGGCGGCTCGTGGGTATCGCCGGTGATCTTGGGCGCGTTCGCGTCGTAGCTGCGCCCGATGCGCCCGGCGATGTTGAGCGTCACCCACGTCTCTTCTTTTGGCGTCAGCAGATCGGCGTTCGTCACCCGCGTCGCCGTGCCTTCGGCGATGACCGTACGGCGCGGGTCGTTGTAGGCCTCGCGCACCGTCAGCAGTTCGTCGGCGATCAATTCGCGCATCTGCTTCGGGCTGGCGAGCAGCCCTTCCAGATACTTGATCAGCTTGATCTTCTCATCGTACTCGTCCTCGATCTTCTTGCGCTCCAGTGCTGCCAGCCGCCGAAGCTGCATATCGAGGATCGCCTGCGCCTGGATTTCGCTGCATTTGAGCAGCCGCATCAGATTCTCACGGGCCGTTTCGACGGTGCGCGACTTGCGGATGGTCGCGATCACCTCATCCAGGGCGTTCAGTGCCTTGAGCAGTCCTTCTAGGATGTGCGCCCGCTCGCGCGCCCGCGCCAGCTCAAACTCGCTGCGCCGCCGCACGACCTCCAAGCGGTGGTCGAGGTAGACCTTGAGGCACTGCTTGAGCGTGAGCGTGCGCGGCTCATGGTTGACCAGCGCCAGCATGATGATGCTGAACGTCTCCTGCAGCGGCGTCAGCTTGAAGAGCGACGCCAGCACCTCGGTCGCCTCGGCACCGCGCTGCAGCTCGATACTGATGCGCAGCCCCTGGCGGTCGCTCTCGTCGCGCAGGTCGGCGATGCCCTCCAGCTTGCCATCGCGCACCAGCATGGCGATGCGCTCGATCAGCGCCGACTTGTTCGTCTGGTAGGGCAGCTCGCTGACGATGATGCGCGATTTACCGCGTCCCATCTCTTCGATATGGCATTTGGCGCGCACGATCACCTTGCCGCGCCCGGTCGCGTAGGCGGCCACCAGCGAGTCCTCGCCATCCTCGCCGGCGTCGGTGTGCCGGTAGACGAGTCCGCCCGTCGGGAAGTCTGGCCCCTTGATGAACTGCATCAGGTCGGCGACGGTGATGTCGTCGATCGTCTCCCAATTGCGCAGCAGATGCACGCAGGCGTCGCAGACCTCGCCCAGGTTGTGCGGCGGGATGTTGGTCGCCATGCCGACGGCGATCCCGCTGCCGCCGTTGACGAGCAAGTTGGGGAACGCCGCCGGCAGCACGCTCGGCTCTTGCAGCGTGCCATCGAAATTGTCGGTGAAATCGACCGTATCCATGTTGATATCGGTCAGCAGCTCCTCGCCGATCTGCCCCATGCGCGCCTCGGTGTAGCGCATGGCCGCCGCGCCGTCGCCGTCGATGCTGCCGAAGTTCCCCTGGCCATCGACCAGCGTGTAGCGCATCGAGAAATCCTGCGCCAGACGCACCAGCGTCTCGTAGACCGCCGCGTCTCCATGCGGGTGATACTTGCCCAGCACTTCGCCGACGATGCGCGCGCATTTCTTGTACGGTGAGTCGGCGCGCAGCCCCATGTCGTACATGGCGTACAAGATGCGGCGGTGAACGGGCTTGAGGCCGTCGCGAGCATCGGGCAGAGCGCGGGCGACGATCACGCTCATCGCGTAGTCGAGGTAGGCGTCGCGCATCTCCTGGTTGATATTGATCTGACGGATCGAACCGAGGGTCATAAAGCTTCCCTAGATGTGCTTCCGGCTGGGGCGAGCAAGCCGCCTCATTGTAGGGTCAGTTTTCGCGCCGCGTCAACAGCGGAACGTATGTTCTAATGATAACACAGATCGAAAATGCGGGGAACAATCTATCCCAGACGGGGAGTGCTGAATCTTGAGGATATGGATCGCATTCTCCTGCTGAGAATTACCTGTCGTATCCGCGTTATTCAGCACTCCCTCCCAGACGCCAATATGCCTGAGAGGTTGGGCGAATACTCCGGCTCTGCCGCTGGCGATCACCTCTCCCGGCCGCAAGGGAGCGGTCGGGGGAGAGCGCACGCGGGTCTATCCGCCCCTGATTTCGAACGGGGGGGTAACTAGAGCGCGGGACAAAAGCCGCGGGCTGCTCGGTTCCCAACACGCCTCAGCGCTGCTGCGCCATCGGCATGAGGACGTAGATGAAGTTGTCGTTCGTCTCTGGGCGCATGACGCCAGGGTGCGCCGGGCCGTTGCTCTGCAGCACGACCCGCTCGTCCGGGATCACGCTGAGCGCATCGATCAGGTAACGGATGTTGAATGACGCCTCCAGCGGCTCGCCTTCGACCGAGGCGTCGATCATGCCCTCGTTGTCACCGCGTTCGGCGCTGCGCCCGATCACGACGACTTCGCCCGGCTCGTTCGGGCGCTGCGGCGGGCGGATGTAGACGCGGGCGCTGTTGGCGCTGTCGCGGGCGAAGATCTCCGCCCGTTTGCAGGCACGCAGCAGATCGTCGGTGTAGACGACCGTGCTCGTGCTGTAGCTGCGCGGGATGATGCCGGAGAAATCGGGGAATTTGCCCTCGATCACCTGTGACGAGACGACGGTGTTCTTGATATAGAACATGACCAGGTCGCGCTTGCCTGGCAGCGTGATGCCGACCGGCTCCTCATCCTCGCCGATGATGCGTGCCACCTCCAGCAGCGATCGCGCAGGGATGACGACGCTGCGCGCCTTGTCAAAGTGCTGGTCGATCTGGGCGGTGCGCACGGCCAGCCGGTAGCCATCAGCAGCCGCCATCGTCACCATGTTGTCCTCAAAATACGTGTACAGCCCGGTCAGGATCGGGCGCGTATCCTCTTTCGAGGCGGCGAAGGCCGACTGGTTGATCATGTCGCGCAGAACGCGCCCCGGGAGCGTCACATCTGGCTCGGTCTCTTCGGGGATCGGTGGGAACTCACCGGCGCTGATGCCCTTGGTGGTCATGGCCATCCCGCTCTACGACTTCACCTCCG
>CAYTME010000025.1:17926-20743 GCA_964438415.1 uncultured Pleurocapsa sp. | reverse complement strand
GATGTCGGATCGGGTGGTGCCGCAGACGATGCGGACGGACTGGGTGGCGCTGTCGAGCTGCATATCGACGCGCTCCGGCGATAGGTTGCCGACCAGTTCGCCCAGCGTCTTGGCTGGCAGGGTGATCGCGCCCGGTTGGTTGACTTTCGCACCGATGTAGCTGACGATCGTCAGCTCCAGGTTGGTCGCCGCCAGTTTGAGCCGCGAGTCTTCCGTCGCCAGCAGCACATTCGCCAATACGGGCAGCGTCGGGCGGCTGTCGACCGCGCGCCCCACGATGCTCAGGCCTCGTGCGAGCTGATCCTGCATCACCGTTACGAACATACGCCATCACTCCTGCGCGACTCCGGCGCGGCACGTCCATGTCTATCTACAGCAGTCATCCAGTATAGCGTAGTTGCGTGCGGTGCGGTACGGTGCGGCTGGTGCGAAACAGCCGCTTCAGACGGCTCGCGCCGACTCTTTTCACATTGGGGCGCAGCGTGCTATGCTTCTGGACGTTGCCAGCGCGGATGTCTCACAGAAGACCGAACCATGACCGGAAACGCAATCCCCATGCTGCCCGCCGTTCAAGCCTTCCTCGCCCGCGAGCATCAGCTCTTGATCGACGGGCGTTGGGTGCCCGCCGCCGCTGGAGGGACGTTCGCCACCATCAACCCCGCCACCGGCCAGCCGCTGACGCAGGTCGCGCAGGGAGATGCGCACGACATCGATCGGGCGGTGCGCGCCGCCCGCGCCGCTTTTCCTGCCTGGGCGGATATGATGCCGGCGCAGCGCGAGCGCCTGCTGCACCGCTTCGCCGATCTCATGGAGGCGCATAAAGAGGAGCTGGCGCAGCTCGAAACGCTCGATAACGGCAAGCCGTTCAGCGTCGCTTTCAACGTGGAGGTCAATGTCGCCATCGGCCAGATGCGCTATTACGCCGGCTGGCCGACCAAGCTGACGGGTGAGACCTATGCCGTCTCGTCGCCGGGCTTTCACGTCTACACCCGGCGCGAGCCGCTCGGCGTTTGCGGCGCGATCACCCCGTGGAACTACTCGCTGGTGATGGCCGCGCAGAAGATCGGGCCGGCATTGGCGGCTGGCAACACGCTCGTGCTCAAGCCCGCCGAGCAGACACCGCTGACGGCGCTGCGCTTGGGTGAGCTGGCGCTCGAAGCCGGCATCCCGGCGGGCGTCTTCAACGTCGTCACCGGCTTCGGCGAGACGGCGGGTGCGGCGCTGACGGCGCATCCCGATGTCGATAAGATCGCCTTCACCGGCTCGACCGAGGTCGGCAAGATCATCACGCGCGCGGCGGCGGGTAATCTTAAACATGTCTCGCTCGAATTGGGCGGCAAGTCACCGCTCATCATCTTCGACGATGTCGAGATCGACGCCGCGGCTGAAGCGGCCCTATGGGCGATCTTCGCCAACAGCGGCCAGAACTGCGTCGCTGGGTCGCGTTTGTACATCCAGCGCGGCGTTCACGATGCGGTGCTGCGGTCGCTTGCGGCCAAGAGCGCGCAGCTCGTTGTCGGGCCGGGCATGGATCGCGACTCCAATCTGGGACCGCTGATCTCGCAGACGCAGCTCCAAAGGGTGCAGTCCTACATCGCGCAGGGGGCGGCGCAGGGTGCCGCGCTCGTCAGCGGCGGCCAGCGCATCGGCGGCGCGCTGGCGGGCGGCTACTTCCTGGAGCCGACGATCTTCGCCGACGTGCGCGATGATGCCTTGATCGGCACCGAGGAGATCTTCGGGCCGGTGCTGTCGGTCTTCCGCTTCGATGACGAAGCCGAGGTGATTGCGCGCGCCAACGCATCGCGCTACGGGCTGGCCGCCGGTGTTTGGACGAACCAGCTCAGCCGCGCGCACCGCATGGCGGCGCAGCTCAAGGCAGGTGTCGTCTGGATCAACACGTATGACTGGTTTGACCCAGCCGTGCCGTTCGGCGGCAGCGGCGAAAGCGGCAGTGGGCGCGAGCTGGGACGTCAGGTGATGGAGATGTATACGGAACTCAAGTCGGTGTGGGTGAAGCTGTGAGTGATGCGTAACGCGTGGAAAGGTGACGAGGGATGCGTGGTGGTGAGGGGCATAGGTCATGAGCTTGGCTTGCGCTGTCGATCACCGCGTGTTACCTGGCACGCCTCACAGCCGTCGCCGTTTTCCCGCATTCTCGCATCCCCTCGTCACCTTTCATCTCGTCACTTCATCACCTTTCCCTTCATCTCTCATCACGCATCACCTCTCCCTCGGAGCATAACGATATGCAGATTTCGCTGCAGCATAAAATCGCGATCGTGACCGGCGGAGGCAGCGGCATCGGCAGGGCGGCGGCGTTGGCGCTGGCGGCGGCGGGCGCGCGCGTCGCGGTCGTTGGGCGCACGCTGAGCAAGGCCGAGGCGGTGGCCGATGAGATCGCCGCCTCCAGCGGTTCCGCGCTGGCGCTGGAGGGCGCAGCGTGCAGGCGATGATCGAGCGCGTGGCGTCGCACTTCGGCGGCGTCGATATACTGCTCAACAACGCCGGCATCAGTCCGTCCGGGCGCGTGACTGAGATCACCGAAGCCGAATGGGACGAATGTTTGAATATCGACCTAAAGAGCGTGTTTCTTGGCTGCAAGTACGCCATCCCGATCATGCAGGCGCGCGGCGGCGGCGTCATCTTGAGTACAGCAGGCACCTTCGGACTGCGCGCCGTGCGCGACAAGGCTGCCTACTGCGCCGCCAAGGCCGGCGTCATCCATTTGACGCGAGCGATCGCGCTCGATTACGCGCGTGACAACATCCGCTGCAATGTCATCTGTCCCGGCTATGTCGATACGCCGCTGACCGCCCA
>CAYTME010000025.1:4385-17895 GCA_964438415.1 uncultured Pleurocapsa sp. | reverse complement strand
ACTTGAACGCAGCGCAGCCGCTGCGCGGCGTGATCCAGGCCGGCGAGGTCGCCGCGCTCGTCGTCTACCTCGCATCGGACGCGGCGCGCATGATCACCGGTCAGACGATGGTCATCGACGGCGGTCAGTCCGCCGGTGCTTTCTGACGTGCGATGGATGCCGATGATGCTGCTGGATCTTCTGTTCATCGCGTTGGGTTTAGTTGGGCTGTTCTTCGGCGGAAATTGGCTGGTGCAGGGCGCGTCACGGCTGGCGGCGTCGCTCGGCGTCGCCCCGCTCGTCATCGGCTTGACGGTGGTCGCCTTCGGCACATCGGCACCTGAGCTGCTGGTCAGCTTGGGCGCGGCGCTGCGCGGTGAACCGGAAGTCTCGATCGGCAGCGTTGTCGGCTCGAACACCGCCAACATCGGCCTGATCTTGTGCACCGCTGGCTTGATCGCGCCGATCCCTGTGCAGACGTCCCTCATCCGCCGTGAAATCCCGATCGCGCTCGGCGCGGCGCTGCTGCTGTTCGTGCTGGCGCTCGACGGCAGCATCGGCACGCTGGATGGGCTGCTGCTGGTGGCGGGCATTATCGCCTTCACGGCGATCATGTTTGCGGCGGCCAAACGCGCGCAAATCACCCCGGAGAAAGAACGCCTGATCGCGGAAGTCGAAGGCATCAGCGGGCCGATCAACGCAAGGACAGAGCTGGGACGCTTGGCCGCCGGGTTCGCCGCGCTGCTGGTCGGCTCCAATCTGCTGGTTGAAGGGGCGATCCGTGTCGCCGAGGCGCTCCAGATACCGGAAGTTGTCATCGGTCTGACGCTGGTCGCCATCGGCACATCGCTCCCGGAGCTGGTGACCGCGATCGCGGCTGCCCGGCACGGCGAAACGGAGATCCTGGTCGGCAATATCGTCGGGGCGAACACGTTCAATATCCTGCTGACGCTGGGTGTGACCGCGCTGATCGCGCCGGTGCCCGTCGGCCAGTCCGTTCTGAGCGTCAATATCCCGGTCATGATCGGCTTTTCGCTGCTGCTGGTGCCGCTCGCGCTCAGGCGTGTGCTGCGCCGAGGCGGGGCGTTCGTCATCATGGCCGTTTATGTCGCCTATGTGGCGACAGAGTTTCTGTTTCTATAACGTATTGAACGCGCGCTGTACAGAGGCTCGTACCAGCCTCTTGTGCCGCGTCACTGCATCGGGTTTCGCATCGGTCGCGCGAGCGACGAAAGGCCGGTTGGGTCATGCTCTTGGATATTCTGTACGTCGCTCTGGGTCTTGCCGGCTTGTATTTCGGCGGCAATTGGCTGGTGCAGGGGGCATCGCGGTTGGCGGCCTCGCTCGGCGTCGCGCCGCTCATCATCGGGCTGACGATCGTGGCATTCGGCACGTCGATGCCGGAGCTGCTCGTCAGCCTGGACGCAGCGCTGGGCGGAGAACCGGACATCTCGATCGGCAACGTCGTCGGCTCCAACATCGCCAATATCGGCCTCATCCTGGGAATCAGCGGACTGATCACCCGCATTCCAGTACATGTCACGCTCATCCGCCGCGAGATCCCGATCGCGCTCGGCGCGGCGGTGCTGCTGTTCGTGCTGGCGCTCGATGGCAGCATCGGCACGCTGGAGGGGCTACTGCTGGTGGCGGGCATCATCGCTTTCACGCTGCTGCTGATCGTCTCGGCGCGGCGCGAACGAGTCGAGGCGAAGGAGCTGGAATTGATGGCCGAGGTCGAGGGCATCGGCGGCCCGATCAACCGCTGGGTTGAACTGGGGCGGCTGGTGGTCGGGATCGCCGTGCTGGTGGTCGGGGCGAACCTGCTGGTGGATGGTGCGGTCAGCATCGCGCGTGATTTGGGCGTGCCGGAGGTCGTCATCGGCTTGACTCTGGTCGCCGTCGGCACGTCGCTGCCCGAACTGGCTACCTCGATCGTTGCGGCCTATCGCAAGGAAGCCGATATCTTGGTCGGCAATGTCGTCGGCTCGAATATCTTCAACATCTTGTCGATCCTGGGTATCACCGCGCTGGTGATGCCTGTGCAAGTCGATGAACAGTTGGTGCACGTCGATATTCCGATCATGATCGGCTTCTCGCTGCTGCTGCTGCCGTTCGCGCTCAACCGCGTGTTGAGTAAACGCGAGTCGATCTTCATCTTGAGCGCCTACATCATCTACGTGGTCGCAGCCTTCACGATCTTCGCGCGCGCCTGAGCCAGGGCGCGCCTCGCACCGCCGATCGCGCCCGCGTATTCATGACAATCTACATCCCGATACATGACCTTGTAGACTATGCGTTTGCCGCCTCTGCGCGTACCGTAAAGAAAAAGGTGATTATGTTGAAGGATATTGCGCATGGCTCATGGAACGATTGTGATCGATCAGGCACGATGTAAAGGCTGCTCGCTTTGCACAACCGCCTGCCCCCAAGCCCTCATCGTCATGGACAGCGGCACCCTCAATAGCAAAGGTTATGCCCCAGCGCTGCTGGCAGACCCGGACGGGCGCTGCACCGGCTGCGCCATCTGTGCGCTCATCTGCCCCGATGTCTGCATCACCGTCTATCGGGAAGCGCGCCCGGAGATGGGGCGCAGCTTGAAACCGGTGGAGGCATAGTGGTGACCAGAGAACTGCTCAAAGGCAATGTCGCCATCGCGGAAGCCGCCGTGCGTGTCGGCCTGGACGCCTACTTCGGCTACCCGATCACCCCGCAAACGGAGCTGCTCGAATACCTATCGTCGCGGATGCCGGAGCTTGGGCGCGTTTTCCTGCAGGCCGAAAGCGAGATCGCCGCCATCCATATGGTCTACGGCGCGGCGAGCACGGGCGCGCGCGCAATGACTTCGACCTCCAGCCCCGGTTACAGCTTGATGCAGGAAGGGCTGTCGTATATCGCCGGCGCAGAACTGCCCTGCGTCGTCGTCAACATGATGCGCGGCGGGCCTGGGTTGGGCAACATCCTGCCCGCACAGTCCGATTACTTTCAGGTCACACGCTCGGCGGGGCACGGCGATTTTCACCCGATCGTGCTCGCGCCAGCTTCGGTGCAGGAAGCGATCGACTGTACGGTACTCGCGTTCCAATTGGCCAAGCAGTACCGCCATCTGGTCGTGATCGCCGCCGACGGCCAGATCGGCCAGATGATGGAACCTGCTGAGCTGCCGCCGATGCAGCCGCTCAGCTCTGAACGCCCCGATTGGGCGCTGATCGGTGCCGATGGGCGCCGCAAGCGGGTCGTCACCTCGATCTATCTGAAAGGCGAGGATGAGGAATCCTTCAACCGCAAACTCCAAGCCCGCCTGGCGCAGATCGCCCGCAGCGAACAGCGCTGGATCGAGGAGCGCGCCGAAGACGCCAACCTGCTGCTCGTGGCCTTCGGCACTGCCGGGCGTATAGCCTCGACTGTGGTCGAGGAAGCGCGCCAGCAGGGCTTGAAAGTCGGTCTGCTGCGTCCGCTGACGCTGTGGCCGTTCCCGAATGACCGGCTGGCGCAGCTCGCAGGCAGCGCGCGCGCCTGTCTCGTCATCGAGATGAACGCCGGGCAGATGGTCGAGGATGTGCGTCTGGCCATCGAGGGACGTGTACCCGTACGTTTCTACGGGCGCACGGGCGGGGTCATCCCGATGCCCGATGAGCTGCTGCGCGTGGTCGAGCAGGAGTATCGTCTGCTGGCCGTCGAAGCATGAAGTGGAGTGACGCATCATGGTTACAGTACAAAAACCGACTGTCGACATGGAGCTGATCTACGAACGACCGGCCGCCCTGACCGACGCCCAAACGCTCTACTGCCCCGGCTGCACACACGGCATTGCGCATCGTCTGCTGGCCGAGGCGTTCGACGAGCTGGCGCTGCGCGAGCGTGCGATCGTGGTCGCGCCAGTCGGCTGCGCGGTGTTCGCGTACGAATACTTCGCCGTCGATGGCTGCCAGGCGGCGCACGGACGCGCGCCCGCCGTCGCGACGGGCATCAAACGCACGCTGCCCGATCAGATCGTGGTCACCTATCAGGGCGATGGCGACCTCGCCTCCATCGGCATGGCGGAGATAATGCACGCCGCGGCGCGCGGCGAGAACATCACCGTCATCTTCGTCAATAATGCGGTGTACGGCATGACCGGCGGCCAGATGGCACCGACATCGCTGCCGGGGCAGACGACGACCTCCTCGCCAGCAGGACGTGATGTCCGCCAGGCGGGTTATCCGCTGCGCATGAGTGAACTGCTGGCGCAGCTCGACGGCGCGGCCTACGTCGTCCGCCGCTCGCTGCACGATGTCCGCTATATCCGGCAGGCCAAGAAAGCCATCCTGACGGCGCTGCGGACGCAGATGCACCATCTCGGCTTCAGTCTGGTCGAGCTGCTGTCGAGCTGTCCGACCAATTGGGGGCTGCCGCCGGTCGAGGCGCTGCGCTGGATCGAGTCGCACATGCTGGCGCAGTTCCCGGTTGGTGATTTCAAGATTGTAGATGCGATCCGGGCGTTCGAGCGCAGGACGGGGGAGCCTCATGCGTGAAGCTTTCTTGTTTTCCGGATTTGGTGGCCAGGGTGTGATGTTTGCCGGGCAGCTCTTGGCCTACGCCGCGATGGACTCTGGCCTGGAAGTGACGTGGATCCCTTCGTATGGGCCGGAGATGCGCGGTGGCACAGCACACTGCCTCGTCGTCATCAGCGATCGCCCAATCGGCTCGCCACTCGTGCCGCATCCGTCCGTCGCTGTCATCTTCAACGCGCCGTCATTCACCAAATATGAGCCGCTCGTCGCCCCGGGCGGTCTGCTGGTCATCAACGCGTCGCTGGTCGCAGAGCGCAGCGCTCGCCGCGATCTGACCGAGCTGCGCCTGCCGGCCACGCAGTTGGCGACCCAGCTCGGCGATGTGCGCGTGACGAACATGCTGCTGCTGGCGGCAGCGCTGACCGCTCGCCCCGTCATGCCGCTGTCAGCCGTCGAAAGCGCGCTGGCGGCGCATCTGCCGGAACACCGGCGCAGTCTGCTGCCGGTCAATCTACAGGCGGTGCGGTGCGGCGCGGCCTGCGCGCTCGATCCAGCACACGCCTGAGTGCGTGCCGGCACACGGGCACCACCGCCGCGGCGGCCTCAATCGTCCGGTATCTCGCGCAGGTGCTCGGCTTCGGGGTGCAGCGCGTAGAGTTTCTGCCGGAACAGCTCGACGATCTCGCCCGGGTTGGCGTGGCGGCCCAGCGCCTTCTTCGAGAAGATCAGGTCACCATTGACGCGCACCTCGAACACCCCACCGCTGCCGGGGATGAGTGTCCACGAGCGAATATAAACTTCGAATGGCCGGTGGCCAAGGATTTCAGTCGTCAAACTGACGACTCGTGGGGTGTACTTTCAAACCGCGCAGTATTCGATCGTGACATCGATGAGCGAGAGCTGCATGTCGGCCTGCCTTTCTGCTAGGGTAATCACAGCGGGTCCCACGAAAGGGTATTGAGAATTCTGAGGGGTGGTTCGTGCTCCACCACTGCCATCACGGGCACAGTGCGGTGCGGAGTATAGCGGCGCTGCGTTCGCATGCCAACAGGTGGAGTCGAAAATGAGGCGCGCCACCCGCGCGGCCGTGCGTTAAGCCCGCCGCCGCCGACTTATGGTATGATCCCCGCACATCGTTATTGATGCAGTCGAGGAACACACTCGTGGAACGTGATGTCATTCAAGAGCCAGTGGGCGAGGAGTCTGTGCTGCCCATCGGTGAGTACGAGCAGTCGGCGCAGGCGGCATTCTCCGCGCCCGTTTCTGGTGAGCCAACCGCCGTCGTGCCCCGCGCGCTGTTCAACAGCGTCATCATCGCGGTCGTCTTTTTCGCGCTGGGGCTGCTGCTGGGTGTTATCGTCATGGATCGTCGCGCTCAGGAGAACCGCGATGAAAACCGCGCGCTGATCAACCAAGCTGTGCAGGCCGCCGTCGCAGCGGCTGGCGGCTCGGCGGATGCCGCGCGTGCGCGCCAGCTCGATCCGGCGCAGCGCTACGCCATCGATGACGGCGGCAGTCCGTCGCTCGGCCCAGCGGACGCGCCGATCGTCATCATCGAGTTCGGCGATTTCCGCTGCGGCTTCTGCAAACGCTTCAATGACGAGACGCTCACGCCGCTGCTCGAACGCTACGGTGATCGTGTGCGGCTCGTCTATCGAGATTACCCGATCCTGGGCCAAGCATCCCTGGAGGCAGCGATCGCTGCTGCCTGTGCTAACGATCAAGCGCGCTTCTGGGAATTCCACGATCTCCTATTCGCCAATCAGAACAACCTGACGCGCGCCGGCTATCTGAGCCATGCGCAGACGCTCGGTTTGGATGTGGCGGCCTTCACGACTTGTCTCGATGAAGCGCCGCATACGCAGGCGATCGTGGCGGACTATCAGGCAGGTGAGGCGCTCGGCGTTACGGGGACACCGACCTTCTTCATCAACGGACGCCCGCTGATCGGCGCGCAGCCGCTCCAGGCATTCGTCAATGTGATCGAAGAGGAGCTAGCGGCTGCAGCGGCAGCGGGCACTTGACGCGGTCAAGCGCACAGCAGCGCCCCGAATCCGCTATAATGATCGGGCGCGGCACCTGCCAACGGGCGAATGCCTTATGAGCGACAATCTTTTTCCAACGGATGCTCGACCCAAGCGCGCTGACGCACTGGAGAACCGTGCGCTGCTGCTGGAGACGGCGCAGCGCCTGTTCGTCGAGCAGGGGGTCGAACATGTGTCGATGTCCGCGATTGCCGAAGCGGCGGGCGTCGGCAAGGGCACGCTCTACCGCCATTTCACCAACAAAGTGCAGCTCTGCCAAGCCCTGCTCGACGCCGATCAGCGCGATCTGCAAGCGCGTACGTTCGCCCGCCTGGGCAGCGGCGACTCTCCGGCGGTGCTGCTCCGCTGGTTCATCGGCGAAACGTTCGCTTTCGTCCGCCGCAATCTGCCGCTGCTGGACAGCAATGGGCTGGGCGGCGGCTCGATGCTGGAGCATCCCGCCCATCAATGGTGGCGGATGACCCTCCGCGCGCTGCTGGCGCGCGCCAATCCCGCGCTTCAAGTCGATTATGCCGCCGATGTGCTGTACGTCATGCTCGATCCACGCACGATCGCGTTTCAACTGAACCTGCTCGGTTATGACGTGGATGTGATCGAGGCCGGCCTGTTCGACCTGCTCGATCGGCTGCTCGCGCCGGGGCGGTGATGAACAGCACCCAGCGCGCGTGATGAATCGCGTCTGCGCAGCGCCGCTCTGCCGTGTTATTCTATCCGAGCGTTCTCGCAGTTAAGCACACATGGAGAATAGTGGATCATGGCTCGCAGCAAAGTCACGATTGTCGGCGCAGGCAATGTCGGTGCCACCTGCGCACACTGGATCGCGTCGCGTGAACTGGCCGATGTCGTCCTGATCGATGTGCTCGAAGGTCCAGCCAAGGGCAAAGCCCTCGACCTGTTCCAATCCGCGCCGGTCATGAAGTACGATCTGCATATCACGGGCGGCGGCCCGAACGACTACGCGCTCACCGAAGGCTCGGACGTGGTCGTCATCACGGCGGGTGTGCCGCGCAAGAAAGACCCCGTCACCGGGCAGTTCCCCAGCCGCGATGACCTCGTGCGCACCAACCAAGCCATCGTTGGCGAAGTCACCCGCCAGGTCGCGCGCTATTCGCCGCAGGCGATCTTGGTGATCGTCTCCAACCCGCTCGACGCGATGTGCCATGTCGCACTGCACGAGAGCGGCTTCCCGAGCAAGCGCGTCATCGGGCAGGCCGGCGCACTCGATACCGCCCGCTACAAGGCCTTTCTGGCGATGGAACTCGGCCTGAGCGTGCGCGATATTCACGGGATCGTGCTCGGCGGCCACGGTGACGAGATGGTGCCGCTGCCGCGCCACACGTCGGTCGCCGGCATCCCGGTCCGTGAGCTGATCGCAGAGGATCGCCTGCAGGCGATCATCGAGCGCACGCGCAAGGGCGGCGGCGAGATCGTCGGCCTGATCGGCGTCAGCGCGTGGTACGCGCCCGCCGCCGGCACGGTCGAGATGGTCGAGGCGATCATCCGTGACCAGAAGCGCGTCATCCCCAGCGCGGTCTATCTGACCGGTCAGTACGGCTACAACGGCCTCTACATCGGCGTGCCGGCGGTGCTGGGCAAGGAAGGCGTCGAGCGCGTGATTGAGATGGAGCTGAACGACGAAGAGAAAGCCATGCTCGATATCAGCGCGAAGGCCGTTCAGTCGGTCGTCGGCGTGCTCGGCTACGCCTAGAGGCTGGGTCTCAAATCTGGCTCCCCTCTCCCAGCAGCACTCCGCGTTCGGTAGAGGGGCCGGAGGCGAGGGCGAAACTCAAAATAACCTACTTTCTCCCTGCCTCGAAGCGTCCGCTTGTCAAGTGCGAGCGGGGAGGAAGCTGTCCTGTTTATCATACCTCACGACTGGCGCGCCGCGCGCTCGGCTGGGTCCGCGACCGCATCCCCAAACAGGCGCTTGAGGATGATGCGGCTGAGCGGCTCGATGAAGCCGATCGGCCAGCCGGTCGACTCCATCACAATGCGCAGCACCCAATGGATCAGCATCGCCGCTGGGTGGATGCCGCCCGTGATCCCCGCCATGCTGTAATGCCGGAGCGCAGGCAGTCCGAGCGTCAGCCATTCTCGATCGCTGCGGCGGTCGATCAAGGCCGCGACGAAGAAAACGGGCATCAAGACGACCGCAAACGCGGCGATGGCTGCGCTTTCGGCGACGAATTCGCTCGTCTGCGCGCTGCCCGTGATCAACCAATCCTGCCAGGGCAGCGGCGCGCTGAGCAGCAGGATGACGACGAAGACCACCCCTGCCGCGATCACGCGCCGCCGCCAACCCCCCGCCAGCAGCCAGCGCGGGATGAAAAAGAGGGCCACGGTCGGTTTGATGACCAGGGCGATGCCCATCAGCACGCCGGAGGGCAGTGGGCGCAGCGCGCAGGCGTACAGGCTGATCGCCAGGATGATCAGGTCGATCTGGCCGAGCCAGATGATCAATAGGATCGGCGGGTAGAGCACCCACCAGATGCTGGCGTTCAGCCGCCGCACCAGCCAGAAGGCCAGCGCCGTATTGAACAGCGGCATCCACCATTCGAGCAGGGGGATGCGCGAGAGCAGGACGAAGAACCAGAGCGAGAGCGGCGGGTAGACGAATGGACCCGACCAGGCATAGGTGTAGGGGTTGATCCCGCTGGCTACCAGATCGCCCGCGGGGACGAAGAAGACCGTCAAGTCTTGCTGCGTGCTGCTGGCATAGACGAGTGCGACCCACAGCCCGATCAAGACGACCGGGATGGCGCGCAGCAGCCGCGCGAGCCGTGTGCTGTGCGCAGCAGTGCGCGCACGGGTGAGGTCGACGGTATTGACTGCGGACATTGACCTGGCCTGCTGAACAGCGAACGAACGCGAGAACTGCCTTTCATCGTAAACGCGATCTGTGCCGGTTATCCGTTAACGGCGGCCATACGCCTACAGACTTCTAATACGCTGTCTACGCAGCGTCTACAAAACGTCGATCGACATCTTACACAAGCGGCGTACAGTCTGGGCATCAATCACGATAAAACGTGGATCGCCAAAAACCGAAAGTTCAGGAGGGATGCTCATGTCGATGATGGTTCGCTGGAATCCGCTGCGCGAGATGCTGGCGCTTCAGAGCGCGCTCGACCGTGTCTGGGAAGAGAGCAGCCGCGCGATGCTTTCCGCCAACGGCAGCCAGCTCGCGCTCGATGTTTACGAGACCGACACCAATTTCATCGTGAAAGCCTCGCTGCCCGGCGTTGAAGCTGATCACATTCAGGTCAATTGGCACGATGATCTGCTCACCATCAGCGCTGAGTTGGCGCAGGCAGCTCCGGAAAACGCGCATGTGCACATGCAGGAACGCTTCAGCGGCAAGGTGTCGCGCAGCATTCGCCTGAGCCGTCCGATCAACCCGAACGCGGTCGAGGCCGTCTACGAGGCGGGCGTGCTGACGCTCACGCTGCCCAAGACGCCGGATGCTCAGCCGCGCCAGATCCCGGTGCGCACGACCATCAGCGCCAACTGAGGCGGAAGACATCCATCGATCTCAGCGGGCTGCCCCAGTGCGGGCAGCCTTTTTTGCTATCTGTGTCCGGTTTATGGCTCGGCATCGGGTGCGCCGTCGAAGAGGACGCCGACGCGCAGCGCGACTCCGGGCAGACAGGCGAAGGTGACCGTATCCGTCTCGCGGTAGATCTGCGGTTCGGCATAGCGCCCCGGCTCGATCAGGCTGTGCAGCGCCAGTGTGCGCGTCTCCGGATCGATGATGACGTATTCGGGCACGCTCGCATCGGCGTAGGCGCGCAGCTTGACTTTGAGATCGTAGTCGCGGCTGCCGGGTGAAAGGATCTCGACGATCAGATCGGGCACGCCGTAGACGCGCCGCTCGCGGATGATGCCCGCGTTGGCGGCGGCGATCAGCGCGAAATCGGGCTGCACCGGGTCGCAGCCGGGCATAAAGACGCCCGTCGGTGACAGCACTGGGTAAGCCAGCCCGCGTTCGACCGCCGGTTCACCGAGCTTCGACGCCAGCCGAAAAACGATCCACTGGTGAAAGTAGCTCGGCGACTTGCTCACGTACAGGAATCCCCCGATGATCTCGTAGACAGCGCCATCGTCCGGCAGACGTTCCCACTCCGCGCGCGTCCATTCACCCTGCGGCGGCCCGCTGATGAGCGGGGCATCGGTCGAGATCGCCAGCGTCACCATGTGCAGCATCCTCATGCTCAGCTCACGTAGATGGATTATACAACGGACGGCATAGGGGTCGTGCAGCGCGTGCGCCGACGACTCAATCGAAACGCCAGGCGCTGTCTGCGCGTACAATGGCTGTGAATTGGAAGTCCCACAAAGGAAAATGGCGAGAACATGAGCGAAGCGCAGACGCCCACAACCAAGAAATCCTCGTGGCTCGGCCTCGCTGTTGGGGCTGCCGCTTTCATCGCAGTCACCGGCGGCATCGTCTACTTGATGAGCACCGTCGGGCCAGAACGGCTCCAACAGATCGTGCGCAGTGCTGGCCCGCTCGCGCCGCTGGTCTACGTGCTGCTGCGCGCGGCGACTTACGTGTTTGCACCGCTGACCACTGGCCCGATCCAGATCGCGAGCGGCGCGCTGTTCGGCGTGTGGGAAGGGATCGCGCTCTCAGTCATCGGCGAGACGCTCGGCGGCAGCATCAACTTCTGGATCGGGCGGCGGCTCGGTCGCCCGGTCGTCCTGCGCATCGCGGGGAGCAGGGGATCAAGAAAGCCGAGGAGTACTATCATCTCGTCGGCGATTGGCGCGGGCTGGCTGTCGCGCGCTTGGTGCTGTTCGCCATGTGGGATTTCCTTAGCTACGTGATCGGCCTCACGCCGGCCAAGTATGTGCATTACCTGCTCGTCTCGCTGATCGTCGGCCTAATCCCGACGGCGGCGGCAGTGTTCCTCGGCGCACAGCTCGGCGGTGACGACCCGACGCTCTTGATCATCGGCATCATCGCGCTCTGCATCGTCTTATCGCTGCCGGTGCTCTTCGGTGGGCGCATCCGCCGCTGGATGGATGCGCGCCGCCAGCGCCACGAGCTGTCGTGATGCTCGGCTGGCGGCTGTCCCTGCATTTGGGCGGCGCGGCGCTGATCTTGGCGCTGCTGTTCGCACTGATGATCGGCGTCGTGCGCGGGCGCGCCGTCAGCGATGAGGAGCTGCGCCGCGTCCTGCTGCCCCCGTTGGGCTGCCCTGCGCCCTGTTGGGAAGGCATCCGCCCCGAAGTGACGAGCGCCGACGAAGCGCTGGCTCTGCTGCGCGATCATCCCTGGGTCGGTGCGCTCAACCGGACGCCGACGCACATCTCATGGCGTTGGAGCGGCGCGCAGCCGTCGTACATCGACGGTGCGAGCCAGGGCTTGATCTATCTGAACGGCCAGCGCGTGGTGACGGTGCGCATCGCCTTGACTGCCCGCTTTGGCGATGTGTGGGCGCTCTTTCGCGGCGCTGCTCGTGCGACCGGTCAGCCGCAGCACCGCCTACCAGATCGCTGGCTTTGGACGGAGCGGCGTGCAGATCGTCTCGTCGTTGAGCTGTCCGGCGCGCCCGGCCGCATACTGGCAAGGGGCAGTCACGCTGCACGTCGGCGAGCCGCTGTTCACCGAGATGATGAACGGCGCACCCTATCCGATCTTCGATGCGCCGGGCTGGTGGCGCTGGCTGCACCGCTGCCGACGTGTGATGGGCACGTGAGAGGGACGCTCAGCCGGGGCGGCGGTCATAGAAGCACGGGCGGTCGAGCATCTTGGCGACGTACAGCCCGAAGATCTGCAGCGCCGCCTGCACCTGGTCAGGCGTCAGCTCGACGATCTGATTGGCCGGCGGCAGACGATCTTCCGCTGATGTACCTGCCAGCTCGGTCGGCCCTTGATGCAGCACATGCTGGAACTTGCCGTCGGTGCGCCTGACATTGATTTCACCGTAGGGGATCGGCTGTTCACCGCTGCGGCGCGGCCGCTGCACGACCTGGCTCACGTAGACAGCCTCGATATCCTCGCGCTCCAGCCGCCAGACCTCGCGCCCCTGGCTGAGCGCGCGCATGGCTTTCGCTTCCGGATGCACGACGATGCGGTTGACCGTGCGCGGCGAGAACAGAAGCGTCCGCAGCGCCAGCGCGAACAAGATCACCCCGACCGCGATACCGAGCCAGGGCAGCACTTCCGGACGCGGCAGCGCGATGCCGCTCGTCAGCGTCAGGCCGGAGAGGAGGAAGTAGACGATCGAGAGCAGACCGTACCAGAGTCCGCGCAGACGCCGCGACCGCCCCTCGCCGGGCGTGAGCGACGCTTCGATCTGTCCGCTGCTGTTCAATGCGATCGTCCACTGGTCGATCTGGCTCGGTAGCGGCGGCATCTGTACACGGACGGGTTGCGGCGCGATGCGCGGCGGCACGAAGTAGAACGGCCTGTCCATCGTCTGTGCCAGCATCTCTGCCGCTTCACGCGCCTGCTTGCCGAACATCTCTCCGTCGAGATCGGGCCAGTGCACCAGTTCGCACCATCGGCTGCCACGCGGCCGCGCGAGATCAGGTTCGAGCAAAAAGCCGAGGTGCCAGCTCTCGTCCTCATTCGACCAGCCGAGCACGACCCGTTGAATGTACTGAGTCGGCAGCAGCCCGGTATCGGGCAGACGCCGCGTCGTGCCGAAGGCAGGCAGGTAGCGCAGCGGTTCGCCGCGCTCTGCTTCGACCAACACCTGGGCAGGATCGGCTCCATTGAGCACTAGACGCCATTGATCTGGCTGCATTTCGATCGACAGGTTGCCACCCGCGGAGATACGATTCATGAACGCGATCTCGCCGTGTAAAAGATTTCAAACGTTGCATTGATCAGAGTCTACTCGAGAGCACCGATACTGACAATCGGTAAATCATCGTCGGGCGGACTCGGATATGTGGGGTCAGGATACTGGGCAAATCGGGGGGACAATGCGGGCAGCGTAGCATGGGGGATGCGCCTGCGGTATGCTTGCCCGCAATCTGTCGAGA
>CAYTME010000025.1:2727-4375 GCA_964438415.1 uncultured Pleurocapsa sp. | reverse complement strand
TCTGGAAGGATGGGATACGATGACGCGCAAGTTTCTAGTGGCGGGTGAGTGGCGCGCCAGCGATGAGGTGCTGGAGGTGCGCTTCCCATATGACGGCACGCCGGTCGACTCGGTCTATATGGCGCAGCCGCAGGATATCGAAGATGCCATGAACGCCGCCGTACGCGGCTTCGAGATCAGCCGCAAACTGCCCAGCCATAAGCGCACTGATATCTTGTGGACTCTCCAGCGCCTGATGCGCGAGCGCTTCAATGAACTGGTCGATTTGATGATCTTGGAGGGCGGCAAGAACCGTAAGACCGCCATCGGCGAGCTAACGCGCGCGCTGCAGACGATCGCCATCTCGGCGGAGGAGGCGCACCGCATCGGCGGCGAGATCTTTTCGGTCGATTGGACGCCGGCGGGCGAGAACCGCCAGGGCTTCACCCGCCGCGCGCCGATCGGCACGATCTTGTGCATCACGCCGTTCAACTACCCGGTCAACTTGGCCTGCCACAAGATCGGCCCCGCGATCGCGACTGGCAACGCGTTCATCCTGAAACCAGCGGAGAAAACGCCGCTGTCGTCGGTGCGGCTGGCCGAGTTGATCCTTGAGGCGGGCTACCCGCCAGAAGCGTTCAGCATGCTGAACTGCTGGGGACCGCTGGCGGGTGAGATGGTCAGTGATGACCGAATTGCGATGCTCAGCTTCACGGGCAGCGCCTCGGTCGGCTGGATGCTCAAGGGCAAGGCTGGGCGCAAGAAAGTCGTGCTCGAATTGGGCGGCAACGCCGGCATGATCGTCCACAGTGACGCCGATCTCGGGCTGGCGGTGCGCGAGGCGGCCGCAGGCGGCTTCGCCAACGCCGGCCAAAACTGCATCTCGGTGCAGCGTATCTTGATCCAGCAGGACATCTTCGAGGAGTTCACCGATCGTTTCATCGAGGCGGTCAAGGCGCTCAAGCTCGGCGACCCACGCGATCCGGAGACGGACATCGGGCCGCTGATCAACATCCAGGAGGCGGAGCGCGTCGAGGCGTGGGTGCAGGATGCGCTGGCTGCCGGTGCGACGCTGCTCTACGGCGGCGGGCGGCGCGGCACGCTGTTCGAGCCGACCGTGCTCGGCCAGACGACGCGGGAGATGCGCGTCAACTGTGAGGAGGCGTTCGCACCGGTGGTGACGCTGCGTCCCTACCAGACATGGGATGATGCGATCGCGCTCATCAATGACAGTCCATACGGTTTGCAGGCTGGTGTCTTCACACGCGATATCAAACGGATCATGGATGCCTGGGATCGGATCGAGGTCGGCGGTCTGCACGTCAACAGCGCATCGACTTTCCGCGTCGATCACATGCCCTACGGGGGCATCAAAGCATCGGGCATCGGACGCGAGGGCGTCAAGTACACGATCGAGGATATGACCGAGATCCGGCTGATGGTGGTCAATCTGAACTGACCCGCCTATGACCTTGTTATAATGATGGGCGTGGCCGCAGAGCAGGAGCAGGAGCGCGATGGCGATTCAGACGCGCAGGATGATCACAACGGACGAGTTTGAGGCGTTCCTGGCGCTGCCGGAGAACGCCGATCGCCGCTTCGAGCTGGTCGAGGGGGAGATCATCGAAAAGATGCCGACACGTGAACATGGGATCATCGCCCTCAATAT
>CAYTME010000025.1:1061-2717 GCA_964438415.1 uncultured Pleurocapsa sp. | reverse complement strand
GGAACGGCGTTCAATCTCTATCTGCGCGAACACCCGGTCGGGCTGGCGGCGGTCGAGGCGCGGCATCGTCCGGCAGGGGATGCGCATAATGACCGCATCCCCGATGTCTCAGTGGTGCTCGACCCGGCGCGTCCAGTCGAGCGGCGCGGCGCGGCGGACTACCTGCCGGAGATCGCCGTCGAAATCCAATCGCCTGACGACACCTGGCGCTCGCTGTACGAAAAGGCGCTGTTCTACCTGGCGCACGGGACGTGGGTGGTCATCCTTGTGCTGACCGAAAGTCGGCAGGTGGAGAAGCTGACCGAGCAGACGCGCGTGCTGCTCGGCGAGGCGGACACGCTTGAGCTGAACGACGTCATGCCCGGTTTTACCCTGCTCGTCAAAGATATCTTTCGCGGCGTGTGATTGTGCAGCATCTTGGATAGACGCCGATACATCCCCATCTTCGCCATCGTGCTGAGTAACTTCATCGGCGCGACGATCGTCATCCCTGTGCTGCCGCTCTACACACAGCGGTATTTCGGAGCGTCGCCGCAGTTGGTGACGCTCCTCTATGCCTCGTTTTTCATCGCCCAATTCGTCGCCAGCCCCTGGATCGGCCGCTTATCCGATCGCTATGGGCGGCTGCCCGTCTTGATCGTCAGCCAGATCGGCACGCTCGCCAGCTTCTTGATCATGGGCGCAGCGGAAACACTGCCGCTCCTGTTTTTCGGGCGCATCCTCGACGGCATCACCGGCGGCAACATCATCGTCGCGCAGGCCTACTTGACCGATATCACCCCGGTCAAGCAGCGCACGCGCGGTCTCGGCATCACGTGGGCGGCGTTCGGCGCGGGCTTGATCTTCGGGCCGCCGCTCGGCGGGGTGCTGGCGTCGTTCGGCGAACGCATGCCGTTCTACGGCGGTGCGCTCATCTCCGGGCTGACGGTGCTGCTGACGTGGTGGCTGCTCGACGAATCGCTGACGCCGGAGATGCGCGCCGAACGCAGGCTTCATCACAGCGACGCGCTCGACTGGGCGCACATCCGTCGCAACCGGGCGCTGCTGCTGATCTTGGTCATCGGCTTCTGTGCGCAGTTGAGCATGATGCTCTTTCAAAGCTCGTGGTCGCTCTACGCTGGCGCGGTGCTCTTTCCTGGCCAGCCGGTCGATCGGGTAACGCTGGCGGCGGGGCTGCTCTTCGCCGTGCATGGGGTGGGCCAGCTCCTCACGCAGCTCTGGCTGATCGAGTCTTGGGTCGAACGTTTCGGTGAGGCGCGGCTGGTCATCTTCGGCGCTGTGCTGCGGGCGCTGGCGCTGTGGACGTTCGCGCTGCTGCCGCACCCGCTGACCGTCGGCACGATCGGCATGATCGGCTTCGCCGTCGGCAGCGGCATCATGATGCCCGCGCTTCAGTCGCTTATCACCCAGTCGGTGCCGGAGGATGTCAGCGGGGCAGTGCTCGGCCTCTACCAATCGGTCGTCAGCATGGGGGTGATCGTGGGCGCGATCGCGAGCGGCTTCCTGTTCGCACAATCGCCGCTCTTGCCCTATGTCGTCGCGGGCATCGTCGTCTCGCTCACGCTGCTGCCCTCGAGCGTGCTGTTTCGCGAGCGCGCGCCCGCGCTCGATCCCGGCGTCTGACGCTCGCGCTGCCGTCTAATCCGCCGCCATGTC
>CAYTME010000025.1:0-1046 GCA_964438415.1 uncultured Pleurocapsa sp. | reverse complement strand
TCTGCTCGCGGGCGTAGGCTTCCAGCTCGTCGCGGAACCTCGGATGCGCGATCCGGATCAGCGCGTGCACGCGTTCCGAGATCGAGCGCCCGAACAGATCGGCCACACCGTATTCTGTGGCGACAAAGCGCACATCATTGCGCGAGGTTGTGACGCCCGCGCCCGGCTTGAGCATTGGCACGATGCGGCTGATCGTATCGTTCTTGGCCGTGCTCGGCAGCGCGATGAACGACTTGCCCTCTTTGCTGCGCGCCGCACCGCGCACGAAATCGAGCTGGCCGCCGACGCCGGAATAGAGGCGCGGCCCCACGCTGTCGGCGCACACTTGGCCGGTGATATCGACCTCCAGCGCCGAATTGATCGAGACCATGCGCTCGTTCTGCGCGATGATGAACGGATCGTTCACGTACTCGGTCGGGTGCAGCTCGACGATCGGGTTGTCATGGATGTAATCGTAAAGTCGCTGCGTCCCGAGCACGAACCCGGCGACGACTTTGCCGGGATGGAGCGTCTTGGCGGCACAGGTGATCACCCCGCGCTCGATCATCTCCATCACGCCGTCCGAGAACAGCTCGGTATGGATGCCGAGGTTCTTGTGATTGGTCAGCCGGCGCAGCACCGCATCCGGGATGCCGCCGATGCCCGTTTGCAGCGTGGCCGCATCCGGGATCAGCTCGGCGATGTGCTGGGCGATCCGATCCTGCACCGGCGAGGGCGGCTCCGGGTGGACTTCGACGATCGGGTAATCGACCTCGATGAAATAGTCGATCTGGCTCACGTGGATGAAGCTGTCGCCGAGCGTGCGCGGCATATTGGGGTTGACCTCGGCGATCACGATGCCTGCGCTTCGGGCGGCGCTCTTGGTCACGCCGACTTCAACGCCGAACGAGCAGTAGCCGTGCGCATCCGGCGGTGTCACATGAATGACGGCGACATCCAGTACCAGACGGCCGCTGTGGAAGAGCGCCGGGATCTCGTGCAGAAAGACCGGCGTGAAATCGGCTAGGCCGTCGTGCACGGCGCGGCGCACTTTGCCGCTGATGAAC
>CAYTME010000024.1:20628-26211 GCA_964438415.1 uncultured Pleurocapsa sp. | reverse complement strand
GCGCGTCTTCGATTTCGTGGCACGGTTTGCCAACGGCTCTCCTCAGTTGCTGCGATACGTTGGCTTATTGTCCGATTACATTGTTAAGGTGCATCAGTGGACGAGCGGCCTCGCAGCCGGCGAGTAAACTCGCCGGCGCGGGCAGACCAAACCGCCCGTCGGAGGACGAAGCCTACCCCGTCCCTGCGGGGTTCCGTTTCGTAGTGCCGATCTAGGTGGCGTCCGCCACTCTCAAACCCGAATACACCCGACTCCGACAGAAGCTGCCGGGATGGTACGCAGATGCGGCAGCACATCCCATGAGCGCAATGCGCGCTCGAACGCCGCCGGCCTCAAGGCGCGGCGCCCGCGCGGGGCAGCACGGGCGTCGCTGTGGGGCCTCGCAGCCAGAAAGGCCAGAAGTCATCCGCCCCAGCCGCAGCCAGCGCCGGCTCATACACAGCGCCTGTCGGGCTGAGCTGCCAGTCATCTGCATAACCGAGGCGTCCATCGTCCACCGTCATCACGATGTATCGGCCGACGGACTGCGCTTCCTGAGACCCCGGGGTGGATCTGCCGATAATGCGCACCCACGTCCCAGCCTCAATCGGCGGTTTGCCGGGCACGACCGGTTGCAAAGCGAAGTAAGCGCGTATGGGCTGATCCCAATCCCAGCCGTCTAACCACTCCCCGCGATTCCGAGCCTCCGCTAATGGGTCGGACTGCCTCCAACTGATGTTGACACCGAGATCGAGACGAGGAAAGGCTGAGTACAGCGCGAACGAGCCGAGGAGCATGATCAGCGCCGTCAGCGCGACCATGCGCCGCTGTCTCGGTGTCTCCGGCAGGGGCAGATCGATCTGAACTGCGCGCTTGTCCTTCATCTCCTCATCGGGCACGACCTGGAGAGAGCCATGCGCACCTGCCGCGATAACCTCAGGTCTTCGCGCTTGAAGGTGCGCCCGCGCCGACTGAATGCGCTCGGACATCACGATGCCGCTGATGAGGCCGCCGACTGCGCCCGATACCGCTCCGGGTATGAGGACGAACAAGTTGAGATTGGGCGAATACGCGACTCCGAAAATCGCGCCCACAAGCAGGCCGGCGAATATGAAGCCGGGCGAGTACACGACTGCACCCCACATCCAGCCTGGGGACATCTGCTTTCGAGGCATCTGGGCAGCGCTGGCGATCATCCTTCTGGCGATACGACCACAGACCATCGCCGCGAGCGGCGGCAGGATAAACGCGGAGAGGAAGATATTGACGACACGAGCCTGATGGAGCGTGAACGCGATGATGGCGACCGCTGCGAAGCCGATCGCCGAGAGCAGCGCCACGCTGAAGATGCGATCGGCGTCGAAGCCGGGGATCTGCTTGCGGATGCCCAGGCCGGCGAAGACGCCGTAGATCGCGCCAGCCAGCGCGAACAGGCCGTAAAACGCGGCGGGCACGACCAGGTGTGCATGGAAGAATGTGAACGCGATGACTGCGCCCGCAGCCGCACCGCCGAGAAGTGTAAGACTGCTGTGCTGCTCTCGCCCATCTGGTCTGATCGATGGTGTCATGCTGCCTCCGATGCCTCCGAACTGTTCGATGAAGCTGTAGGTGCTCGATCTGTTTCGACCGCCGGCTCAGGGAAACGAGATCGCGCGCGTGGGCTGTTGATCGGGTGACAAGCGGACGGACTCAAGCTGCCACATGTTCGCGATGCCGACGCGCCCGTCCTCCGCGCGCACGATGTATTCGCGCAGTGCAGGGGCAGTGTTGATCGTCCTTTCGCCGATGATATAGACCATCACACCGGCCTCGATCGCCGTTTCGCCCGGCGCGAGAGGCTGCAGCTCTCGACTCGTGCGGACGGGCTGCGAGCGATCCCAGTCCTCGATCCAGGTGCTCGTCGGCACGGGGCGCGCCGACTGCCCGATGCTGCTGGAGAGAGCGGGAAGCACCGCAAACCAGAAGCCCGCGCCGATGAAGACAACCAGCGCAGTCAGGCCGACCATGCGCCACTGACGCGGCGTCTCCGGCAGCGGCAGGTCGAGCTTGGGCGCGGCCTTGGCTTTCGCTTTCGCCTCGTAGTCCGGCACGACCTCGAGTGTGCCGTGTTCGCCGGCGCTGATGGTCTGCTGTGCCCACGGTGCATTCTGCATCTCCGCCTCGATGCGCTTTGAGAGCATCCGACTGCTAACCAGACCGCCGATCGCGCCCGCCATCGCGCCATAGAGGATGAGCACCGTGGAGTCGTAACTTGTGAAGATGCGGTTGAAGACCGGCGCGAGCAGACTGCTGAATACCCAGAAACCGGGTGTGAAGACGGCGGCACCCCAACCCCAGGCTGGTCCACTGCGCCGCGTGCCGATTCTCGCCGACTCGGCGATGCTCGCGCGCGCGATTTGTCCGAACATGATGCCCGCGATCGGCGGCAGGAAAAATGATGAGATCGAGATGTGGATCACGGGGTCGATCAGTACGGCGAGACCGATGATGCAGACGAAACCAACCGCCACCAGCAGCGCCAGACCGAACACGCGCCGCGTGTGGAACGAGGCGACCTGCATGCGGATTCCGAAGCCAGCCAGCAAGCCGTAGACGGCGCCAGCCAGCGCGAATGCGGCGTAAAAGGTGATACGCTGTTGGCCGAGATCGAACGACCACAAGACGAGCGCGCCGGCCGCTGCGCCGCCAAGGGCTGCGAGCAGCACGTGTCGGGCGCGCGGCGATCTGGGTACGAATGCGGTCATCGTGCCTCCGACTCGTTTGTTTTCCCTCCTTTTTTATACGTTTGAGTCAGCGTAAAGTCTCACGGCGTCGGGAAGGCGTCGGGCAAATACAGTGACGGAGCCTTCAATCGCCCGCACGACGCTTCCACACAGACACAGGCTTCAAGAACCAGCGCGCATTGGCAGAGGGTGAGGAAAAACAGGCCGAATTCATCATGGTTACAGTGAGAAGATGGTATCCTGAAAAGCAGCAGTACCTATGCGTAATCATCGGGGTAACCCTTCCAGCGATTACGCATCCGCGCCTCGATCTGTATAAGCTCACGACGGTAGGAAAATCATGAGTGAGGTCACACCTTTCATCTCGGCTGAGGAGTATGCATTCGCGCTGCGCCAGATCGATCTACAACCACTGCAGCTAGATATTTTGAGGGTGCTTTACGCCTTTCCCGGTCACAGCGGCAGAGCATTGGAGATTGGACGCGAGTTGGGGCTTCATTACCTGCGTGTCAATCGGCTGTTTGGGGGTTTGGGACATGACGTCGCACGAGTTTTGGGGATCGAGAATGAAGTGCAGCGCACGGGAAGAAATGGTGATCCGGAATGGTGGTCATGTTTGGCCGATGGTGAGGCGACAAAAACAGGATTTATCTGGACGCTCAAGCCTGCACTTATCGAAACGCTCGAGGCTGCTGGTTTGGTCGAACTCAAGGACTTTCAGTTCCCGGAAGAGGTTGATGATGAGGAAGCCAAGACGTTTCGCGAGGGCAGCGTCTGCACGATCACTGTCAACGCTTATGAGCGCAATCCGAAAGCGCGAGCTGAGTGTATCCGCCATTACGGAGCGCGCTGTTCTGTCTGCGATTTTGATTTTGAAGAGCATTATGGTGATGCAGCAAAGGGCTTCATCCACGTACACCATCTGAGACCGCTAGCGCAGGTAAGGGAGTCAACGGAAGTCGATCCTGTGAACGATATGCGCCCCGTCTGCCCCAACTGCCACGCTGTCATTCATCGACGCAATCCACCGTACACGCTGGAGGAAGTCAAAGCGATGCTCGCACGGCAAAGCGCACGCGGCGATTGATGCTCTCAATGACCCGCCGCATCCAGATCATGCAGATGCCGATCGCCATCTGCTTCGTGCTCATGACCGCGTGGGTACGGCTGGTGCCGCCGCCGCTGGGCGCGCCCGATCTCAACATCACGCGTTTCGCGCTCTTCTGGGCGCTGTTGAGCACGGTGCTGCTCTGGCTGCTGCTCGGGCTGCCTGGACTATCCACGTTACGCCAGCGACCGGCAGCGGCTGGCGCAGCGCTGGCGCTGCTGCTGCTGGCGCTGTGGGCGTATCTTTCGCAGGAGTGGGCCTATAACCGCAGCACGCGCCCCGATGTCGCGCTGAGCGCGGCGCTCGGCTGGGGTGTGTCCGCCGCGTTCGCGCTGGTCGTCGTCTGCGCCGCCCGCCCGCGCACGATCGTCATCGCGCTGACGATCGCCATCAGCCTGACTGCACTGATCGCGACGGCGCAGTTCATCCGTCAGCAGCCGCTCGGCCTCCATATCCTGGGCGAATTTCGTTTCTCGGCTCAGCAGGCCGGCGTCAGCGTCGTCCAGGCGGGCGATCTGCGCCTCGTGCGCCCCGCCGGGCTGCTGCCGCACCCCAATATCCTCGGCGGACTGCTCGCCGTCGGCGTGCTGTTGGCCAGCGCGGGGGCGATCGCGCTGCGCGGACGCGGGCGGCTCCTGTGCCTGCTGCTGTTCATTCCGATGCTGTGGGCGCTGCTGCTGACGTTTTCGCGCGCGGCGTGGATCGGGCTGGCGGGCGGCGGGATCGCCCTCTTGGCGCTGCTGCGCTGGCGTTGGCGGACGCTGCTGCTGCCCACGAGCGCGACGCTGCTCGTCGGCGGGCTGTTCGCCGCGGGCTATGCCCCGCTGCTGGCCGCGCGCACCGGCGTCGGCACCGAGTCGATCGAGCTGCGTTCGGTCGCGGATCGGGTCGTCTACACCGATTTCGCCCTGCGCGCGCTGGCCGAGCGGCCGCTGATCGGCCAGGGTGTCGGAGCGTTCCCCTGGCGCGCCGCCGACTACTTGCGCGAGACGTTCTACGATCTGAGCGGCGATCAGGTGCATCAAGCGTTCCTGGCGGTTTGGACGGAACTGGGGGTGATCGGTTTCGCGCTCATGACGGCGGTGCTCGTGTTCGGCATCGAGTCCGCACTGCCTGTCATCCGAACGGGTGACGATTGGGCGCGCGCGGGGCTGCTGGCGGCGGCGCTCGCGTTGGCGATCGTCGGTTTGTTCGACCACTATCCCTACTCGCAGCTTCCGTCGATGTCGCTTTGGTGGGGATGTTTGGCCGGGGCGGCCAATTTGGGAAATCAAGATCAAGGCTGGCGGCGCGGATTTGCGATATAATTTGGGATATATCGGCTCAATGACGAATATCCACCGCCTTATGCTCAATCCTGATTTTCTGAAGTCCGGTCAAGGTCCGCGCCTGGCCTTCCTGGAAACGGCCAGCGCCGAACGCATCAGCGAGCTGCTGGTCGCCTTTGCCAACGGTGACGGCGGCATGATCACCGTCGGCCTCAGGCCCGACGGCACTTTTGCCGAAAGCCTATCGCGCGATGCGCTGGTCAAGCATCTGCGCGAGGCCGAGGCGCTGTGCAGTCCCGCCATCACCACCGGCTCATGGGAGGCGGTGGAACTGGAAGAAGGGGTCGTCTACGCCCTGCGAGTGCCGCGCAGTATCGAGCTGCACGCGCTCATCGACGGCCGCGTACTACTGCGCGAGGGCAGCAGCATCCGCCCGCTCGGCGGCCAGGAGATCGTCAAGCTCGCCAGCGCCAAGGCGACCGGCGACTACGAGTCGCAGGCCGTC
>CAYTME010000024.1:20274-20601 GCA_964438415.1 uncultured Pleurocapsa sp. | reverse complement strand
AAGAAGATCCTCGATGAGTACCTGGCCAAACGCGCCGAGCGCACCAAGCGCCCTTACAACGGCCGCATCGACGATCTCCTGCGCGAGATCGGCGCGGTCGATAATGCGGGCCGCGCCACCGTCAGCGGGGTGCTGCTCTTCAGCGATTACCCGCAGCATTGGTTGCCGCAGTCCGGCATCGTCTTCGCCAAGTTCGTCGGCAAGACGCCGCGCGGCGAGAACAATCTGGCAGGCTACACCCGCCGCGAGGAGCTGACCGGTCCGCTGCCGCGTCTGGTCGAGTCGGCCTGGAACCTGGTCTGGAGCGAGATGGCGGTCAGCGCGGTC
>CAYTME010000024.1:14780-20156 GCA_964438415.1 uncultured Pleurocapsa sp. | reverse complement strand
GACGCATCGAGATTCGCATGTACTCAGATCGACTCGAGGTGATCTCGCCAGGTGGGCTGCCCGGTTTCATCACCATCGAAAACATCGTCGATGAGCATTTCAGCCGCAATCCACGCATCGTCAACGGCCTATTTCAGTGGGGCTATATTGAGGAGCTGGGACTGGGCATCGACCGGATGCTGGAAGTCATGCGCGACGCGGGCCACGAACCGCCTATCTTCGACGCGCGTCCGTACAGCTTCGCCGTGACGCTGCGCAATGCCCGCGAGCAGGCATCCGCACCCGATTGGGCGCGCAACACCAACCACCGGCAGGCGCGCGCGCTTCAGTACATTCGCGAGAACGGCTCGATCACCAACCGCGAGTACCGCACGCTCTGCCAGGGTGTTTCCGCCGAGACGCTGCGGCTCGATCTGGTCGATATGGTCGAGCGCGGAATCCTGCTCAAGGTCGGCTCGAAAAAAGGGACGTACTACATCCTCAAGTAGCGCGGCGGTCAGCAGCTCGATCCATACACTTGACAATACTGTGTATCGTACAGTATATTGATGCTGTGTGGCACACAGCGTTGTAGGATACACAGTACATGACGGAGTCGATCGATCTTGTCCAGCAGCTCCGGCTTGAACTCCGGCGCGGGATCGTGGTGCTGGCAGTCCTCAGCCAGACCGCCGCCCCCTGCTACGGCTACGGTCTGATCCAGCGCCTAGGCGAGCTGGGGTTGGACATTGAAGAGGGGACGCTTTACCCGCTGCTGCGGCGTCTAGAAAAGCAGGGGCTGCTGCAAAGTGAATGGGAGACCAGCGAGGCGCGTCCTCGCAAGTATTACCAGATCAGCTCCCAGGGACGCGAAGTGCTCGCCGCCCTGAGCGCCGAGTGGTTCGAGACCGTCGCGGTGATGGGTCGCATCCTGAACAGCGACACTACGGGCTAGCATTCCACAGGAAGGATGAACATGAACAGCACGAGCCGTGAAGAAAGCATAAGCGGGTACATGACCCGGCACCGAAAACCCAGTACTCAGCACTATCGTCAGGAGAACACCATGTCTGAAATTATCGATCGCTATGTGCATCAGGTCGGACGCTATCTGCCGCAGCGTGAACGGCGGGAAATCCAGCAGGAGCTGCGGTCGCAGATTCAGGATCAGCTTGAAGATCGCTTCGGTACATCGCCATCACCTGCGGATGTGGCGTCGGTTTTGGTTCAGTTTGGCGAACCGAGCGCGATCGCCAAGTCGTATGTCGGCGAGCAGTACCTGGTCGGACCCAACTTCTATCCCTCCATGATGATGGTGCTGCGCTTCGGTCTGCCGATCATCCCCGGCGCAATGGTGCTGCTGAACATCATCGGTGCGCTCATCACGGGGGACGCGGTCAGTTGGATCGAGTTGCTGGTTGAGTCCGTGCTCATCGCGCTTCAGGGCGCACTGTTCTTCGTCGGCGCGGTCGTCGCCATCTTCGCTCTTCTCGAACGTTCCGGCGTGGAAGCTGAGCTGAAGCGAGAACTACCGCCCTTCAACCCGCTGGAACTGCCACCGGTGGATGACCCGGCACAGGTTGACCGCGCCGAGTCGTCGGTTGGTATCGCGCTGGGGGCATTCTTCATCATCGTGCTGTTGTACTTCCTGGCGATCGGCGGGGTCTCACTGCGCTTCAACCTGAGCGATCCCGGTGAGGTGTTCCCGGTGCCGGTTCCGTGGGTGTTCGCGCTGCTGGCGACCACAGTCGGGCTGCTCGTGCTCAATCTGTGGGCGCTTGTGCGCAGCCGCTGGACGCTGGTGACCTGGCTGACGCAGACTCTCTTGGAACTGGTCGGGGCCGTGGGGCTGTACTTCGTGGTCTGGGTGCCGCTGTTCGCCTGGCTGAGCGAGCTTCTGCCGCACCTGCGCGAGCGTTTCCTGTTCGACCGCCAACCTCTCATCTTCCTCGTCTTGACGCTAGGCATCACACTGATCAGCAACGCCTCCCGGCTGCTGAAGCTGTGGAAGCATCGCAGCACACCTTAAAGCGTAAGCGCTGAACATGCCAGGTCAGCAGGGGCGCCATTCGTCAACCCGCCGGAAATCGTAACGCCGCTGTCGGCAGGCTGTGAGGGCGCAGCACACCGCGCCCGAATACAGCATCATCCTAATCTCTCACCTGTATGACCGCATCCTTTGGGATGCCAGGTGGTGGTGTGCCATGACGTCTATCTCGACATCTCAATTGGGGATCAGCGCGATCTGATCCATCACTTTGCGACTGCCTTTTTCCTCGCGCATCTGGTGCAGAACGAGAAAGCCGCCGCCGCGCTTGACGCCAGCGCCGTCAGTATTGCTGGCGTCGAGTACTCGACCGCCCCCTAAGGACAGCAAATCATGCTCGATATACGTCTCATCCTCTCTGGCTCGTGGGTTACTGTCATGCTGCTCTATCTGCTCGGTGATGTGCTGCGTATCTACAGCGGCGATGCCGCCCGCATGGAAGCAGCAGATCCTTCCGGCACGACCAAATGGCTGTTCGCTGCGCTCATCATGGTCATCCCGATCCTGATGGTCTTCCTGTCGCTGGTGCTGCCGCAGTCGGTCGCCCGCTGGGCGAACCTGATCGTCGCCGTCGGCTTCTTCTTGTTCGTCTTGGTCGATCTGCACAGCTATCCGTCCGTTTATGACAAGTTCTTGCTTGTCGTCAGCCTCATCTTCAACGGCGTGACCTTTTGGTACGCCTGGCACTGGAGCATTTAGGACGCATCATGAAAGCGATCACGTACGCACAATACGGCTCACCGGATATGCTGCGCCTTACGGAGGTCCCGAAGCCAGCACTGAAGGACGATCACGTCCTTGTAAAAATCCACGCTGTCGCCGTCAATTCCGCCGATGATCGGCTGCTACGCGGTGAACCGCGTGTCATGCGGCTGATGTTCGGGCTGTTCAAGCCGCGAAACACCATCCTGGGGTCGGATATCGCTGGGCGCATCGAGGCGATCGGTCGCGGTGTGACGCAGTTCAGGGTAGGCGATGAGGTCTATGGCGAACTGTCCAGCAGCGGCATGGGTGGCTTCGCTGAGTATGTCGCCGCGCCAGTCGGCGTGCTGGCACACAAGCCTGAACGACTGTCGTTCGCGGAAGCCGCCGCCGTGCCGATGGCGGGCATCGCTGCGCTGCAGGCGCTGCGCGATCAAGCCAGAGTGTGCGCAGGCGATCATGTGCTGATCTATGGCGCATCCGGTGGCGTGGGCACATTCGCAGTGCAGATCGCCAAGGCGCTTGGCGCGCGGGTCACGGCTGTTACCAGCGCGCGCAAGCTGATGCAGGCGTGTGAACTAGGTGCAGATGATGCCCTCGATTACACTCGCGCTGATTTCGCGCTTAGCGATGCGCAGTATGACGTGATCATCGGTGTCAACGGCTACCGACCGATCGCGGAATACAGGCGCGCCTTGCGCCCTCGCGGTCGCTACGTGATGGTCGGCGGTTCCGAAGCGCAGATCTTCCAGGCACTGATCCTCGGTGCGTTGATGTCGCGCGGCGGTATCCGACTCAGCAGCCTGCTGGCGAAGCCCAACAGCGCTGACCTGGATGCACTGCGCAAGCTGATCGACGCGGGCAGCGTCCGCCCTGTCATCGACCGCTGTTACCGGCTGAGCGAGACAGCGGACGCGGTGCGCTACCTAGCGGGTGGCCATGCCTCCGGCAAGGTGGTCATCACCGTCAAACAAGAGGCTGCTGTGCCCTGAGATACGAGATCGACTAGCGACCCGATCCCTGTCATGACGAGACCTAGCTTATCCGGCGGGCGAGTGCGCTCAATCCCAAATGTGCGGCGCGCTGCGGTGCCTTTGCCCGAGCGGCCAAACTGCGTTAATGTTCGTCCCGCCGGAACGAGCGAAAATATCCGCCGATGAGTTTCTCCCTCAACCCGATCCACCTGATCACACGGGCGCATCTATCGTGGTTCAACGACGGACGTCGTGATGCCCGCTTTCTCGATCGCTGGCGCGCTGTACCGCTCAGCCGTCTCGAAGGCGGCGGCTGGCATGAGGATCATCACGTCGTCCGGTTGGGACATGACGACACGGGGGAGCGCTTCCGCCGCTGCGCCGACGCGCTGCTGCGCTACCAGTTCTACCCGCGCGATGTCATGCGCCATACGTCCGATTTTGGGCTGGCAGGGCGCAGGATGGCCGTCGGCGATCGCATCGTACAGCGCATCCCGGTCATCACGCTGTTCGGGCTGCCGGGCGTCGATGTGATGACGATGAACGAGATCGTGAGCGTGATCGACGAGCCGCGCCGCGTCGGCTTCAGTTATGTGACGACGCAGGCTCACAGCGAGGAGGGCATCTGGTCGGCACAGGTTGAATGGCGCGCGGATGGCGAGCTGTGGCTGTCGGTGGAGTCGCGCTCGCGCCCTGCCGCCCGCGAGCCGCGTCTGATCCATCCGCTGATGCGCTATATGCAAAAGCGGTCACACCGCCGCGGCATCGAGACCTTCCGCGCCAGCTCGGCTGGTTGAGTGCATGGTGAGGATGACTCAGTTGAGATCGTCGGCGGCTTGCAGACGAGCGAGCTGCCTGACGAGCGGGTGATCGTGCCAGGTGGTCAAGGCATCGGCATGATGTGCGGCCAGCCAGACGGCCTGGTCGCTGCCGCCACCGCGCCGGATCAGTTCGCCGCTCCAGGCCGGATGCTGTACATAGACGACGAATCCGCGCCGCCAGTCGACGCGCGGATCGCCCTGGCTCAGGCGCAGCAGCAGGCGAGGCGAGATGCGGCGGACGATCACCGGCAGGCTGCGCTGCCAGAGGGACAGCGGGTAGAGCGACTTGCCCACGTCATGCAGCAGCGCCGCCACCGCCAAATCGTGCGCGACATCGCCCTGCGCCAGCAGCGTGCGCAGCACGCGCACGCTGTGGAGCTGTTCGCTCCGCCGCATCTGCCGGAAGCGCGCCAGCAGCGGCGGAGCCAAGTATTCAGCCACCAGCGCGTAATCGACCGGCTGGGCGAAGGCGAATAGGGCGCGCACGCCCTGGCGCAGGCGGCGAACGGCGGTCATCGGATCAAGAAGTTGAACAGCGCGCTCGTCGGCTGACCGATCAGCAGGCCGAAGATGTTCGGGATGCCGGGGATGGAGATGAACGACAGCAGCAGCAGGCCGAAGAAGATGTACTGCGTCGTCTGCTGGTGGCGCTCCCAGACAGATGCCAGGTCGGGCGGCAGCAGGCTGTAGACGATCTGCCAGCCGTCGATCGGGAAGAGCGGCAGCAGATTGAAGAAAAAGAGCAGGATATTGAGCGCGACCGTGTTCAGCAGCAGGATGCCCAAGAAACCGCTGGGCTGTAAGAAGCGGTAGATGATGGCGACGACGACTGCCAGCAGCAGGTTGGAGAACG
>CAYTME010000024.1:11962-14741 GCA_964438415.1 uncultured Pleurocapsa sp. | reverse complement strand
GCCGGTTCTCGCGCGGCATCCGGTAGGGCGAGATCGGTGCCGAGCCGAGGATGCCGAAGCCGATGATGGCGAACATCAGCCAGCCGATCCAGTTGATGTGCACGAACGGGTTGAGCGTCAGGCGGCCTTCACGCTGCGGCACGGGGTCGCCCATGCGCCAGCCAACGTAATTGTGCGCGAATTCGTGGATCGTCATGCCCACGAGCAGGGCCAGCATACGGGCGACGAGGACCAGCGGGTCTGTGGCTGCGAATAACAAGGCGGACTCCGAAAATGCTGCTCGATAGTGTCCGTCAGTATATCATAGGGTGTCTAAACCCAGGCTGAGGACGACGCAAGATGCGCACAAGAACGCCGATCTTCACGGTCGCAGCACCGGCTTACCTCACCCGAACCTTTCAGCAGATGCATCCGCATGCACCGGTGCGCGGCCTTTCGCGCATCAGCCGGCTGGCCGCGCGTCTGCTGCCGGCGTACCGCGGGCGGCTGAGGCTGCCGGGCGGCGTGCAGATGGAGATCGATACACACATCGACGCACACCTCGACCTGCTGTTCACAGGCGTCTACCAGCCGGCGCTGGCACACCGGCTGCGCCAGCGGCTCGTGCCCGGTGCGCACTGCTTGGATATCGGTGCCAATGTCGGCTTCTTCGCGCTCGATTTCGCGCAGCGTGTCGGGGCGCAGGGGCGGGTGGCCGCATTCGAAGCCAACCCGGTGCTGGTCGAGCTGTTGGAGACGCAGCGGCGGCTCAACGCTTTCACGTGGCTGAGTATTCATCCCCAGGCGGCTTACGAGACGAGCGGGCAGCAGCTGACCTTTCATATCTCGCGCCAACTGGGCAAATCTTCGCTCGATGCGCGGCTGGCGGGCGAGGTCGAGCGCGCGATCGAGGTTGAGACGATCGCCATCGACGATTTCATCGCGGCGCAGGCGTGGCCGCGGCTCGACGTGATCAAGATCGATGCCGAGGGGGCGGATGCGCTCGTTCTGCTCGGCGCGCAGGCAGCCATCGCGCGCTTCCGACCGCTGGTCGCTTTCGAGTTCAAGCGCACCACACCCGACGACCAGATCGAACGCCTGCGCGCTGTCTTCGAGGCTGCCGGGTATCGCCTGGAGATGCTGCATCACAGCGGGCTGGCGGAGCCGTTCGCTTGGCAGGTGCCCGGCCAGCTCAAGCACATCGACGTCGTCGCGTCTGTACGTTAAGTTCAAGGCAGATGTAAATATTAAGTGATTTGGATGTTTTTTAAGAAATACACAAAAACACTATTATGTACATGAAATTGCAATACAATCATTCGAGATCATGTAATCTGCTGTGTTTCTTGCACTTTCTACCCAATGCGAGCCTCTGATGCGTCAAATCACGTTTTCATATTACCCGCGTAACTCGAAAGTTTCTCCTGATGGAGATGGTGATATCAAAGTGAAAGCAGAGACACTCTCCAGAATCAGTGGTACGCCGTACACCACGCTGTCGGTCGCCAAGATTTGCGCAATCGCGTTTATGGAGTGGCTCGCGCAGGTCGACCCCGCTGCGGCCCCAAGGCGCATGCAGCCGCCGATCACAGATCTCAAGAAACATGTGAGTTTTACGATCCATAGTGATGACCTTGAGTCGAAAATTAGGCGGCTTAGGGACGCTGACAGGTCTCAGTACCGATATAGGAATATCTCACGCATTTACGTGATCGGCATCAACGCCTGGCTTGACGAAAAGCTGGCGGAGCATAGCGGTAAAGTCTGATGACGCTCTCTCGATCGCTCGTGTTACAACCGACTCCGCGTCGAATTCAGATAGTCAAGGAAAGCGAGCAGCGCACCAAATGCGCCAAACGCACCGCCGAAACTGCCGAGTGCTGGTTGTGCTATCGCCGCACAGCTAAATGCAGCGCTCAGTCCGAAGCAGATTAGGCACAATACAAGGATGAGGTTTCGCGGCTCGCGCATTGCACCGACCTCCAAGATACCTCCTGCACTAATGTCACGATACAAGGGTTTTTGCACGGCTCAAAAGCTTTAGAGTGATGCGATGCAAAATCGCCCATAGGTGACGAAAAGCCAGAGAATTGTCTCAGATTGAGTCGAAATCTTGTTCGATCCTGCACATCAAAGGTTTTCGTGTCTGTGCCCTGCGGCGCGCTGAAGCGGGCGGGTCTTCAGATCAAGAGCCGATACACTAACCAGGGCTGATGTATTCGCGGCGGACGCGCTCGGTCAGATCGACCAGCGCGTGTTCGCTCATGGCTCTGCCGTCGAGCGTGTAGTGGATCGCGCCGAAGCCGACGCCGACCGCATATTCATAACGTCCGCTGTCGCGTTCATCGCCGGCGAAGACGACATCGAAGCCGAGCGGATCGACACCGCTGTTACACAGCAGCACCAGCACCCCGGCGGCGTAGCGCGACCAATGCGGCAGCGGCCGGCGCATGAGGGTGCGCCGCTGCTTGGCGCTCTGGTAGTTGAAGCTGACGCGCACGTCCCACTCGACTGAGGCGAGGCTGTACTGCTCATCGGTGCGGCGCGCGACCGCTCCCCAAAGCGAGCGTCCGGGCGCTTGGACGACCAGCTCCGGCGCGCGATCTGGAAAGAAATGTGCGAAGCCCGCCAGCAGATGCACCGGCGGATCGGTTTGCGTCGAAAGTATCACCTGTGCCCCTGCTACCCCTGTTTCTCGATCATCCCGGCGCGATTTCGGGCAGCACCAGCGCCGACGGCCGCAGCCGGTCGTGATAGATGCGGTGCTCGACGCGCACAAGCTGCCGGTCGGTCAGCGGAT
>CAYTME010000024.1:3494-11952 GCA_964438415.1 uncultured Pleurocapsa sp. | reverse complement strand
GCGCGCCGCCCGTGTGCCGGCACCAGCGCGGGTGCGCACCGCCGGCGACGATCAAGTGCAGCCGGTGGCCGGGCTGCACCCGGTAAGCCGTCGCCCACATGTCGATCGTGACGGTGTGGATGTCTCCGTGCGGCTCGTCCGGGATCACCCGCTGCAGGCCGTCGCAGATGTTGATGGCGCGCCCGTCCGGGTGCAGATCGACCAGCCGCGCATAGACATCGTGATACGGCACCGACGACTCGACGTACAGCTCTACCCAGATCGACCCGATCATCTCCAGCGGCGTCTCGAAAACGGGCGTGCTGTAGACCACCACGTCCGGCCGCCGCTCCAACCCTCGATTATCGCGCGGACCCGCCGTCAAGGCGAACTGTGTGCCGCCGACGATCGGCGTTGGCCTGGCCGGATCATAAACGAAATGGTCGGGCGGCGCATCCTCCGGTTCCTCGGCGAGCCTGTGCTGGCCGGCTAGATAGAGGCAGCGCGGTCTCGACGGCGGCGGATAATCGGGGTAATCGCGCCATTCGTGCGCGCCCATCACGTACAGCCGGACGGGCTGCTCGCGCAGGTGAGCGCGCCTGCCTTTGAGGTGCAGATCGAACCACGAGACGGCGTACTTGAGCGTGTTCCACGAAAGGAACATGTGGCTGAAATGATGCCAAGGTCCGATCGTTAGGTAAGGACGTTGGCCGGCAGCGCGCAGACCGCGGTAGTCGTCGAGCAGCCCGCGCAGGAACAGATCGTACCACCCGCCGACCAGATGCACTGCCGCTCGAACCTGCCGGTGATCGATCGGTTTCAGCTCCTCGCGCCAGAGCGGGCTGTTCGGGTCGGCGTTATCGAGCCAGCGCTGAAAGTAGGGCGGAGTCTCGCTGCGCATCAGGTGCTCGGCCTCGGCAACCGGCAGGGCGTTCAGCGCACGATGGATGCGCCACTCCATGTCGAATAAGATCAGCGCGCCCCAGATCAGCGAGCGGTAGACTTTCTTCTGCACCAGCTCGAGCAGCACGATCCAGCGCAGGATCAGCCCCAGGTCGAAAGCGCTGTCTGGAAAGACGATCTTGCGCAGATTGGACGTGGTGATGATTGGGAACATGGCGCGTACGTCGGGCGAATCGGCCATCGCCCATTGGGTCATGCCTAAGTAGCTCGGCCCCCAGCTCCCCAGCACGCCGCTGTACCATGGCTGCTGCTTGAGCCACGCGACTGTTGCTAGACCGTCAGCACGTTCGTTGACCTGCGGCTCGAATTCACCTTCCGAGTCGAAGCGTCCGCGCACATCCTGCACGATGACGTGATAGCCGCGCTCAGCGAAGCGCCGGGCGACGAACTCGATGCGCAGGCCGAACAGCCCATGGTCGAGATTGCGGCCGTAAGGACAGCGGATGAGGATGGTCGGGCACGACTCGCGCGTGATCGGCGCGTAGTGATCCGCCGCCAGGGCGATCCCGTCGTCCATCGGTATCCGCAGATGGCGCTGGATGGTGAACCGGGTGCGCGGCGGCGGCAGCCTCAGCCAGAGCGCGATCAACTGCGCGCGCAGCACCAGCGCGCCGATCAGCGTCAGCGCAAAGGCGACCAGCCACCGCCAGAAGTGCCTCATCGCCTCCCCCTACACTGCGACGTTCTCCGCCGCTGGATACAGACGTCCGGCCTCGACGAACCGGCGCAGGAACGTCTTGATCAGCGCGTAATCGACCGGCGGACAGGTGATGCCGGAGCCGTTCAAGGCAGTCTGCGTCAAATGCGTGCCCAGCGCGTAGTAAGCGTTCTCGTGGATGCCGAACATGCGCGCGGCGAACGGCAGCTGGAAGAACGGCAGCAGCGGATGCAGCGGGTTGGTCTCCGGGTCCTCGTGCTCCTCGATCGCCTGCAGCCAGTGGTGGAACGGCAGCTTGGTGACCGGGTAGCCGCTCTCCACCACGAAATCCATGATGCGGCTCCAGGTGATCGGCTGTGGGTTGAGCAGATGGAAAACGTGCCCAAGCGATTCCTGCCTGAAGGCCAGATGCACGATGGCGCGCGCGACGTAATCGACCGGTGTCATATCCATCGCGGTGCGGATGTCCGGGCCGTAGCCGGCCTGGATGCAGCCGATCAAGATGCGGGCGACGAAATCATCTTCGTTCGAATGTCCGCTCTGGCTGTCGCCGACGATCAGGCCGATGCGGTGGATGGTGACCGGGATGCCGCGCGCGCGCGCCAGCCGCACCACCCGTTCCGCCACGTATTTGGTCTGGAAATAGCCGACTTCTGGGCATTTGGCTGCGTCCAGCTCGTCCTCTTCTTGGCCGCCGACCAGCGCACTGTAGTTGAGCAGAATCCCCAACGACGAGACGAAATGGTAAGGCTTCGGCTTATGGCGGGTCGCCAGACGCAGCGTTTCCTCGGTGCCGCCAACGTTGGCCGCTTTGAGGAAATGATACGGCGCGATGTAGCTCAGCTTGCTGCCGACGTGGAAGATGACATCGACTTCTGCGGCCAGCGCGTCGAAAGCTTCTGGCGTCAGACCGAACAGCGGGTTCTTGAGATCGCCCACCACCGGCACGATGCGCGCTTCCATGCCTGCGCGCCATAGGTGGTATTTGTCCAGATTGGCCTTGATACGCGCCATGCCTTGGCTGTCGCTGTCTGCGCGGACGAGCGCATAGATGGCAGCGTCGGTTCTGGTGACCAGTTCCGATAGGATGAAAGCAGCGACAAAACCGGTCGCGCCGGTCAAGAAGATGCTTTTCGGCGGTCTCGTCAGATCGACTGTGCCAGGCAGCGGCTGAATTGCAGCATCAAGCGTCGCCTCAGCATCGAGATCGAGCATTTGAAAACCGGACATACTTCCCCCCTCACGGACTTGCAGCTTACCGATCATTATCTCGATACTGCGGCTCAGGCACATTGTGTCAAACGTCTGCAATATCCATGACAGATGTTCATCACTGAGTCTCCGGACTTTTTGGAAAATTAGAGACAAGGGTAAACGCTGCGTTTGAGCGCCATTGTAACGCGCATCGTGATACTTCGCTGCCAAGAACATGGATCGGTGTCTGAACGCCAGCCCCGTATCTTACGACTAACCATCGAATGGACGCAGCCGGAGCAGCGAGGAGGACACGGCGATGAAAAGATATTCGAGCATTTTAGGGCCGGTGGACAGCGCCTTTTATTACGTTGAAAAGCCAGAAACGCCCATGAACATCGGCGCGCTGTCGATCTTTGAGGGCAAAATCGATTTTGATGAATTCGTGCGCTTGGTCAACTCGCGGCTGCACCGCGCGCCGCGCTACTTTCAGCGCATCGTCCAGGCTCCCTTCCATCTCGGCCAGCCGACGTGGATTCAAGACCCGGATTTTTACATCGGCAAGCATATCAAGCGCGCCTCGGTGCCGCTGCCGGGCACTGAAGAACAACTGCGCACGCTGGTCGGACGACTTTTGTCCAGCACGCTTTCGCGCAGCAAGCCGCTCTGGGAGATCCACTTCATCGACGGACTGCCCGACCGGACAGCCATCTTCTTCAAAGTCCATCACTGCATGGTCGATGGGCTGGCGGCGGTCGAGCTGTTCACAATGCTGATGGATCTCGATCCGCAGGTCGGGCCGCTCGATGAGAAAGTGCCCCTCGACACCGATGAACTGCCCGATCCGATCACATTGACGATCGACTCGGTGCAGCGCGATTTCATGCACCGCCTGCAGCTCCTGCAGAAGTTAGCCGATGAGACCTCGCGCCTGTTCGGCCTGATGGGCGACAGCGGCGCGCGCCTGAAGACGTTGACCGCGATCGCGCATCTGATCAACAACAACCTGAAGCCGATCCAGAAGCTGCCGATCAACGGCGTCAACAGCGGGCAGCAGAAGCTCGTCTGGGCGGAATTCCCGCTCGATGACATTCACGCGATCCGCAAGCCCGTCGGCGCGTCGGTCAATGAGGTGATGATGACGCTGCTGACCGCGGCAGTGCACGCGTACTGCCGCCGCCGCCGTCCGACCGAACAGCCGTTTTTGCGCCTGCTGGTGCCGGTCAATGTGCGCGAGGATGCGGAAAAGGGCAGCTACGGCAACCGCATCTCCGTCATGCCGGTCGATATCCCGCTCGATGCGCCCGATCCGCTCAGCCGGCTGAAGGCGGCCTCGAAATTCAGCACGATCATGAAAGAGTCGTCGCTTTCGCTGACGATGGATCTCGTGCTGACGCTGCCTTCACTGCTGCCCGCGGTCGTGCAGCCGCTGATCTGGAGCGCGGCACCGGTCGCGTTTTCGCTGCTGGCGCACACGTGGTGTACGAATGTCGCCGCGACGCCGATCCCGGTTTATCTGCTCGGCCACCGGCTCGAGCACGTCTACGGCTATTTCCCGCTCAACCCGACGATGGGCATCGCCTGTGTCATCGTCAGCTACAACGGCCGGATCACGATGACGCTGGTCGTCGATGAAAACATCATCCCCGATCCGGAAGTGCTGGAGCGCGGTCTGAAAGATGCGTATGCCGAGCTGAGACAAGCGTCCGGTCTGACTGCGCCAAGCGCGCCGGTCGTATCCGCTGTGACGACCGTCCCTGCGGCAGTGGCCGCGCCAGCGCCAGCCGTCGAGGCGCCGCTGCCGCCAGTCGAGATCCCCGCACCGACGGTGACCGCACCTGAGCCTGCCGCGCCCTCGGATGCGCTCGTTTCGGAACGAGCTGTCAGCGGCGATCTGCGCGAGGAAACCGCCCAGATCGAAAGCGTCCGCGACGATCGTCTGACACAAGTGCATGTGGTGGCCGCTGAGGCTGTGTCCACAGTCGAATCGAAAACGCATGAAGTGACTGACCACGCCGCGCTTGCCGCCGATGTGCCGGCAGAAGCGAGCGAAGCAGCCGCTCAGCCAGCGCCCACTGCCGAGATGGTGTCGGCGGCCAGCGTCGATATTGGGGTGATCGATGCTGCACCGGAAATCGAGATCGTCGCGGTCTCTGTGCCGCCGCAGCCTGCGCAGCAGCTCGACATGCAGCCTTCGACGACCCAGGCTGTGCCGGTCTCCAGCCAGTCACCCAACGGCAAGACGCCGCCCGCGGCTCCCCACAAGTTGTTCTCAGACGAATGGGCCAAGGCGTTCCGCGAGGTGATCAACCAGAGCGAAGCGTACCGGCGGGCAGGCGCGAATTGGACGGCTGGTACGCTCGTCTTCATCATGAATGCGTCGCCGGCGCATGGGTTCGCAGAACCGGCGGCAGTCTACATGGATCTGCATCGGGGACAGTGCCGGGGGGCGCGCGCGCTCACCGTGAGCGAGGCGGCGCGCAGCGCCGATTTCATCATCGCCGGGGATTACGCCGCCTGGATGGAGGTGCTCAGCGGGAAGTCGTCCCCGCTGGTCATGCTCAGCACGGGCAGGCTCCATCTGCAGAAGGGGTCGATGCTCAAGCTGCTGCCGCACACGCGCTCGGCGACCGAGCTGGTCAACTGCGCGCGCCGCGTCCCCTGGCACTGAGCGGATTGTGATATTTATCACGAAAAGTGGTGACACTCACGACTGTCCGCCCTTGGGGCGGCGTGGTACGGTTGATCTGATCGCTGCTTGCGCAGGATTCGAATTGGAGGAGCCAATGGCACGGAAGGATGGTGCAGCCGTGAACGTAGAAGAGATCAAGGACGAGGCCGAAAAGGTTGAGGCAGAAGTCAAAGAGGCCGCTGGCCGCGTGAAGAAACAGGCCAGCAAGGCCGCCGAACGGGCGAAAGCCGAACTCGAGGAAGCGGGTGAGGAGATCGAACGGGTGAGCGAGAAGGTCGAAAATGCCTTCAATCTGTTCGTCGAACATCAGCGCAATGCATTCACCGAGGTCAGCCGCGCGTTTGCCGCTCTGCTGCCCGAACGCACTCGCGAGCACGGCGAGAAGGCCGTTCGCGAAGTCATTGAGGGCTACCGCACGCTGTTCAACAACGCGCTCGACGACCTGATCAAGACGCTGGAGAAAGCGCGCATCGAAGAGAACCCAATCGATCGCCGCAACTGATCCGACCGTCCGGCTTCAGAAAAAGAGACCCTCACCCCCGCTGTGATCATTGCTGTCGGGTGAGGGTCTTTTCTTGTCCCCAACTCTCGATCCTGACTTCCTATTCCCCGATCCGGAAGCGCGCCACGCCGAAGACGAAGAATGCGGCCGTCATCGCCAGCAGCACACCGATGTAAGGCAGCACATCGCCCAGCCCGCCGCCGTAGAAGATGAGCGAAGTGTAGCTGTTCATTGCCCAGGCGACCGGTGAGATGTGGCCGATCGTGCGCATCCACGCCGGCACGATCTCCAGCGGCCACCACGCGCCGCCGAGCGGTGCCAGAGTCAGCGTCAGCAGCAGCGTGACCGCCCCGGCCTGATTCTCATTGCGCAGGAGCGTCGCCAGTGCCAGCGTCAGCGCGGTGATGCACAGCGTGTAGGCGATCATCGTCAGGCCGAGCGCGGCCGGGTCACTGCCGTAGCGCACGCCCAGGAAGTAGCCGAAGACGAAGACGATGGCGTACTGAAGCATCCCCAGCAGGAAGCGCGCCAGCATCTTGCCGGCCACGATCTGTGCCCGACTGAGCGGCATCGTCGCCAAGCGCTGGAGCGTCCCCTGTTTGCGCTCGGTCATCAGCGCGACCGCCGCCGGCAGTACGGCGAACATGACGTACATGGTCGCCATGCCAGGGACGGACTGGCTGAAACCGCCGCGGTTCGGACTGACCGTCTGCACCGAGTTGGTCACGACTTGGACGACCGGCGGCTGCGCGGCCAAGATCGTCTCGGCACGCTGGCGGATCTCGGCGGCGAACTGCGCCTGTTCTTCAGCGTCGAGCCTCAGGCCGGGCGCGGATGCCGCGACTGCGCCGCCCACTTGTGCCGCCACCAGCGCCGCCCCGAAGCGCTGCGTCGTCGCCTGCACCGCTTGCAAGATGAAGCTCGGCGCGGTCGCATCCTCATTCGAACGGTAGACTAGGCTGACACGCTCACCTGCTTGCAGCGCTGCACCGAACCCGGCAGGGATTTCGATCAGCGCCAGCGCCTCTTGATCGCGCAGGCGCACCTCGGCGAGCGCCTCGTCGAGCGGCTGACCGGCCAGCCGACAGCGGTCATCCACGCCGCCGTCGAACGGGCAGAGGACGAAGCTGGTATTTGCCTCGCGCAGCGCGGCGATCAACTGCTGGCTGAGCGCGCTCTCGTCGGCGTCGATCACGTCGATGCGCACATCGGGGCCGCTGGCGGCGGTGGACGGGTCGACACCCGCGCCGTTGGCGAAGCCGATGACGAACGTGAGCACCAGCGGCAGCACCAGGATATTGATCCAAATATCGCGTTCGCGGAAGATGATCCGCAGGTCATTCAAAGCAATGTCGATGATCGGTCGCATGTCGCACCTCTCACGCGCTCAAACGGCGGTTGAAGATCAGCAGGCCGGCCAGGAACAGGGCGCCGCCGATAGCAGTCAGGATGAGCAGGTTGAGACCGATATCCGACTGGCCGAGCGCCAGCTTGGTGAACGCATCCGTGCCCCAGAAGTTCGGCGTCAGACGGCTGATCGGCGTGAGCTGCGGGATCGCTTGGATGTTGAAGAACGCCCCGCCGAAGAGGCCGAAGACGATGGCGATGAGGCCGCCGACGATGTTGACCTGCTCCGGCGTGCGCGCCAGCGCCGTGACGACCGCGCCGACGCCGCACATCGCCAGCGACGCAGCGCCGATGACCGCCAGGATCGCCGGCAGGTTGCCACCCCAGATCAACTGGAGTTCGCCCGCGATCAGGCTGCCGACCAGTGTCAGGAAGATGAAGAGCAGCAGCACCTGAAAGACGCACGTCACCCAGGTGGCGATCAGCTTGCCGAGCAGGATCGTCAGGCGCGGCGTTGGCGAGGCGAGCAGGCGCTGCAGCGTCCATGTGCGCCGCTCCTCCAACATGCTGTTCGCGCCCTGGATGGCGGTGAAGGTCATGAAGAAGAGCGCCTGCGCGCTGCCGAAGAAGACCAGCGGATTGAAGGTCGTGCGCACACCGCTGACCGTCTGCTGCTCGATCGCGATCGGCGCGGCATCCGGATCGAACGCAGGCGCGAAGTCCGGTTGGAACGTCCCACCGACCGAGCTGAGGCCGAACTGGATGCCAAAAGCCGGGCTGCGCTGCGCCTCGGCGATCAGCGCCTCGATGGTCGCCTCGACCGTAACACTGCCGGTCAGCAGCGTGTTGGTGATGTTCTCGACGACGCTGCGCACGATGCCGGCGCTGATCGGGGCGTTGGGGCTGCTGTAGACCTCGACCGGTGTCACGTGCACATCTGGGTTGTCCTGCCCGTAGGTGAGTCCCGCCGTGAAACCTGCTGGGATGATGACGGCGACATTGTACGTGCCATTATCGACGCCCGCGCGCGCCGCCTCGGCACTTGTGAGCAGCGTCGTATTGGTGAGGTCGAACAGCGGGTTATCGCCAGCGTCCGCTTCAGCGTCAGGAGGGAAAGAGTGTA
>CAYTME010000024.1:1261-3455 GCA_964438415.1 uncultured Pleurocapsa sp. | reverse complement strand
GCCGGCTGGTCGAGATTGACCAGCGCCAGCGGGATATCGCGCACGGGGATATCACCGCCGCTGCCGCCGATCAATCCGCTGAAGGCCGAGCCGATGATGGTCGAAAGCGCCAGCGGTGTGACGATCATGACCAGGATCAGGTTGCGATCGGTGAAGGTGGTATACAGTTCTTTCCAGGTGATGGCGAGGATACGCTGAAACATCGATCACCCTCCCTCAATCGCGCAGCGCGCGCCCGGTCAGATGCAGGAAGACGCCTTCCAGATCAGGCTCGCGCACCTCAACCGAGAGCACGTCCAGCCCGTCTTGATTGGCGATGCGCAGCAGATCGGGCAGCGCCTTGCGTCCGCGCTTGGCCAGCACGGTGATCACGCCGTCGATCTCCATCAGCGTTTCGCTCTCGCCGTTGCTGACCTCGTGCCGCTCGTAGCGCGCGCTGGTCACGCCTTCGACCTCAGCCTGGAAGCGCGCCAGCAGGGTATCGCTGACGGGCTGCGCGCCGACCTTGAACGTCAGCCGGTCTTCCTCACCGATCTTCTGGATCAGCTCGCCGAGCGTGCCCTCGGCGATGATCTCGCCGTGATCGATGATGGCGATGCGGTCGCTGATCTCCTGCACTTCCTCCATCAGATGCGAGGTGTAGAGCACGGTCATGCCCATGTCCTGCTGCAGGCGTTTGACCGTCTCCAGCACGCGGCGGCGGTTCTGCGGGTCGATGCCGACGGTCGGCTCGTCCATGTAGATCAACTCCGGTTTGTGCAGCAGCCCGACGCCGATATTGACGCGCCGCTTCATGCCGCCGGAGAACGTCTCGATGCGGTCATGCTGGCGGTCGCGCAGGTCGATGAAATCGATCACCTCATCGACGCGCCGCGCCAGCTCCGCGCCGCTCAGGCCGTACATCCTGCCGAAGAATTCGATATTCTGCCGTGCGCTCAGAGTGGGGTAGAGCGCGATCTCCTGCGGCACGACGCCGAGCAGGCGCTTGGCGCGCAGCGGCTCGCGCGTGATCGAATGGCCGCCAATGAGCGCATCGCCGCGCGTGGGGGCGAGCAGGCCGCTGATCATCGATATGGTGGTCGTCTTGCCTGCGCCGTTCGGGCCGAGCAGGCTGAAAATCTCCCCGCGCCGAATGTCCAGGCTGACGCCTTTGACCGCCTCGATCGTCTTGCCGTCGCGCGCTTTGAACGTTTTGGCGAGTTGACGCACCTCGACCATCGTCGATGTTTGCATACGACTTCTCCTGAAGTAATGTCCGATTTGCTATCGTTAATGTGGTGGGCGCTCACACTGTTTGTAATACGCGTGCTGAGGGCAGAAGTTGCAGGCCGTGCAGCGCGCGGGGGGCGCATCCGCCGCCCGGCTTACCGCCTGCGCAGCCGCGGATCGACGACGTAGTACAGCAGATCGACGATCAGGTTGACGACGACGTACACCAACGCGATGTAGATCGCTGCGCCCTGCACGACGGGGTAATCGCGCTTGAGGATGGCGTCCAGCAGCGTGCGCCCCATCCCCGGCAGCGTGAAGACGACTTCGGTGATGACTGCCCCGCCCAGCAGCGTGCCAAAAAGCAGCCCTTGCAGCGTGATGAGCGGCAGCAGCGCGTTGCGGAACGCATGCGCCCAGATGACGCGGCGTTCGCTGAGGCCTTTGGCGCGCGCTGTCTGCACGTAATTTGACGCCATGATCTCCAGCATCGATGAGCGCGTCAGCCGGGCGACGAAGCCCGCCGCCGTCATGCTGATCGAGAGGGCGGGCAGAGTCATATGGCGCAGATAGCTGTCCAGCGCCTCCCAATTGCCCGTCAGGAAGGTATCGATGAGCATGAAGTTGGTGATCGTCTCGTATTCGACGCGCCCGATGCGCCCCCCAGCCGGCAGCCAGCCCAGCCGGACGGCGAAGATGAGCACCAGCAGAGTCCCGACCCAAAAGATCGGCACCGACAAGCTGAGTGTGGTCAAGAAACGCATCGTGAGCTGCACGATCTTGCTCGGGCTGATGACCGCCAGCACGCCCGACACGATGCCGATCGCGCTGCTGCCGATCAGGGCGAGGATGGCCAGCTCGATCGTCGGCGGCATGCGCTCGAACATCAAGCGGTTGAGCGAGATGCCCGAACTCATCGAGACGCCCAGATCGCCGCGCAGCAGGTCGCTCATGAACGCGCCATACTGCTCCCAGATCGGACGAT
>CAYTME010000024.1:0-1244 GCA_964438415.1 uncultured Pleurocapsa sp. | reverse complement strand
CGCTCGAGCTGTTCGGGATTGAGGATCTGATTGGCGACCGACTCGATCGGGTTACCGGGCACGATGCGCAGCGCCAGAAAGGTCAAGCTGGCGACGACCCACATGACGACGGGCAGCCAGAGCAGGCGGTTGAGGATGAAAGACATGACTGCTGCCTCACCCGCTGCGCCGCAGCCGCGGATCGAGATAATCGCGCAGCGTATCGCCGATGAAATTGATGCTCAGCACCGTGATCGTGATGGCCAAGCCTGGGAAAACCGGCACATGCGGCGCGTCGTAGAGCATCTTTTGGCCGTCGGCGACCATCAACCCCCAATCGGGGTCGGGCGGCTGCACACCCAAACCGATGAAATTGAGCGCCGCTGCCGTGCTGATCGCCACCGCCAGCAGCGCGCTGGCCTGAACGATCATCGGCGCGACGATATTGGGCAGGATGTGGCGGCGAATGATCGCGCCCTCGCGCGCGCCGAGCGAATGCGCCGCCGTCACGTATTCCTCGTGCAGCAGCGCCAGCACGACCGAACGCACCAGGCGGGCGAAGACGGGCACCAGCGAGAAGGCGATGGCGATGACGATGTTCTGCGTCCCGCGACCGATCGTCGCCACGATCAGGATCGCCAACAGCACCGACGGAAAGCTGAGCATGATATCCATCGCCCGCATAAGCACGTTATCCAGCCAGCCGCCGCGATAGCCGCTGATCGTGCCGATCAGCAGGCCGATGGCGAGGGCAGCGCCGACGGACAGGAAGCCGATGGCGAGGATCGAGCGGCCACCGTAGAGCACGCGAGAGAAGACATCGCGCCCCAGGTTGTCCGTCCCGAACGGGTATTCAGGCGAGGGGCCGGTGAAACGCGCCGTCACCGAGGTGGCGAGCGGGTCGCGCGGGGCGATGACGGGCGCAAAGACCGTCAGCAGCAGGATGCAGCCGAAGATGACCGCGCCGACCACACCCGGCGCGGACTTGCGCCAGGCAGCGCGCAGATGCCAGGCAGCGCTGTGCCGAGGCGGGATGTTCAGGGCGGTGATGTTTCGTGTGGAAGCAGCCGGGGTCATAGCGAATGATGGCGGCATCCGACCTCACCCCACAGCGAGTGGACGAAGTTCGCCTCGTCCCTGCGCCCCCTGTCCGCGTGGACAGGGGGCTGATGGGGGTGGTGTCCTGATGTCCGCTACCCGGTGACCCAGACTTCACGCAGGGAAATGCGGCCGGCTGCGACCGGATCGACGGGCACACCCTGCAC
>CAYTME010000023.1:24352-26390 GCA_964438415.1 uncultured Pleurocapsa sp. | reverse complement strand
GGTGGCGACCTCAAACGGCTGGCCGAAACGCTGGCGCGCTTGATCGGCCAGTCCGTCAGCATCGAAAACGAGCGCTTCGAGGCCTTTGCCAGCTACAACCTGGCCGAATACGACGAGGCGCGCCGTTACACGATCAAAGAGGGACGCACCGATCCGCGCCTGGTGCAGGCGCTCGAAACGCGCGGCGTCCTGCCCGAAATCCGTGCCACACTGCGCCCGGTCGCCATTCCCCCGATGCCCGATGTCGGGCTGGAGATGCCGCGCCTGCTCGCGCCGGTGGTCGTACACGGCGATCTGTACGGTTACATCTGGATCATCGCCGATGACCGCCCGCTGTCCGATCTCGACCGGCTCGCCATCGAGAGCGGCGCGACGGTTGCCGCCCTGATGATCCTGTATCAAGAAGCGGTGCAGAGCGCAGAAGCGTCGCTCAAAGGCGGCCTGCTGAGCCAGCTCATCCAGGCCGAGCCAGGCCGCGAGGCGGTGCTGACCGACCAAGCCCTCCGCTACGGCCTCGATCTGACCGGCGCGCTGGCGATGCTCGTCATCGACAGCAGCGACCGCAGTTCGCAGCGGCTGCTCCAGATCGACCGGCGCGCCAACCGGTTCACCGCCGCGCAGGGCTGGCGGGCAGTGGTTGGCCAGTTCGCCGGGCAGGTGCTCATGCTCGTGCAGGCCAACGGTGAGGCTTACGACATGGCCAGAGCCGTCCGCGACGCCGTCCAGGGTGGCACCCAGCAAAGCCAGATCGGATCACTGCGAGTCGCGGTCAGCTCCATCGACTCAGGGGCCGTTCGAGTCGCTGACCTGTATGCACAGTGTCAAGACACGCTTCAGATCGCGCGCAAGCTCGGCGAGGGCAGCGGTCTGCTCGCTTTCGATCAGCTCGGCTACCTGCACACGCTGTACCGCGCCGGGGTGACCGCTTTCCACAGCAATCCTTATGTGCCGCGCCTGCGCGTTTTGCTGAGTGAGCAGGGAGCCGACCTGTTCCACACGTTGGAAGTCTATCTCGATGTCGGAGCCAACGGCGTCCAGGCCGCCGAGGCGCTCATGATCCACCGTAGCACGCTCAATTACCGGCTTGAACGCATCGAGACACTGTGCGGCTTGAAATTGAGCGATCCAGCCGTGCGCACTAACCTTCAAGTTGCCGTCAAGCAGATCCATCTGTTCGAAGAGTCGTGACGTGAAGCGGAGCGGCCGCGCGGTTTTCACTAGGAGTGCGCAGCTGGGCGAGGAATGACTCGACGTCCGCAGTCCCTTTCGGCCAAGACATCGGCCGTTTCGTCCACGGCAGGCGGTGTCTCCAGCGCTCTGAAGTCGATGAGCGGGCTGGCACCTCGGATGCATCAGGCATCGCTTCCCCGATCGGATGCCGGACACAGCCGCTGCCGAAACCGACACATGTCTAGCAGTGCAGCTAAGCGTTCGTTATACTCGCGCGCCAATTGGCCGCCCATTCTTCATCGAGAGGCAGACCTTCATGGCACAAGGCACGCCCGTGCTCGAAGTGCGCGGGTTGACGAAGCGGTTCCCCGGCGTGCTCGCCAACGACCACATCGACCTGTCACTGTACAAAGGCGAAGTCCTAGGTCTGTTGGGCGAAAACGGCGCTGGCAAGAGCACACTCATGAACCTGATCTACGGCCTCTACGCGCCGGATGAAGGCGAGATCTTGGTCAATGGCAAACCAGTTCACATCCACAACCCGAACGACGCGATCGCACTCGGCATCGGCATGGTGCATCAGCACTTCCAGCTCGTGCCCGTCTTGACCGTAACCGAGAATGTCATGCTCGGCAACGAGTCGGTCAAAGGTCTGTTCCTCGACCGCCGGGCTGCCAAAAAGCGCATCTTGGAGATCGCTAACCAATACGGCTTGGAGGTCGATCCGGATGCGATGGTGCAGGATCTGCCGGTGGGTGTCCAGCAGCGCGTCGAAATCATCAAAGCCCTTTACCGCAAGGCCGATATCCTGATCCTGGACGAACCGACCGCCGTCCTGACACCACAAGAGGCCGAAGGTCTGTTCGAC
>CAYTME010000023.1:23919-24275 GCA_964438415.1 uncultured Pleurocapsa sp. | reverse complement strand
GGTGCTCGAAATCAGCGACCGGATCACGGTGCTGCGCGGCGGTAGAGTCGCGGGACACGCCGACCCGCGCACGGCGACGCAGGAGTCGCTGGCGGCGATGATGGTGGGCCGCGATGTCCTCCTCAGCGTTGACAAGACCTCGGCGCAGCCGCAGGCGCCGGTGCTCGTCATTCGCCATCTGACCGTCAAGGACGATCGTGATCTGCTGGCGGTGCGCGATCTCTCGCTCGAAGTCTGCGCCGGCGAGATACTGGGGGTCGCTGGCGTGCAGGGCAACGGCCAGACCGAGCTGGTCGAAGCGATCACGGGGCTGCGTCCCGTCTTCAGCGGTCATGTCTACATCGACGGCCATGATG
>CAYTME010000023.1:18588-23909 GCA_964438415.1 uncultured Pleurocapsa sp. | reverse complement strand
CAGGTCGCCGAGCCCCGCCAGGTGATCGAATTGGGGTCTGCCCACGTGCCGGAAGACCGTCAAAAGAACGGCATGGTTGCCTCGTTTCCGATCAAAGACAATCTCGTCCTGCAAACTTATTTCGAACCGCCTTTCAGCGCGGGCGTCGTCACGGTCGATGAACAGATCGAGGAGCACGCTGAGCGGCTCGTCCGTGAGTATGACGTGCGCACGCCCAATATCTATGTCAACATCAGCAAACTCTCCGGCGGCAACCAGCAGAAGGCGATCGTGGCTCGCGAGTTCTCGCGTTCGGGACGGCTGCTGATCGCCGCGCAGCCCACGCGCGGTCTCGATGTCGGCTCGATCGAATTCATTCACAAGCAGATCGTCCGCATGCGCGACAGCGGCATGGCGGTGCTGCTCGTCTCGGCAGAGCTGGATGAGATCCTGTCACTGTCCGATCGGATCGCGGTTATGTATGGCGGCCAGATCATCGACATCGTGCCGATCGAACGCGCCGAACGCAGCCAGATCGGCCTTCTGATGGCCGGTGTGCATCTGGACGAACAGCAGCCCACGAAAGCGATCATCCATGACTGAAGCCACATTACGCACTGCATCGCCGATCGCGCCCGTCGCCCTCGCCTGGAGGCGCATCTCGCCCTCGCTCGTGCCGATCCTGGCGGTGCTCACGGCGCTCATCATCACCATCCCGTTCATGATCGCCACCGGCGCGCGCGGCGATTTCAGTCGAGGTTTGGGCATCGTCGGCACTGCCTACAGCGCCCTCATCGAAGGCTCGATCGGCATCGCCATCAACGACCAGCTCGATCGAGGCGATCTCGATCAAGTCCTGCCGTTCGCCGATAGTGCGGACTTGTCCGAGCGCGGCCTGCGTCGTCTGGCGCAGTCCGCCGCCGCCTATGCGACGCTCGGCACGAACACCGCCGAACGCTACGCCGACATCCTACCCCTGCTGGGCGAGGTGAACGACCAAACCCTGGCCGATCTGAGCCTCAACATCGGCGCGCTGCAAACGCTCGGCGCCGAGGCGCTCGACGCGCTGCGGCCGCTGGTCGCCGAGCTGCTCGAGGCGCAGCGCAGCGCCGTGCGCAGCCTGGGAGAACAGGTGCGCGGCAGTGACACCCTGTCGCAAGCGCTGCGCGCCGAGATCGAAGCGCTGGCCCCGTCAGCCGCCAGTTACAGCGACGCCGATCTGCTGCGCTACATCCAGATCGTCGATGCCGAGGGTATCGTCCGCCTTGGACGCCTGATCGAACAGGCGGATCTGCTCAGCGCGGCGGGCATCGCGCTCGACAGCCCAGAGGCCTTCGACCTGGCGGCGCTGGCGACGCTTGACGTCGGCACTACGAGCGCCGACAGCGCGCAGGTAGCGCGCGTGGCTGCCAGCACGGCGCTGCAAGCATCGGAAATCGCCGAGATGATGGCGGCAGCTGGTGTCCTCAATGGAGCCGCCCTCTCCGAACAGATCCAGATCGTGCGCAGTTTGTACAGCGGTGGCCTGCTGACGAATCCGGATGTCGCGCAGGCGCTCCAACAGGAGCTTGACAGCGCACTCGCCGCCAACACGGTGATTCGACGCCCAGGCAACCGTCTGCTGACCGCCTCTGGGACGGATTTGGCCGGGGCGATCTACGGTGTGAATGCGAGCGGTGCCAGCGTCTTGCAGCAGGTCTATCTGAAACTGGGCGGCAGCGCGCTGGTCTTCTTTCCCGAGAATTTGGAAGCGATGCTCGTGCGGTCGATCCCATTTATCATCGCCGGTTTGGCGGTGGCGTTGGGTTTCAAGGCCGGCCTGTTCAACATCGGTGCTGAAGGGCAGCTCTACGCGGGTGCCATCTTGTCGGTCTGGGTCGGGTTCTCGCCGATCTTCAGCGACCTGCCGATCTTCATCCATCTGCCGCTGATGCTGCTCGTCGGCGTTTTCGGCGGCTTTTTGTGGGGCGCGATCCCGGGCGTCCTCAAGGCGTACACCGGCGCGCACGAGGTGATCGTGACGATCATGCTCAATTACATCGCCATCCGCATGGTCGATTGGCTGATCAAATCGACCAACCCGGTGATCCTGCTCGATACGACCGCCAGCACCCCGCGCACGCCGTTCATCGACATGGAAGCACGGCTGCCGCGCTTCACTGAGTTCTCGCCCTGGATCATGATCCTGGCCGGCATCGTCGTCGCGGCGTTCATCGCGTGGAACAGTCGCGAAGCCATCGCCAAGCACACGCGCGCGCTGCTGCGTCCGATCATCCTGGGGCTGGCAGTCGCGCTCGTCGGCTTGTTCTTGCAGGTCATCAATGTGCGCGGGACGCTGCACATCGGCCTCGTCATCATGGTCTTGACCGTCTGGCTGACCGATTGGTTCCTCCAGCGCACGACCCTCGGCTTCGAGCTGCGCACGGTCGGCGCAAACAGCAGCGCTGCCCGTTACGCGGGCATGAGCGTGCCGCGCAACATCGTCCTGGCGCTCGCGCTGGCAGGAGCCTTGGGCGGTCTGGCCGGGACGATCGAGGTCAGCGGTGTGCAGTACAACATGCAGCCTGCCTTCTTCTCTGGTGTCGGTTTTGACGCGATTGCGGTCGCGCTGCTGGCGCGCAGCAACCCACGCAATATGCCGATCGCGGGTTTCCTGTGGGGCGCTTTGCTCTCTGGCGCGGGTTTGATGCAGGTGCGCGCCGACATTTCGATCGACTTGGTCAAGATCATCCAAGCGCTTATCATTATGTTCATCGCCGCCGACGCCATCATCCGCTACCTGTGGCGGGTGCCGGAGGCGGAAGAACAGGTCACCAATGTATTTGCGAAGGGCTGGGGCGGCTAGCCAAAGGAATACACCGATGACTGCGATCAATCCGACAAGCGACATCGCGCTGCCCGCCGAAACCTGGCGCGATCGTATCCGCGTGACGCGGCAGGGCATCTTTGGGGTACTGTTCATCGTCTTTGGGGCGATCCTGATCGCCGCCTCCGGAGGCTACGCCCCTGAGACGATCACAAGGCTGACCTTCGGGCGCAATCTGCCGCAGCTCAATGTGCCGACTGCCCCCTACGTGATCGCGATCGGGCTGCTGTGGATCGCGGGCGGGCTGTTCGCCGTGTTCGCGCCGATGCGGTTCGAACGCGCCAAACACACCTGGATGTTGATCAACGGTCTGCTCGTGCTGCCGACGGTGATCGTCCTGGCGGCAGCGGGCAACAGCACCAACGTGACGCAGCTCCTGCAAGGTAGTGTGCGCTTGGCAACCCCGATCGTGATGGGCGCGCTGGCCGGCATCTGGTGCGAACGCTCCGGCGTGGTCAATATCGCCATCGAGGGCATGATGCTGACCGGCGCGTGCTTCGGCTTCGTCGCCTTCACGCTGCTCGGCAGCAGCTTGACGACGCCGGTCGCGCAGTTCATCGGCGTGCTGACCGCGGTGGCGGCGGGCGGCCTGATGGCGACACTCCACGCGTGGTTGAGCATCACATTTAAAACCAACCAGATCGTCAGCGGCACGGTCATCAACATCCTTGCCGTCGGCGTGACCAGCTTCGTCCGCCGCGAGGTGCTGCTGTCATCCGAGGCGGGGCGCGAGACGCTCCAGCCGATCGTGATCCCGGTGCTGAGCGATATCCCGATCGTCGGCGAGATCTTCTTCAGCGGGCGGCCGATCTTCTACGCCATGTTCATCATCCTGATCACGACGCACATCATCCTCTTCTACACACGCTGGGGTCTGCGCACGCGCGCCGTCGGCGAAAACCCGAAAGCAGCGGACACGCTGGGCATTAACGTCATCCGCAACCGCTGGATCAACGTCCTGATCGGCGGCATGATCGCCGGGTTGGGCGGCGCGTGGTTCTCGCTCGAACAGATCGGCAGTTTCGACGACAACATGACCGCCGGCACCGGCTTCATCGGGCTGGCCGCCATGATCTTCGGCAAGTGGATGCCGTTCGGCGCATTTAGCGGCGGTCTGCTGTTCGGCTTTTCCGATGCCCTGGGCGCGCGCTTCCAACTGCTCGGTGTGACGGTGCCGTCGCAGTTCTTACAGATGGTGCCCTATGCCGTCACCATCATTGTGCTGGCCGGTCTGGTCGGGCGCGCCGTCGCCCCAAAAGCCGACGGCGTCCCCTACGAGAAAGAGGGCAAGTAGGCGCGCTCACGCGCTCGGGGTCGCAGGTGGGGGCGGAGCCACGCTGAACATGCAGTCGGGCATCCCGTCCCCGTAGAGCGCACGGTAGACAGCGAAGTTGCCGTAGATGATATCGAGATACAGCCGCGTCTCCTCGAACGGGATCGTCTCGTAAAGGAGATCGATATCGCCGCTCGCCTGCCGCACCCACTGTGCCGCACGTCCCGGCCCGGCGTTATAGCCGAGCAGCGCGCCGATCACATCGCCGTCCAGAAAGTCGCGCGTCGAGCCGAGATAGAACGCCCCCATCGGGATGTTGACGATCGGCCGCACGAGATCGCGCTGCTGGAAGCCCTGCATCCCCATACGCCCGGCCACGTCCGCCGCCGTCGCCGGCATGAGCTGCATCAGGCCGCGCGCCCCTACGACGCTCGTCGCGCCGGCGTCGTAGGTGGACTCCTGGCGGATGAGCGCCGCCACATACAGCGGATCGAGGCCGTACTCGCGCGACGCAGCCAGCACGAGGTCGGGGTAGTAGATCGGGTAGGCCGCCTGGGCGATGTACGCCGGCACAGATGGAATCGGTGCGTTGGAGAGCACGATCACGCGCACCGCGGCGATGATCGAGGCGCGATACGCCCGGATACCCTGGTAGTAGCCCATCAACTGGAACATGGCGACCGGGTCGCCGCGATACAGCCGGTGCAGCGCGATGAACTCCGCGTTGGCTTCCTGCTGCCAGCCGAGCGCCCATAGTTCCGTCCCCCGCAGCAGCAGCGGATGCTGCGCCAGCTCCGGCGCGAGCGCCGCCGTGACCGGCGCACGTCCGAACGTCTGCCCGACCCAAACCTCGGCCGCCGCGATATCCTGCGGCGTCGTCCCTGGCAGGCGCGTCTGCGTCGAGGGCTGGAAGGGCGGCACATTCTCCAGCAGCGCGCAGGCACGCCGGCTGAAAAACGTTCCAGGATCGGCGGTCACAGCCGCCTGCCAGGCTTCACGCGCGCCTGCCAGGTCGCCGACCCCCTGCAGCACTTTGCCGCGCCAGAGCAGCGCGTGCGCCGAGCCGCTGCGGGCGTAAAACTCGGCAGCGCGCTGCGAGTCGCCTGCCGCCTGCAGCAGACGCGCAGCTTCGAACAGCCCTTCGCGCGCCGGCGCACTGGACGGGTACGAACGCCCAAGCTGGTCGTAAAAAGCGATCGCCTG
>CAYTME010000023.1:15531-18564 GCA_964438415.1 uncultured Pleurocapsa sp. | reverse complement strand
CAGCGGCGCGCAGCGCCCGCGCCGCCCGCAGCAGCGCATCCGCCGCAGCATCCGACTGTGGATAGCCGGCGGCGACCGCCTGGTAGGCCGCCAGCGCATTGGCAGTATCGTTCGCTGCCGCGTGGGTCTCCGCCTGCTCCAGCGCGGCTTGTGCAGCGGCCGGGTCGCCTGGGTACAGATCGCGTAGGCGCTGAAACGTTTGCAGCGCCGCGCTCAGATCGCCGAGGGCGCGCTGGCTGCGCCCCAGCAGCAGGTACAGCTCCGGCGAGACGGCCTCGCCGGCGGGCGGGTTGGCCAGATAATCGGTGAGCACACCGACGACGGGCCGGTAATTCTCATTCCGCACATTGATGCGCATCCGCGTCAGCAGATCGACCGGCTGTCCAGCATTGATCAGCGCGACCAGCGCGTCGAAGGCCGCCGGGGTCGTCTCGTAATCGACCAGCACCCGCTGAAGCCGCGCGTAACCCGCCTCCAGAGCGCCAGCCGCGATCTCGATATTGGCGGCCTGCACGGCGATCGCCGCGGCGTCCCGGCGCTGTTCATCGCTGAGCAAACCGCGCTCTAGGATCGTGGTGTACTGCGTCAGCGCTTCATCCGCGCGCCCGATGATGCGGTAGATCTGCGCCAGCTCGCTGCGCAGCACGTACTCGCCCTGCGGCTCGCGCCCGCTCTCCGCTGCCAGCCGCAGATAGAGCGCACTGGCGTCGGGGTTGACGGTCGCGATCCGCTCATACAGATAACTGTCGATCGCTCCCGGCTGCAAAGTCAGCGCCGCTTCGTAATCGGCCTGCGCGCCCGCGGCATCGCCGCTGCGCTGACGCGCCGCGCCGCGCAGCACCAGGCTGCGAAACGAGACGCCGCAGGCTTCGATCTGCTGCGTCAAGACAAGCGCTGCCTCTACATGCCGATCCATCAGCCCATACGTCACGCCCAGCCCGTAGGCGGCCGCGCACGAGGTTTCCGGCCTTTGCGTCGCTGCCGTGTACAGCGATACTGCCGTCGCGTAGTCCCCGCGCCAAAGTGCAGCATCGGCTTCATCGAGCGGTGCAGGCAGGGTCGGAACCGGGGTGATCGACTGGGCATGGCCGCGAGCCGGCATCGCCATGAGCAGGATCGAGAAGGCGGCGAACAGCCACAAACGACGACGCATCTGTCTCAACTGAAGATCCCTCGATTGACTATCACGGCCAAAATCACAAGCTGATGGCTTTTCGCCATCCCCACAGCCAGCCGGTCGCAGCAGCTCAGGCCTTCAGCCGGTCGACATACTGCTTGCGGAACTTGGCGACCTTCGGCGCCACGACGACCTGGCAGTAGCCCTGGAACGGATTGCGGGCGAAGTATTCCTGATGGTAGTCCTCCGCCGGATAGAAGGTATCCAGCGGCACGACCTCGGTCACAATCGGATTCGGCCACAAACGCGCCGCCTCGATGTCGGCGATCTTCTGACGCGCTATCTGCTCCTGCTCGGCCGAATGGGTGAAAATGGCCGAGCGGTACTGCGTGCCGACATCGTTGCCTTGACGGTTGAGTGTCGTCGGGTCATGGATGGTGAAGAAGACATCGAGCAGATCGCCGAAGCTGACGACGCTCGGATCGTATTTGATCTGCACGACCTCGGCATGGCCAGTCGTGCCGGTGCAAACGGCCTGATAGCTGGGATTGGGAACGTGCCCGCCCGCGTAACCGGAAACCACATCGACCACACCTCGGAGCTGGTCGTAAACCGCTTCGAGACACCAAAAACAACCGCCTGCCAGCGTGGCAGTCTCGTAGACCTCGTGATTTGCAGCACCGCTCATAGAGAACCCAACTCCCTTACAGTAACAACCATCGAGAACTGACAGTATACAGGTAAACATGATTCACAGGTTAACGCGATGAGCGGGGTCTGCGCACACCACCGAGACGGAACACACTCAAGTATTAAAAAATACCAACTGTACATGTGCCATGTTGCGTTCTATTGGTGGTCATATATAGTCAGCAGCCACGGAAACGGTGACTCGACAATGGGATTTTGCCTATGACAGATCTGATCTACAAGCAGCTTATCGGCGGGCAATGGGTCGATGCGGCGAACGGCGGGACTTGGGCGCTCATCAACCCGGCGACCGAGGACGTGATCGGCGAAATGCCGTTCGGCGATGCCGCCGATGCGCGGGCGGCGGTCGATGCTGCCGCGGCCGCGCTGCCCGCTTGGGCAAGCCAGACCCCCTACCAACGCGCTGCCGTGCTCAAAGGGGCCGCCGACTGGATTCGCGCGCGCATCAACACGCTGGCGCGCATCACATCGGAAGAGTGCGGCAAACCGCTGCGCGAAGCGACCGGCGAGTGGACGACGGGTGCCAACTTTTTCGAATGGTACGCCGAAGAGGGCAAGCGCGCGTACGGGCGCATCATCGCGGACCGCAAGGCATCGCGGCGGACGATGGTCATCTACCAGCCGATCGGCGTCGTCGGGACGATCACGGCCTGGAACTTCCCCGTCTACAACGTCACCCGCGTCTGGGCGGCGGCGCTCGGCGCGGGCTGCACGGTCGTCGGGCGGCCGTCGGAATACACGCCGCGCTCGGCCATGCTCCTGGCACAGGCGCTGCACGAAAGCGGCGCACCCGCCGGTGTCATCAATGTCATCAACGGCGACCCGGCGGCGATGGGACAGGTCATGCTCGACGACCCGCGCGTGCGCAAGATCAGTTTCACCGGCAGCACGCGCGTCGGCAAACTGCTGATGGACGGCGCATCGCGCACAGTGACCAAACTCGCTTTGGAGATGGGCGGCAACGCGCCGGTCATCATCATGCCTGATGTCGATGTGGCCAAGGTCGCGGCGGCGGCGGTCGGCAGCAAGTTTCGCAACAACGGCCAGGTTTGCATCGCGCCGCAGCGGTTCCTCGTCCACAGCCAGATCGCGGAGGAGTTCATCGATCGCGCTGTCCAGCTCTCCGAAAAGCTGCGCCTGGGCAGCGGACTCGAACCTGAGACCGATGTCGGCCCGCTGATCAACGCCGTTCAGCGCGACCGGCT
>CAYTME010000023.1:10036-15492 GCA_964438415.1 uncultured Pleurocapsa sp. | reverse complement strand
GGGGAGCGCAGGTGCTGACCGGCGGCGAACGCCCGGCGGATGTGCCGCGCGGCTACTTCTACCGCCCGACGGTGATCGCCAACGTCGGCCTGGACATGCCGATCTACCAGGAAGAGCTGTTCGGGCCGGTCATGCCGATCATGCCGTTTTCCGATCCTGACGAGGCGATTGCGCTCGCCAACGGTCTCGAAGCTGGTCTGGCCGCCTACGTGCAGACGAACGACCTTGCAACGGCCATCCACCTGTACGAGCGGCTGGAATTCGGCATGATCGGCATCAATGAGTGGATGCCCGTCACGCCGGAAGCGCCATTCGGCGGCATGAAGGCCAGCGGCATCGGGCGCGAAAGCGGCAGTGAAGGCCTACACGAGTACCTTGAGAGCAAAACCGTCTACATTGGGCTGGCATGAGCGGGCTGGAGATCGAGGTCGTCCCGACACAGGCCGCCTATGCTGAAGCGCTGGCGGCCTTTCAGCGCACCTGCTATCCGACGCTGCCACAAGAGGAGCTGTTCACCGCCGATCATTACCGCAGCCACGTCCGCATCTTCCCGGACGGCCAGTTCACCGCGATCGTGCGCACGCCCGACAGCGAGCAGGTCGCGGGCGCAACGACGACCATGCGTGCGGATTACGGCGAGCTGCCGGCGCACTTCCTCGACTTCATCGGCCACAACACGATCTGCACCCATAACCCGAAAGGCCTTTGGCTCTACGGTATTGACATGAGTGTGCGTCCGGCTTTCCGCGGGCGCGGCATTTCGCGCCGACTCTACGCGGCACGCGCGGCGCTCGTGCGCCGGCTCAATCTGCGCGGTGAATTCGTGGCCGGGCTGCTGCCGGGCTATCAGGCTGTGCGCGGCCAGATGAGCGTCGAGGCCTATGTCGATCGTGTGGTCGCAGGCGAACTGAGCGACCCCACGCTGACGCCTCAGCTCAAATCCGGCTTCCGCGTCGAGCGCCTGCTGTACGGCTATATCACCGACCCGCGCTCCGATGATGTATCGACTCTGCTCATACGGGAGAATGAGGACTGGGAAATGAACATTATCCTACACATGACGACTGAGACCGACTGGCAGCGCGCACAAGCCCAAGGCAGCTACCGCGCGCCCAGCTTGGAGACCGAGGGACTCATCCATTTTTCGATGCCAGGTCAGGTCGCCCGCATTGCCAATGCGCAGTACATCGGGCGCAGGGACCTGATCCTGCTCGTCGTCGATCCGGAGCGGCTGACCGCCGATTTACGGTACGAAGCCCCAACCGGGGTTTACCGTCCCCAAGGGGAGCTGTTTCCACATTTATACGGGCCGCTCAATCTGGATGCGGTGATCCAGGTCATCCCCTACCCGCCCGGTGACGATGGGCTGTTCACGATACCGGAGCTGTAGACTCAGTGCACCTGCTCCAGCCGCTCGACCGTCTCCTCGATCAGGCTGACGGCATCGCGCAGTGTCGCCGCGTCGAACGCGAAGCGCGCGCCAGCCGTCTGGAAGAGTTCGGGCAGCGTCACCGTGCCGCCGAGCGCGAGCGCGCGCCGGTAGCTGGCGACCGCCCCCGCTTGGTCGGTCAGCGCATTGCGCCAAATCTGCACCGCGCCGAGCTGCGCCAGCCCGTACTCAACATAATAGAACGGCAGTTCAAAGATATGAAGCTGACGGTGCCAGTATGACTCGAGCACCGGTTCCAAGCCCGTCCAGTCCTCGACGGGCATGAAGCGCTGCCACAATTCGACCCACTTCGCACTGGTCTGCCGCGGGTCTTTGGCATCTTCGAGATGTGTGTACACCCAGTGCTGGAAGCCATCGACCACCGCCATGTAACACCAAAAACGGATCAGCTTGGTCAGGTGATCGACGCGGGCGCGGGCGGCTTCGGCGGGCGTGTAAAAGCCGCCTTGATCGTGCGTCAGGTAGGGCGCGGCGAGCAGCTCCATCGCCATCGATGCGACCTCGGCAAACTCCATCGTCACTTCGGCCTGCTGATAGTATGGGAGTTTGCTCGTCTCGAAAGCATGGAAGCAGTGACCGGCCTCGTGCAGCATCGTCTGCACATCGTCATGGCTGCCGACGCCGTTCATGAAGATGAACGGCCGTTTGGCATTGGCGAAGTAGGTGCAGTAACCGCCCGGTGCTTTGCCTTTACGGTTATCGAGATCGAGCAGATGCTCCCGGCGCATGGTGTCGAAAAACGCGCCCAGGCCGGGATCGACGCGATGGAAAATAGCACCGGAGCGCTCTTCCAATTCATCTGTGGAACGATACGGTTTGAGCGGCGGGCGGTTGAGCGGATCGATGGTGACGCGCCAGTCCGCATCCCAGGGGCGCAGCACATCCACACCCATCTGCTGACGATAGCGTTCGAGCAGGCGCGCCGCCGCAGGCACGACCACTGCCTCGATCGAGTCGAGAAAGCGCAGATTGTCGTCGGGCGTGTAGTCAAAGCGGAGCTTGCTCTTCCACGCGTAAGCGCGCATATCGGGCATGTCTGCATTGGCTGCGATCTGCCGGCGCACATCCAGGAATTTGACCCAAAGCGCATCGAGAGACTCGCGATCTTGCAGGCGACGAGCCGCCGCCGCGCGAAAAGCGCGCTCGCGCAGCGCACGATCGGGACTCTGCAAGAACGGGACGAGCTGAGTGAGCGTCAGCTCCTCACCATCCCAATCGACCGTCTGCGCGCCGATGATCTTGCTGTATTCGGTGCCCAGGCGGCTTTCTTCGTTGAAGAGCGGCAGGTTGGCCTCGCGGAACAGCTCCGCCGCTGCGCGCATGTTGCGCAGCGGGATGGCAAACCCCGCCGGCTCGATGCCCGACGCCAGCAGCTTCTCGCGCAGACGCTGCTCGGCGCTGCGCCAGGGCGTCATCACCTTGTCGAGATACTCCAGATAGCGCTTCTCCGCCGCCTCATCGGTCGTATCGAGCGTCGTCGCCACGTAGAAGCGCGTCAGCGTCTCATCGATCAGCTCGGCCAGCGCTGTCCAATCGCTCAGCCACTCATGAATCGACTCTGGGCTGAGCGGGCGGGCTTGCAGCGCCTGACAGTGCTGTTCGATATCGGGCCAGCCGAGCGTCGAAAATGCCTCGTAATTCGCGGGAAGATTGACCAGCATGAGCATCCCTTTCTTCTGAGAGCGCCGAGTGTATCACGCATTGGCACATTTGTCTCAGTAATGCCAGCCGGCACGGGATGTCACAAAAACGGAGCGGGCTTGTCCGCCCACTCCGTCCCTGCTCGTTTCGATTCAAAATCTGCAGCAGCGCGTCTACGCCTCAGCGCGCTCCAGCATCACCTCAATTTCGAGGTCCCGATAGCTGTACTCCTCGATCTGTACGAGCACCTGACCGCTGCTCGGCACAAAGAAGGTGACGGTCAGGCTCTTCACGGAGCTGCTGCTGATGTAGGTGAAGGTCGTCCCCGACTGAGACACGGAGACAGTCGGCGACATCTGGTCTCCGCCGGTCAAGCTGAGGGTCATCGTGACGGTTTCGCCTGCATCGCCCGTGAAGCTCAGCGTGCTGCGGGTCACGCTGCTGCCGAATGAGATCTTCTGCACCCCTTCATCCAGCGAGGCAAGCTCCGACCGGTCGAAGCGCAGCGTGATCTTGCCCTGTGTGCCGCTTTCGAGCGTGCGGATGATGACGACATAGGTACCCGTCTGAGTCAATTGGTAAGCGCTGATCCGCGGATCGCTGCCGCTGTAGGAGTCGCTGTAATTGACCTGGAAGCCATCGGGACCGTTGAGCACCATCGAAACACCGAGCGCGGCACCGCCCTCGGCCGTCAAGTCGATGATATCGCCGGCCTCGCCGGTGAACTGGTAGTAAAGGAACTGGCGCTGTGCCGTGAAGCGGCCCTCAACGCTCTCTCCGATTTCCAAAGTCGCGACCTCGGCGCGCTCCAGCGTCAAGGTGAATGAGCCGGTCGCCTGTCCGCTGTAACTGGTGGCTCGGATCGTGTAGGTGCCGCTTTCCGGCAGCGAGAACGGCCCGATCAGCGAGTTGAGATTGCCCGCGCCGTCGTCATTGCTAGCGATCTGATTGGTCGTGTCCGTGCCCTGGTACAGATACAGATAGGTATCCAGCCCGCTATCGCCGATCATGGTGATCAGGATGGTATCACCCTGTTCACCCGTGAAGGTGTAGAAGGCCGAAGGTTCGCTTGAGGTGAGCGTGCCCTCGATCGTGAAGCCGTATTCGAGCGCCGATTGATCTTCTTCGAGCGTCAGCGTGAACGACCCTTCAGAAAAGCCGCCAGCGCGCGCCGACTCGTAGCTCGCCGCCAAAATGGTGTACGTCCCGTCGGCAGGGATTCTGAACGCCGCGATCCGCGCGTCGAGGCTGCCGGCACCGTCGTCGTCGGTCGCCAAAGTCCGCCCTTCAGCATCTTGCAGCGTCAGATACGTATCGACCGTGTCGGACACCATCGTGATGGTGACGACCTGATCGCGTTCCGCTTCAAAAGCATAGACTCGTGTTGGCATGGCTTCGGACAGCACACCCTCGATCGTATCGCCGATCGCGATCGACTGGGCATCCTGCGCAAACACCACGCTCGGCAGGAGCAGCAGGATCAGGAGCATCAACCAGGCATAACGCTGTAGCTGCGGCATCGTGTCTCCTCTTTCATATAACCTTGAAAACAGTGGGCCATTCGCGCACCCATCTACGATTGTAATTGTAATGCCATTTTGACCCATCGAATCCTTCGTATGGACAGCATCGAGATGTCGTCGACTTTTCGCCGCCTGAATCCCGTGATACAGTTGCAAGCATCGGCACAGAGGACAGCGATCATGATCCAAGCACTGGCGCGGCTCGCCCGCCCCGCTCTCAACCTGCCGGCGGTGCGCACCACGCGGCGCAACCACGGTCTCGAACATGCCACGATCACCATCCTCGCCTCGCGCATCCGCAATTTGCGGATGGCTGGGCGCAGCGATGTCGGCGGTTATTATCTGCTCGGCAATGTGCCTACCGAGGCCGTCGAGCTGGCGGCGCGCGAGGCGCTGCGCCGGCTGCGTGCCGGCGAACGGCAGCTCGCCATTCACCCCAACTGCGGCACCAACCTCGTGACGACAGCGCTCATGACCAGCTTGGCGGCGATGGCCGGCCTGACCGGTGCGGAAAGGCGCGCCTGGTTCGCACGGCTGCCGTTGGTGATGGTGCTCGTGATCGTGGCAGGGCTGATCTCGCAGCCGCTGGGTCTCACCTTGCAGCGCCACTTCACCACCGATGGCGATCCCGGCGACCTTGAGCTGATCGATATCAAGCGCCAAGAATTCCCCTCACCGTTCGGCGGCGAGCCGTTGATCGTCCATCGCGTGCGCACCCGATCCTCATGAGGACCCCCAACGCGATCGTCTACGTGCTGCATGGCGACGATGTGCTGCGCGTCGAAGAAGAAGCGCAGCGGTTGTGCGCCGCCCTCACGGCAGGAGTCAACGCCGAACTCAAC
>CAYTME010000023.1:1143-10026 GCA_964438415.1 uncultured Pleurocapsa sp. | reverse complement strand
TTGACGATCTTCGACGGTTCAAGCGCCGAACTCAACGACATCTTGAGCGCTGCACTGGCGTTTCCATTCTTGTCGGATGTGCGCGTTGTGGTCGTCAAAGGGCTGCTGTCGCATCTCACACGCAAAGGCGCTGGGAACACCGGGCGCAAGATGATCGACGCGCTGGTCGAACAGCTCGGCAGCCTGCCCGACTGGTGCAGGATGATCTTGGCCGAGCAGGGGCGCATCGACGACCGGAACAAACTGCTCCAGCTCGTCCGCGATCGAAGCTGGGGACAGGAGAAGCTGTTCACCGTGCCCAAAGACCTGACTGGATGGATCATCAAACGCGCTCAGGAGAGCCACTACACGCCGATCGAGCCGCGCGCGGCGGCAGCTCTCGCCAGCGTCATCCAGTCGGACATTCGCGCAGCGGACAACGAGCTGGCAAAACTCGCTGCTTACGTGGGCGGCGAACGCGCGATCACCGAAGCGGATGTCGCGCTGCTGACGCCCTACGTGTCCGAGGCCAACATGTTCGAGCTGGTCGATGCGATCGCGGAAGGGCGCGCCCAACATGCCAGCGGCCTGATGCACCGGCTGCTGGCTCAGCAGGAGGACGTTTTCGGACTCTACGGCATGATCGTGCGCCAGTTCCGCCTGCTGCTGCTGGCCAAAGAACATCTCGTCAGCGGCGGCTCGCCGAAAGACCTGGCGCAAATGCTCGGGGTTCACCCCTATCCGGCCGAAAAAGTCGCGCGCCAGTCGCGCGCTTTTCAGATGGAAGAGCTGGAGCGCATCTTTCGCGCGCTGCAAGCATACGATCTCCGCATCAAGACGGGCCGCATCTCGCCGATGCTGGCGCTCGACCTGCTCATCGCCCAATTGGGGCGCTGAACCGAGATGACAGAAATTTGACGAGCGGCAGTTCGATTCGGTATCCTCGGTTTAGAATGTAAAGAATACTGTCCAAATCGATGCTTAGAGCGAGTGGGCATTGAGGAAAAAAGAGAAAGTAACTCGATATGTCAGCGTTGTTGTCTTGCCTTGCGATATGGTTCGCAGTTTCGATCCCAGCGACGCTCATTGTCGGTGCTATGCTGTCTCGAATTGGTCGTGAGCCGAAGCATGTGGCGAGCACTGTTCCGCTCCCACAGACATCGCACGCGGCGCGTTACAACGTGGTGCGCTGAACAGCATCGGTCAAGCGGACGGCAGCGCGAAGATGGCTTCAAGCAGGCTGTGCCTGCAGACGCGCGCGCGCCTCGTCCAGGCTGTCGACCACGACCAGTGGATTGAAGAACGGCGCGACGATCTCGGCGGCGCGCTCGTTAGTACCCTGCACGAGCACCAGGCTGCCCACGTTGGCCGGCACGTACCCGACCGCTGAACGATGATAGCGGGTCATCGACCGCTGCGGGGGACGGCAGTTCGTCACGTTCAGAATGACGTCGATCCGCGCGTCCATCGAAGCCATCATCGCGCTGGAAACACGTGCCGAGTCAGCGAATTCCTCCCACGTCCAATCGCGATCGAAATCCCAGCGTACGACTGTATGTTCTAGGTTGTCCCACTGCACTGCGATAGCCATGGCGAATCCCTCTGCGCAATCCTGTGAGCTGACCTGGTAATCGATTTCCATCATACGCAAGAATTTGTATCTCATTGTTAATTCATCTATATTCTCAATCGATATTTCACGAATTTCATGCTGACACAATGATTTTCCCCGGGTGCTGTGGTGAAGTGGTCGCGAACCGTGTACAATGACAAGTGACGATCTCGCTTTTAGGTCCTGGGTGACGCCTTTGCCGCGCTGCGACAGTCTCCGCCCCATCATTCTCATTCTGACGGTTGTGTTCGCTTTCGGAACCTACGATTCTGGACAGGCGCAGCCTGCGGCGGCTCTCGTCAGCCTCGACGTCACCGCAGGCTTCGACGGGGCATACCGCGACGGCCAATGGCTGCCAGTCGAGATCCGCATGGACAACGGCGGCGGCGACGTGCGCGGACGGCTGACCATTCGCCCGCAAACGTCAGGGCCGGGCATCAACCACACCTACAGCACGACGGTCGATCTGCCGGCGGGCGCGCAGCAAACCGCCAGGCTATACATCACCGCAGCGGGCATCGCCCAACAGGTGCGTGTCGAACTGCTCGATGACGCCGGCTTCGTCATCGCGAGCGCTCCCGCCCCCCTGCGCCCGATCCAGCCGCAAGATCGCCTGCTGGCCGTCATCACCAACGCCATCCGCGGTTCGGTCGATATCACCGCGATCAAGACCGGCCTCGGCAGCGCCTATCAAGCCAACCTCGCCATCGATGATCTACCGGAACAAGTCGGCCTGTTCGACTCGGTCGATCTGCTCTTGGTGAGCGACGCCGACACCGGGTCGCTGACCACTCGCCAGCGAGACATGCTGGCCGACTGGGTTGCTAGCGGTGGACATCTGATCGTCACAGGCGGTCCGAACTGGCAGGCGACCGCCTCCGGGCTGGCTGCGCTCCTGCCGATCGTGCCTGCGAGCGCCGCGGCTTTCGACGACCTGGCTCCGATCGCGCGCTGGCTGCGATCGCCCGACCCGCTGCGCGGTCAAAGCATCGTCGCGATCGGGAACCTGCAAGACGGCGCGGCGGTCTTAGCGGCGGCGGAGGATGGCACCCCCTTGATCGCGCGCCGCAGAATCGGTCAGGGTGCGGTCGATTACCTCGCGGTCGACCCTGGGACGATGCCGCTGCGCGGTTGGGACGGCCTGCCTGAACTGTGGTATATGCTCGCCTCGACGGTCGATCCGCTGCCGAGCTGGTCTCACGGCTTCATCCGCTGGAATGCGGCTGCGGCTGCGTCCGAAATCCTGCCGGGCTTCGACCGCCTGCCCGACGTCGTGCCGCTGTTCGTGTTTCTGCTCGTCTACATCCTCCTGATCGGCCCGATCAACTATCTCGTCCTCAGCCGGCTGCGCCGCCGCGAGCTGGCTTGGGTCAGCATCCCGATCCTGATCGCGGTCTTCAGCGGCTTGGCCTACCTGTTCGGCTCCAATCTGCGCGGCAACGAAGCGACGCTGAGCCGGCTCACCCTCGTACGCACATGGCCTGACCGGCCGCAGGCGCGCGCGGATACCGTCGTCGGGCTGCTCTCGCCCCGGCGTTCCGAGTACGACTTGGCCATCATGGATGCCAGTCTGCGCCCGCTGCCGCTGCCGCGCGCGATCGGGAGCGGTTTGCTCAGCGTCAGCACACAGGCCGCCATCGAGATTTCAGAAACCGACACCTTTTCAGCGCAGAACTTCACAGTCGATGCCAGCTTCCTAGGCCAATTCACGGCCAGCGCCGCCATCCCCCGCCCGGATATCGCGGGACAGGTCACCATCATCGATGACGACGAAATCGAAGGGCAGCAGCGGCTGCGCGGTGCCGTCAGCAATGACAGTGAGCTGACCCTCAATGAGCCGATCATCCTGGCGCGAGGCGTCGCTTTTCGCTTGGGGACGCCGCTCGCGCCCGGCGATCTGGTCGATTTTGACCTGACCCTGCCGCCTGACTCGCTGCCTGCCCCCCTGCTGTTCACGCCTTCGGCGCTGATCGGACCGGCCAACACGAGCGCTGCGGCACGGCTCGCGCTGGAGCAGACAGTCATCGATCTCCTCGGCGACCGGCGGTTCAATCCCAACCTGGACTCGCCGTTCATCGACACCTCGGAAGCCGGCCTAGAGAACCGCCGCCGCCAGCTTTTCCTGTCGTCTTTCGCACGCGATGCCTACGGAGCCAGCGGGCGCGGCAGCGGGGTCTTTCTTGCCGGATGGACGGACGCAAGCCCACTGGAGAGTCGTTTGGATGGGGCTGCCTGGCGCGCCACCGATACCACCCTGTACCTGATCGAGCTGCAAAGCCTGCGGGCGACACCGAATACGAGCGTACTCATCGGAAGCGATCAGTTCAATTGGGTCATACGCAGTTTCACCGGCCTGGGCGATGTGTCGCCGTTCGATCTTCGCCTCGATCAGAATGAAGAGCTGGTATTCCAGTTCGCGCCGCTGGCCAGTGCGACCGTGCGCCAAGTTCAGGCGCTCTATCTCGTGCTCCAGAACATCTCCAGCGGCAGCCGCCGCATCCCAGTCGAGCTGTGGCACTGGTCGCAGAGAGAGTGGGTCGAGATCGAAGTCAGCGGTGAACGGTTCGAAGTGCCCGATCATGCACGCTTCATCGGCCCACAAAACGCCGTTCAGATCCGGCTGCGGGCGCAAGACCTGGGCGGTTTCCTGCGCGTCGGGCGCATCGGCATCGAGCAGCGCGGGCTGCTGCCCTCGTGATGAATGGGCAGTTCGGAAATCGTAGGCGAGATCAGCAAGGGAGTCAGGAGCGATCATGCCAGAGCTGATTATCGAAACCAAAGCGCTGGTCAAGAGATTTGGCAGCTTCACCGCGGTGAACGGTCTTTCGCTCGAAGTGCCCGCAGGGTCGATCTACGGCTTCGTCGGGCCGAACGGTGCCGGCAAGACCACGACCATGCGGATGCTGACGACCCTCACCCGCCCCACCTCCGGCGAGGCCTGGGTCAACGGCTTCTCAGTCAGCGAGGACCCGCGCGCTGTGCGCCGCTCGATCGGCTACATGCCGGACGAATTCGGCGTCTATGATGATATGCGCGTCTGGGAATACCTGGACTTCTTCGCCGCCTGCTACGACATCCCGGAGGCGGAGCGCAAACGGCTGATCGAGGATCTGCTGGCACTGGTCGATCTGAGCCACCGCCGCGACGACATGGTCGATAAGCTGAGCCGGGGCATGAAACAGCGGCTGTCGCTGGCGCGCACGCTGGCGCACGATCCCGCAGTGCTCATCCTCGACGAACCGGCCTCCGGTCTTGACCCGCGCGCCCGCGTGGAGATCCGCGAGCTGTTGGTCGAACTGGCGCGCATGGGCAAGACGATCTTTTTCTCCACGCACATCCTGGCCGATGTCAGCGAGATCTGCACGCACATCGGCATCGTCGAAGCGGGACAGATCATCGCGCAGGGCAGCATGGAAGAGATGCGCGCCCAGCTCCAGCCGCACCGCGAGATCACCGTCACCGTGCGCGATCAGGAGTCGGTCGAGCAGATCAAAACGCTCGTCGGCAGTCTACCCGGTGTGATCAACCTAGCGGATCTGGAGCCGAAGGGCGGGCGCTACCGCATCCGCATCGATTACACGGGCGATGATGCGGGCGTGGCCGCGCTCAACCAAGCCATCAACCAGGCCGGGATCGCCACGCTCGGCTTCTCGGAAGAGACGCGCGATCTGGATGCCATGCTCATGCGCGTGACCAACGGCCTCGTCACGTGACTCCGGAACGGACAGCGGCCATCTTACGGCGCGGGGTGATCAGCAGCGGTGTCGTCTTCATCGGCGTGCTGCTGCTGAGCCTGATCGCCGCCTCGCGCATCATCGACGGGCTGTTCGGCCTGCTGCAGCGGGTGCTGCTGTTCGCTTACCCAGGTGCGGATGACGCGGCGCTGGCGTTGGTTCTGCTGTTCACGGTCATCAATATGGGTAGCCTGCTGGTGCTGATGGTCGGTGTGATGGCGCGCGAAATCTGGACGCCGGTCGCGCTGGTCGCGCTGGCAGTTCTCAACCTGGTGCTCCTAGTCGCGTATGGCTACACGCCCGGCATCTTCACGATCGGCATCTGCGCTTGGGCATTCCGGGCGCTGCTGCCCGCGCGGGGTCTGCTGCGCGCCAACCCGGTCATGATCCGCGAGCTGCGCGGACGGATGCGTGGGGCGCGCGCTTTCGTCGTCATGACGATCTACCTCGCGCTCATGAGCGGCTTCGCCCTGCTGCTCTATGTGATCGTCAGCACAGCCAGCAGCTTCAGCGCATCGGCAGCGACCGGCCAGATCGGGCGCATCGTCTTCGCCGGGGTCGTCGGCATCGAGCTGCTGCTGATCATCTTCATCGCGCCGTCGTTCACCGCCGGGGCGATCACCGGCGAGCGCGAGCGCCAGACCTACGACCTGGTGCGCACGACGCTGTTGGCGACTCCGTCGTTCATCATCGGCAAGCTGGAGTCGTCGCTCGGCTATATCATGCTCTTGATCTTGGCGGCGATCCCGCTGCAGTCGATCGCCTTCTTCTTCGGCGGCGTGAGCGAGATCGAGCTGCTGCTGGCGCTGATCATCTTGATCGTGACGGCGATCACATTCGGCACCTTCGGCATCTTCTTTTCCGCCACACAACCGCGCACCTTGGCGGCCAGCGTGCGCACCTACAGCAGCATCGCCGCGTGGACGTTCATCGCCCCGCTGGTCTTGAGCTTCGTCATCCGGCTGGCGCAGAGCACCGCGTTCAGCGGAGCCGGGGCGCTCAACCTGCCGGCGGTCGAGGCGCTGCTCAATTTCGTCAATCTGCTGCTGACCAGCCTCAACCCGTTCACGGCGGCGCTCGTTTCGCAGCAGCTTCTCGTGCAGCAGCAGGTCTTCGGCGTGTACACGGTCACGCTGGCGAGCGATGGCAGCACCATCCCGATGATCTCCCCCTGGATCGTGTTCACCGCCTTGTACTCGATCACAGCCGCTTCCCTGGTCGTGCTGACCGTCCGCCGGACGAGCCAAATCGATCTCAATTCGTGAGGATGACGCCCATGAGCGCGCAGACGGCATCGCCATCACACTACCCGACGATACGCGAGTTCATCCTCGGCTGGGAACGCTGGCTCCGCCTCGGACAGACTGTGCGCGGGGCACCGTTCGCGGCCGCCACAGCCGTGGGTGCCGGCATCCTCATGGCCATCGTGTCGCGCCTGCGCCCGTGGCTTCAAGCCGCCGATATCGCCATTCTGACGGCGGTGCTGATGCTGGCCGGACTCGCGCTCATGATCCTGATCGTCTGGCTGCGTCCGCGCCCGCTGATCGTCTCGGCGCGCCGCTTCGACCGGCTGTTTCAACTGCAAGAACGCACGTCGACCGCGCTTGAACTGCTGAGCGGCAGCATCCCGACCAGCGATGAGTTCATGCGCCATCAGTTGGATGACGCGCTGCGCTGCGCCAGCGCTGTCAAGCCGCGCGAACAGCTTCCGCTCCGCCTAGATGGGCGAGCATGGGCGCTGCCCGCGCTGCTCACGGCGGTGCTGGCGCTCCTGCTATGGCTGCCCAACCCGCAGAGTGAGAGCATCGCGGCAGAGAGCGCGCGCCAGGCCGCCATCGCCGAGGCAGAGGATGCGCTGCGCGACATCTTCCGCGATATCGCCGCCGATCCGGAACTGAACGACACCGACCGCAGCCAGCTTCTAGAGGCACTCCAGTCGGCCATCGACATCCTCGATCAGCCCAACGTGACGCCGGAGGAGGCATTGGCGGCCATCAGCAGTGCCGAGACGACGCTCAACCAGACCGGGCAGCGGCTGCAGCAGCAGGCGAGCGCCGCTCAAAGCGGCCTGGAGAACGCCGCTGCGGCCATGCAGAGCAGCCTCCCATCGCTGCAGGAGCAGACGCAGGCTGGGTCGAACGCGCCCGCCGAGCTGGTCGAGCGTTTGGGCGCGCAGTTGGACACGCTCAACCCGAGCGAACAGCAGCAGGCCGCGCAGGCGCTCGACAGCGCCGCTCAAAGTCTGCAAACGACCGCGCCCAGCCTGGCCGAGACCCTGCGCGACGCCGCCGACTCGCTCGAGCAAGGCCGCACCCAGACGGCGCAGGCACAGCTCCAGCAGGCACAGCAGCAGGCCGCTCAGACGGCACAGCAGATACAGCAGGCGCAGAACAGCGCCGAGCAGATCGAACAGGCGGCGCAGCGCGCCCAACAAACGCGGGCGCAAACCAGCCAGGCCAACGACCAGAACGCCGACCAATCCGGCCAGCAGCCAGGCGACTCCGCTTCGCAGGGGCAGCAGGGCGAGTCGAGCGCGCAGAGCGGCCAGCCGCAGGCGGGTGGCGAAGCCGAGTCGGCACAGGCGGGCCAGCAGCAGGGTGCCCAACAGAGTCAAGATACGTCCAGCGGCGCGGCCGGGCAGCAGGGCGAGCAGGGCGGACAAGCCGAGGCGCAGAGCGGCCAGCAGCAGAGCGCGGGCGATCCGTCGCAGGGCAGCGCGGCTGCCGGGTCGGGCGACGCCGAGAGCCAAACCAGCTCGCAGACGCTTGGGCTGGCTGGCCAGCAGCCGGATCAGGGCAACAATCCTGATGGCAGCGGCGAGCGGGCGTTCGAACCCATCTATGCGCCCGTCCGGCTCGGCGGCGAAGCGCAGGGCGAACAAATCCAACTGGAGCCAGATACGAGCGATATGCCCGTCCTCGAAGGCGAATTCGCCCAAAATCCGACCGGACGCGCGGTGGTTCCCTATAATCAGGTATTCGGCGATTACGCCGCAGCAGCCAACCGCGCCCTCGAGAGCGATTACGTGCCGTTGGGCCTGCGCGATGTCGTGCGCAATTACTTCAGCGGCTTGGAGCCGAGGCGGTCGGGACGCTAACGCCGCTCACCAGCAGTCCCCAGCACCGACTCGAGGAAGCCCAACACATGGCGGCTGTAGGTCTCCGCCCCAGCGATGGCCACGTAATCTCCGTGCCCGGCACCTGGCACCTCCCACAGCCGCACCCGATCGGGTGCCAGCCCCTGCATGATGCGCGCGCCGGCCAGCGATGCCTCCCGGCTGCCGTAAACGAGCAGGATCGGCCGCGGCGCAGCATCCAGGACGGCCTGTTTCGGGTTGAGCAGACTTGGGTCGCTGCCGACTGCCAGCCGGTACGAGATGTCCATGCCGGCGGTGAACAGCCCGCTCAACGGCCCCATCTCCGCCGCCGAGACCTCGACCACATCGTTGAACTCGTGATAGCCGCCGTGTGCCACTGCCGTGCGCAGGGCGGGATAGCGCGCCAGCGCCATCAGTGCGGTCGCGCCGGTGCTGAGCGCGAGGCCGACCAGCAGCCACGG
>CAYTME010000023.1:0-1133 GCA_964438415.1 uncultured Pleurocapsa sp. | reverse complement strand
ATCAGTGCGGTCGCGCCGCCCGCCGAAAAGCCGTGTATGGCGACCCTTTCCATATCGACATCGGCGCGCGTTTGCAGGTAGGCGAGCGCATCTCCGACAGCGGTGACCTCCGCGTAACCGAGTGAGTGCCGCGCGCCGAGGCAGGTGCGCGCCTGGTAGCTGAGCACGTTGTAACCGCCGTTGTGATAGATGAGGACTTCATCCATACGGTCGCCGCGCCCGGCTTGCAGCGTCGGCACGACGATCACGGTCGCGCCGCTGCCGCCCGCGATGAAATAACCCGCGTACTCCCCCGCAAATTCCGACGAAGGGAAGGCAATCGCTTCGCGCGAAATGCCGAGCGCGGCGGGATCGAGGTCGGGAGCACAGCCGCTCAGCGTCAATCCCTGCATGAAGACGAAACCCAACCCGAATGGGATACCCACGACCAGCATGATCGCGATCGGCAGCGCCAGCCGCAGGACATAACCGAGATTGACCTGAGAAGTCTGGCGTACCATCCCGCGCATCGACACCATCCTCCGAAAAACACGACGCCCTACTAGCTTACCGGCATTCGCCAGCGCGCCTCGTTAACCTTTGCGTAGGGAAGCCATCGACTCGCCGTCCGCTGACGAAGCGCGCGCGGGACTATAATGCGAGCTGAGCAGTGCAGGAAGGATTGACGGATCATGCGCGAACGGCTCCTCATCCTGACAGCGGGGCTACTTTTGGCGAGCTGCAACCTCAGCCTGCCGCAGGTCACACCGACCGTCGCGCCGACGCGAACGCCGCTGCCGACCGCTTCCGTCACCGCCTCGCGGACGCCCACCCGCATCGCCCTACTCAGCACCCCCACGCCGCTGCCTAGTCCCACCTCCAGTCCATCGCCAACGGACTCACCGACGGCGACCCCAACGCCCGAGCCGACCCCGACGTACACCGCCAGCCCACCGCCGACGGTCACGCCGCTACCAACCATCGGCCCGACGCGCACACCGACACTGACCTCAACCCCGACGCCAACCGTACGCGCGACCGACACACCGCTGCCCGTGTTCACCGCCCTGCCGGCTTCGAGCGCGACGCCCAACGCATTCGCGCCCGTCGGCGAGCGCCCGACCGCCGCACTTCCCGCAACGATCGCCTCCTCG
>CAYTME010000022.1:10057-26496 GCA_964438415.1 uncultured Pleurocapsa sp. | reverse complement strand
GGCTGGCGGGCACAGTCGCCCAGTATCCCGATGAGATGGCCGTGCTGGCGGTCGAGGCGCTCGTGAAACTGATCGAGGGCCGTCCGGTCGCACCGTTCATCGAGTCGCCGGTCGTGCTGATCACGGCGGAGAATCTGCCGTCGTGACCTTGGAGCAGTTGGAGCCGGGTGGGCATTCGCTCGCCCGGCTCTTTTTTCGGATTCAGAGTCTGCTTGATCGATCTCGTGAATACGCGCTCGAAAGGTGCCGCATATGCCTCGTTTTGGTGTCCACGCCTTCGTCTGGGTGGGAGAGTGGAATACAGACTCCGGCAATCACGCCATCGCCCAGACCGCTGCGACGGGCTTTGACTTCATCGAGATTCCGCTGCTGAAGCCGTCACAGTTCGATGTCGCCAGTCATCGCGCCGCGCTCAAGGAGGCTGGGATCGGCTCCGTCTGCTCGCTGACGCTGCCGCGCGATGCGCACATGCCGCATCATCCCGAGCAGGCGCGCGCGTTTCTGCTGTCGGCGCTCGATACGATGGTGGCGCTCGAATGCAGCTGGTTGGGAGGCTGTATCGCTTATGCTTTGGGTCTGCTGACCGGTGAGCCGCCGCAGCCTGCTGAGCGCCAAACTGTGGTCGAGGTGCTGCGCGATATCGCCGGGGAGGCCAAACGGCGAGGCATTCATCTGGCGCTGGAGGCGTGCAACCGCTACGAGACGTATCTGTACAATACGCTCGCCGATGCGCGCGAGACGATCTTGGCGGTCGGCGCGGATAACTTGACTCTGCACGCCGACACCTATCACATGAACATTGAGGAAGTCAGCTTCCACAGCGCCATTGTCGAGGCTGCTGATGTGCTCACGTATGTCCACATGAGCGAGAGCCATCGCGGCATGGTCGGGCAGGGCACGGTCAAATGGGACGAAGTGTGGCAGGGGTTGCACGACGCCAACTTCAAGGGCGATTTGACGCTTGAGTCGTTCGCCGCCATCAACCCCGACTTGGCGGCAGCGACCTGTATGTGGCGTCCACCCCGGCATTCATCGCAGGAGCTTGCCGCCGAGGGGCTTCGATTCTTAAAGGCGGGCGCGGCGCAGTACGGTCTGATCTAGATCAGCCGCGCGCGAGTTGGTGAAGCTCCTCGCGCAGGAGCGGGTACATACGCAGGAACTGTGCGTATCGCTCTTGATAGAAGCGGTGGCGCGTCATGTCCGGCTCGGTCATGACGCTGTACTCGATGTTCTCGGCGCACGCCTGGTCGGCACTGGCGTAGACCTGTGCCCCGACGCCCGCCAGCCAGGCCGCGCCAGTCCCGGCGTGTTCTGTCAGCGCAGACATATGGATCGGCAGGCCGGTGATATCGGCCATGATCTGCCGCCAGAGCGCATCTTCGAGGCCGCCGCCCGCGCCGATCAGGCTGGTGACCGGGCTGCTCAGCGTCAGGCCGACCTCGAGCGCCTGCCGCAGCGCCAGAGCGACTCCCTCCATGACGGCGCGCACCAGATGTCCACGCCCGTGATGGTAGCTCAGGCCGATGAACGCGCCGCGCGCGTGCGCGTCCATGTGCGGCGTCCGCTCGCCCGAGAGGTAGGGTAGAAAGAGGATGCCCTCGGCTCCAGGGGCGATCTCCCCGGCCTCGCGGTTGAGATCGGCGTATGAAAGCTCCGCACTTTCATCGCGCAGCACGCCGCGCAGCCAGCGCAGCGACAGCCCGGCCGAGAGCGTCGCGCCCAAGATGTAATACATGCCCGGCAGCGCGTGATTGAAGACGTGACAGCGCGGATCGGTCTTGAGCGGTGCATCCGCCGCCGGCCTGAGGGGGATGCAGACCTGCCCGCCGCTGCCGAGCGTGATCGAGGCCGCGCCCGGTGCGATCAGCCCGTTGGCGACCGCCTGCGCCGGTTGGTCACCGCAGCCGGCGACGACCGGGATGCCAGCATCCAGCCCAAGCGCATCGGCAGCCTCCTGCCGAAGCTGGCCCATCACCTGGGCAGAGGGCGCGATCGGCGGCAGCAGGTTTTCGGGCAGCCCGACCGCCTCGATGATGTGGCTGGCCCAGCGCCCTGCGCCGACATCGAGAATGCCGCTGCCCGCTGCGTCGCTGATGTCCGTCGCCAGATCGCCGGTCATCTGCAGGCGGACGTAATCCTTCGGGAAGATCACGGTCTGCGCTCGGCGCAGCGACTCCGGCTCATGGCGCAGCAGCCACAGAAGCGTCGGCCCCATGAAGCCTGCCGCCGGCAGCGTCCCCGCTGTCTGGGTGTAGGCGTCGCTGCCGATGCTCGCGACCAAGCGCGCGCACTCGTCAGCGCTGCGCTGGTCGGCCCAAATGATCGCCGGGCGCACAGGCCTTCTGGCCGCGTCGATGAGCACCGTGCCGTGCATCTGGCCGCTGAAGCCGATGGCGGCGACGTCGCGCCTGCCGGCCGAGTCGAGTGCGCGCCGTGTGACAACGATCGCCGCCTGCCACCAGTCGTCCGGATTCTGCTCAGCTTGATCGATGCGCGGCTTGAGCAGCGGATACTCGTGACCGGCGGCAGCGGCGATGCGCCGCGCTTCGACGTCGTAGAGGACGGCTTTGACGCTGGAGGTGCCGACATCAAGACCGAGCAGCAGGGGCATAACGTGGCTCCGATCAAGTGGCTGAGCTGCGAGGTTTCGTGCTGAGTGTACCGTCGTTAGACCTCCATTTTCAACCAGCACCCGCGCATGGAACTAAATGTTAATATGTGGTATTCTATTTATTTACTTTTGATTGTGCTCTCATAAGGCCGTTTGACGCGAAATGTGATCGGTATGACCGCACGCCATCTGGATCAGCTAGAGGAAACCGTCACCAGTCTCGCTGCCTATCTCTTAGTCGCACCACGAGTCCATCCCAAGCAGCTTTTAGGAACGCCCACTGTGCCGCAGACGACCACATCGACATGGCGTGTGCGGCTGCGCTTGACGCAGCATTACAGCGCAGCGCTGCTTGCGTATGGGTTTCCGGTCACCGTGCCGGAACTACAGGCCGCGATCGATTGGTTTTCGACGCCGTTTGGCGCTCAAGATCAGATCGATGAGGTCGAAATGACGCGGCTTGAGGGGCTGCTAAACCTGCGACCGGACGATCTGGGTGTAGGTCTGCGCATTCGCCAGCTTGTGCGCCAGCGGGATAGCATGTTCTTCATAATCGACCCGTCCGACTCGGGCAGCTCGCGCGATATGGTGTTCGACACGCTGTGGGCGCTGAAACTGATCATCCTGGCGAAGCAGCGCGGCGTGCAGATGACGATGCGCGGCCTGGGCGAGCGAGAATTGACGCGCAATCTCTCTGAGTTGATCGCGCGCTGCGCCCAAGACAAACAAGACAAAGACCTGGCGCTGGCGCTGCGGCTGTATTACGAACTCAGCGGGCGTCTTGAGTCCGCGCATGTGGGTGCGCTGGAAGGTCTGCTGGAGCGCGCCAAGGAGACGGGATACCTGTGGGGGATTGGTGGGCAGCATCGGCTGGAACGTGTGCGACCGATCCTTTCCGCGATGGAACGCTGTATGCTCACGCCGAACGTGATCGGCAAACAGACGCGCCAATTCCGCGATATCATCCTCAACACATGTTATGTGCTTGAAAACCTGTCATATCTGGCGCATGTCGATCCGGAGGTCGAGCGGACACTTCAAGCCAGCATGCTGCTGTGGTGGAATCAGTTCAAAGGCGAAAAATCACCGGAGACGCTGCATGCCTACTTCAGCGAGGAATATGACTACCTCATGATCCTGAGCCGCACGATGGTGACGGTCAGCGCTTTCGTCGGCGCGCCGCTGGCCGCCCAAGCATGGCAGCGGCCTCTGCGTGAGATGGCGCGCTCACGTTTTAACGGCGATTCTGCGCCGTATCTGGAAGACATCAAGCTGGCGCTGCGCCGCTGGATCGGGATCGAGCTGGAGGAGATCAGTGAGCTGAAGCTGGGCCTTTCCGAAGCGAGTGTGATCCGCGTGCGGCCGAACGTCTACAACCCGACCGATACGCACAAGCGCAACCTGCTCGATGTATCGTCCTTGATCGTCAAATCCGGTCCGCTGGCCGATATCGCCAAAGAGCGCAGGCATTACCGAATGCTGCCGCGCCGGGCGAAACGCTTTTTCGTGCGCATACCGCGCCAAACCAGCTACATCAACCGGGCGCAGCATGGCTACGTCATCATGGAAGACCTGCGCGATTTCTACACGCTGTTTGAAACATTCGATATGCTGCTCAGACCACCGGACCCGATCTTGGGCCATCTGTTGGGGCAGTTCTTGATCGACCTGCACGGTGCTGACGGCACCTCCCGCGGAAGAGCGACGATCAACCACATTCGCGAGCTGTACCTGCTGCCGATGCTGCGCCATGTCGAATTCATCGCCCATCAGGTGCAGGTGATCGAAGGCTTATTGGGCGAGCGCGTCTCGGCGTTCGATGACGTGGAGCAGTCGCTCAACCGCTGGATCGGCGCGATCATGAGCCAGTCACATCGCTTGGTCGGCTTTCCGCTCCTGCTCATGCACGGGGATTTACATTCGCGCAATATCATGATCCGTGTCATCCAGGGCAACCGCAGCACCGGGCAGAAGACCGACCTGCGCATCAAGCTGATCGATTTAGAAAACCTGCGCGCCGATGGCGATGCGGCCCACGACGCCGGGCAGCTCCTGGTCGATTTAAAGCTCCTGCCAACCTCATCACGTAAGAACCCCAGCCGAGCCATTTTGGAGAAATTGGATCTGCTGCACGATGGCCTACGCGATCGCTACCTAGCCTTTGCGCAGCAGCAGGGCGATCTCACCTTTCCGATCCGGCTCGACCTAGCGAGAGCGCGGGCGCTGCTGCGCATCGCCAAAGGGCAGACGAAACGCAGCGAACGCTTCTTGAAAGAGCGCGATTTCACCCGCGCCTTGAGCGACGCCGCTGAGACCCGTCATCTGGTCGAGGGTGCATGCGCGTATTTGGAGCTGGCAGGGACGGCGCTTCAAGCCTGATCGCCGCTTCATGCCCGCGTGAAGCGCGCCACACATTCGATGTGATACGTCTGAGGGAACATATCGACGGGTTGGACATCGAGCAGCCGGTAGCCCGAGTCGACCAAGCGGCGGGCGTCGCGCGCCAAGGTGGTCGGGTCGCACGAGACATACGCGATCCTGTCGGGCTGGAGCCGAGTGAGCGCCGCGAGCGCGGCGGGCTTGAGGCCTGCGCGCGGTGGGTCGAGGACGGCGTCCGCGAACGGCGCATCTAGCGTGCCCAGCGCGTGTTCGACCTCCGCCGTCATGACTTCGGCCGTCATCCCCGCGAGATTGTGGCGAGCATCGAGCGCCGCCAGGGCGAACGACTCGACGGCGACCAGTCTGGCGCCGCGCTGGGCCAGCGGCGCGCTGAACAGCCCAACGCCGGCGTACAGATCGAGCACGCGGTCGCCAGGCTGGACTTGAAGATGATCGGCGGCCAGCCGCACGAGCTGCGCTGCCTGCGGCGGATTGACCTGAAAGAAGCTGCCCGCCGTGACGCGAAAACGATGCTCGCCGATCCGGTAGTGGACGCTGCCCGCGCCGCGCACCGTCCGACTGCGGCCGCCGGGCAGAAGCAGGCAGACGCTCGCGCTGCCGGGCAGATCGAGATCGACCCGCTGACCCTGTTTCGGTGTGATCGCGATCAGCGCGTCCTTTTCCGTGCCGACTTGTAGGCGCACCGTCTCCGCGCCGCGAAAGTCGTGACCGCGCACGGCATCATAGAGCTGGGCGAGCGCGGGCATCAGCAGCGGACATGCGTCGATCGCCAATACGCTTCGCCCATCGGTCATGATGTAGCCGAGCTTGCCGCCCGGCGTGACGTGGAACGTGGCGTGCGCGCGATAGCGCCAGGCATCGGGGCTGGGCAGCGTGGGATGGACGACGGTCTCCGGCAGTTTGGCGATGCGGGCGAACTGTTCGGTGACGACCCGCTGTTTGTAGACGAGCTGCGCGGCATAATGGGCGTGTTGGTAATGGCAGCCGCCGCAGCGACCTGGGCCGTAATGTGGGCAGTGCGGCTCGATCCGCTCGGGGGACTGCCGCTCGATCGAGATGGCCTCGGCGAATAGATGGTCGCGCTTGTCTGTGCGCAGCCGCGCCCGCACGCGCTCGCCCGGCAGGCCGTAGGCGACGAAAGCCGCCCGACCCTGATGTCGGGCGAGCATGCTGCCGCCGTATGCGGGGGCTTCGAGGTCGAGTTCAATCTCGGACATGATCAGCTCATGCGGTGACGTCGTGCAGAGGAACTGTACACTGAGCCGCGGGGCTGGGAAAGAGTTAGATCGAATGGGATACGGAGTGCCGAGTCAATCGCTGGGAGCCTTCAAGACGCTTGTGAAAAGCGGCGCTTTCATCGTCCTTGATACCGAGACGACCGGGCTGGACACGGGTGAGGTCTGCCAGATCGCGGTCATCGACAGCGACGGCCAGCCGCTGATCGAAACGCTGGTCAAGCCGTCGCGTCCGATCCCGGCTCGGGCGACTTCGATCCACGGCATCACCAATGCCATGGTGAGCGGCGCGCCCGGCTGGCGCGAGATCGCGCCGCGGCTGGTCGAGATCGTGAGCGGACGCGATGTGATCGCCTACAATGCGGTTTTCGACCGCAAGATGCTGCACCGCAGCGCCGAGTATGCCGGGCTTCCGCCGACGGATTGGAAGACCTTCAGCCGCTGGTGGTGCGCCATGATCGCCTTCGCGGAGGTCTACGGCGAGCGCAGTCCGTACGGAGGCTACCGTTTTCAAAAGCTCGCCGCCGCCGCCCGCTACTACCGCATCGCCGAGCCGCAGGTGCATCATGCGCTGGAGGACTGCCGGCTGACTCTGGCGATCGTCAAGGCGCTGGCGGAGACATAAACGCCGATCTGCCTCATGGGGATGGAGGTTTGCAGAAAATGAGAGACTGCGTTCAAGCGCGCCTGTAAGCCGCTTTCTGTACCCGTTTCCGGGTGATGATCATCTCTCTAGCCGCTCGGATCGCTCCGAGGGTCATGCGGCGTACCCGGCGCTTTTTACGGGACGGGCCGCCCCAATGCGCCTGCTTCGCCTTGCTCCCGGTGGGGTTTGCCAAGCCGCCGACATTGCTGCCGACGCTGGTGGTCTCTTACACCACCGTTTCACCCTCACCCCGCTCGCGCGGGGCAGTACACTTCTCTGTTGCACTTTCCGTCGAGTCACCTCGCCCGGCGGTTAGCCGGCACCGCTGCCCTATGGAGAGCGGACTTTCCTCAGCCCGGACCTGCCGAACCGCGATCATCCGGCGTGCTTGAACGCATCCTCATTATAGCAGAAATGCGGCCATCTGTTCGTGCACTCCCGTGACCTTCTGCCCACGCCGGTCGGACGTGGGTTGTCACACCTTGTGAACACCTTTACAATGGCGATCACGTCTTTGCTTGAGGATTGCATGTCCACGCTGACTGAACGCGCGCCCCATCCGCTCGAAAACCTGCGCAGCCGCATCCTGGATTTCTGGCGCATGTTGTTCGCCCCTGGCGACCTGACCGCGCTGGCGGCGGCGATCGCGCTGGTCAATCTCCCAGCGATCGCGCTGGAGGCGACCGGCTGGGCCATCTCGCTGCGCATCTTGGTGCCGGTCGCGACGTTGAGCGTGGTCTTCGGCTTCTTTCTGGCGCGCAGCCGGTACAACGAGTTCTTCGCGCTGCTCGTTGGCGGTTTGTACGGCTTCGCCATCGTCCTGCTGGCGGCGGCTTTCGCCCAGCCGGGGGGGCTTACCGCCGGGTTGGGCGAGATCATCCAGCGCACCGTCCAGTGGCTGACCGATGTCTTTACAGGTGGGGTCAATCCTGACGAGCTGATCTTCACGCTGCTGGTGGCAGGGCTGCTCTGGTTCCTGGGGTACAACGTCGCCTGGCATGTCTTCCGCGTCGATCGGGTGTGGCGAGCGGTGCTGCCGCCGGGTTTGATCCTGGTCGCCAACAACGTCTACTACCTGGGCGATACCAACACCAACATCTATCTGATCGCGTACGCGTTCTTATCGCTGCTCTTGATGGTGCGCTCTCACTTGGAGACGCGCGAATGGGATTGGTACGTGAGCGGCGTGCGTGTGCCGCGCCGTCTGCGCCGCCAATTCCTGCGCGTGGGCGGGGTGCTGGCGCTGCTGACCGTCCTCCTCGCTTGGATCGTGCCGATCAGCAATCTTCAAGAACGGCTGGCCGCCTTCCAGCAGTTCTTGCAGCAGGAACCCGCCCGTCAACTGGCTGAAGCCTGGAGCCGTCTGTTCACAACCGGCGATCTGCAGGGTCCGACGACGACCGACTACTACGGGGGCGACTCGCTCCAGCTCGGCGGCGCGATCAGCCTCGGCGATCAGGTGGTTATGCTCGTTGAAGCGCCTCCCAACCGGCGCTATTACTGGCGCTCGCGCGTGTTCGACAACTATGCCAACGGCACGTGGACTTCGGCGGCGACCACCCGTCTGACCGACCCGGAAGCGCCGCTCGACATCGTCCATGAACCCTATTTCGAGAATGCGCGTGTGCCCGTGCAGCAGGTGTTCACCATCGGGTTGAACGCCTCCCGCCTTGTCTACACGGCGGCTCAGCCGCTGCAGGTCGATCTGGCGACGCGCACCGATCTGCGTTATGCCGAAGACCCGGCACTCGCGGGGGCGATGTATATCTCGGTCATTCGGCCGTATCGACTGCTGTACAGCGGCGACCAGTACCGCGTCACCAGCCTAATGAGCGCGGCGCGCGCCGATGCGCTGCGCAGCGCCAGTGAGACGTACGCGCAGGAGATCCGGAATATCTATTTGGCGGTGCCGTTCGGCACAACAGCGCGAACGCTCGCCCTGGCCGACCAGATCGCGGCATCCGCCGGGGCGGTCACCGCGTATGACAAGGCGCGCGCGGTCGAACGCTGGCTGCGGCAGAACATCGTCTATAATGAAGCCATCCCCACACCGCCGCCCGATCAGGATACGATCGACTGGGTGCTGTTCGATCTGCGCCAGGGCTACTGCAATTATTACGCCTCGGCGATGGTCATCATGCTCCGCCACTTGGGCGTCCCCGCGCGGATGGCCGCGGGTTTTTCACAGGGCGAATGGGATGAAACTGAGCGCGCGTACATCGTGCGCGAAAAGGACGCCCACACCTGGGTCGAGGTCTACTTTCCCGGCTTCGGTTGGATCGACTTCGAGCCGACAGCGGCGCAGGCCGAGATCAACCGCGGCGATGCTGATTTTGTGCCGCCGACGCCGACCGCGCTCGTGCCGACCATGACGCCGACCCCGACGCCGAGTCCGACGCCCACACCTTCGCCGACGCCCGTACCGCCTGAAGAGACACCGCAGCAGCAGGCTGTCGTGACGGCGACCGCAGCACCGACGGAGGCGCCGACGCCCACACCGACGCCTGCCATCGCCCCGACGCTGCCGCCGCCGCTGCGCCCGCAGTCGCGCGATCCGCTCGGCTTCCTCGCGCCATCGCTGTGGGCGGTCGTCGTCGCGCTGCTTTTGATCGCGCTGCTGATCGTCCTGCTCGTGTTCATCTACTGGTACTGGGAATGGCGCGGGATGCGCGGCCTCAACCCGATCGTGCGCGCCTATGCCCGCTTAGAGCGCTATCTCAAATTGATCGGCATTCGCCTGACGCCGGAGCAGACGCCGGAGGAGCGCCGTGCGCGCATCGTGCACGATCTGCCCGCCGCCGACGCGCCCGCGAGCGCCATCACACGCCTGTACATGACCGAGCGCTACGGGCCGCCGCAGCCGGAACCGGTCGATGAGTCGCGCAGCGAGATCGCCGACCGCGCGTGGAGCGAGATTCGCGGCAGCATTCTGCGCCGCTGGCTGCGCCGCCTGCTGCCGTGGAGGCGGCGCTGACGTGCGAACGGATTGTGCCGAGTCTGTGCCCCACTGCGCTATAATTGAGGGCATAGTGGATAAAAAGCGGTGTTTGGCAAAGCTTTTGGGGCACAGATCATGGCAGCGAATATGAATGCGCGCGTCTGCGTGATTGGGGCGGGGCCTTCGGGCATCACCGCCGCAAAAAATTTGCTTCAGGTCGGTCTGCGCAACATCGTCGTCTTCGAGAAGAACGATCAGGTCGGCGGCAACTGGGTCTTCTCCCCACGTCTGAGCCATTCGAGCGTCTACGAGACGACCCATATCATCTCGTCGAAGAGACTATCTCAGTACGACGATTTTCCGATGCCGCGCGATTACCCGGATTATCCGTCGCATCGGCAGATGCTGGCCTATTTTCAGCGCTACGCCGAACACTTCGGCGTGATGCCGTACATCCGCTTCAATACGCAGGTGATGAAAGCCGAGCCGCTGCCCGACCAGCGCTGGCAGATCACGCTGGAGGACGGCTCAACAGAAGTGTTCGACTACCTGCTGGTCGCCAATGGCCATCATTGGGATCCCCGCCATCCGTCGTATCCGGGGACGTTTACGGGCGAATATCTGCATTCGCATGATTACAAATCCGCCGCGCCGTTTCGCGACCGCCGTGTCCTGATCATCGGCGCGGGCAATTCGGCCTGCGATATCGCCGTCGAGACCAGCCGTGTCTCGGCGTTCACGGCGATGAGCATCCGCCGTGGGCAGTACATCGTCCCCAAGCTGATCCTCGGCCAGCCTGCGGATGTGCTCAACGATTACATCGTCTGGCTGCCGACTGCGCTGCGCAAGCTGCTGCTGCGGATGGCGCTGTGGATGTCGGCGGGTGACTACGCATCTTACGGCTTGCAGCGGCCCAAACACGGCATCTTGCAGCAGCATCTGACCATGAACTCCGAGCTGCTGTATATGATCCGCCATGGCCGCGTCCATCCGCGCCGCGATATCGCCCGTTTCGACGGCGACCAAGTGCACTTTGTCGATGGTACGGTCGAGCTGTACGATGTCGTCATCGCCGCGACGGGCTTCAAGATTTCGTTCCCGTTTTTCGACCCATCGCTGATCGATTTTTCCGAGGGCGATGTGCCGCTGTATCTGCGCGTCTTCCACCCCGATCATCCTCACCTGTTCTTCATCGGTCTGGTGCAGCCGCTCGGCTGCATCTGGCCGCTGGCCGACCAGCACGGCAAGTTGGTCGCCAATTACATCGTCGGCAATTACACGCTGCCGGCGGATATGCGCGAACGGATCGCCGCCGAAGTGGAAGCGCGCAGGCGCCAGTTCATCAGCTCGAAACGGCACACGATCGAGGTCGAATACCACAAGCACTTGTGGGAACTCAAGCGCGAGGTGCCGCGGAACGCTCCGCGCTGGCGCGGCAGCTACGCCCGCGCCTGACTTGCGCGCGACCGGCACGGGCACCCGCTGCACCCTGCGCGCGCTCGCAGAGCGATGAGCCACTTTTGCGGGCGAGGAGGCTGCCCTAGGCCCGGCGCGGTCGCGCACGGCGGTCCTGTGGTACACTCTGGGCGGTCTGCGTCCGTACACGTACTTGGAGATATGTTTTCATGAAAGTCGCCCTCGCTGCCGATCACGCCGGCTATCCGCTCAAACATCATCTCGCCCGCTTCCTCTCCGCCAACGGGTTCGATATCCTCGACTTGGGCGTCGATGGTGATCATGTCCCGTCCGATTATCCGGATGCCGCCAAATCGATCGCCGATGCGCTCAACGATGGGCGTGCGGAGCGGGGCATCTTGGCCTGCGGCAGCGGGGTCGGCGCATCGATCGCCGCCAACAAAGTCGCCGGCATTTACGCCGCTGTCTGCCACGATACGTATAGTGCGCATCAAGGTGTCGAGCACGACCGGATGAACGTCTTGTGCATGGGCGCGCGCATTGTGGGTCCGGCGCTGGCCGAAGAACTGGCGCTGGCGTTCCTGCGGGCCGTGCCGAGCGATGAAGAGCGGCATCAGCGGCGGTTTGCCAAGATCGTGGCGCTCGAACGTGCAGGTTGATATGTTCGCGCCCGTGACAAACCTCATCCCTGCGAGCGAAACCGCCGCGCATCCGTTACACTTGATGGCGCGAGACGAAATAGATCCGCGCCGGAACTCGCTCCGCCGGTTCTTCGACCGCGGCCTAGACGCGAGTCGTGAGACGGGTGGGGCTTCGGCAGCGGGCGCGGCTCTTGTTTTCAGCCAAGATAGCATTTAGTCCTTCGAGGTAAAGAAGATATGGCTGGCAATCCTCCGGTCGATGTGCAGCAGTACGGCCAGAGCATCTGGTACGACAACATCCGACGAAGCTTGATCGAGAACGGCGAGCTTCAACGGATGATCGATGAAGACGGCGTGCTCGGTGTCACATCGAACCCGACCATTTTCCAGCGCGCCATCGGCGAGTCGAACGACTACGATCAGGGCATGATGCATCTGCTCGATCTGGAGCCGTACGAGATCTACGAGAGGCTGGCGATCGAAGACATCCAGCGCGCGCTCGATATCCTGCGCCCGGTCTACGAGCGCACCCAGGGGCGCGACGGCTACGTCAGCCTGGAGGTGTCGCCGCTGATCGCCAACGACACCGAGTCGACGATCGCCGAGGCGCGGCGTCTGTTCTCGGTGGTGAATCGTCCGAACACGATGATCAAGATCCCCGCGACCGAGGCGGGCATCCCCGCGATTGAGGAGGTGATCGCCTCCGGCATCAACGTCAATGTGACGCTCATCTTCAGCGTGCGCAACTACGAGCAGGTGATGGAAGCCTACATCCGCGGCTTGGAACGCCGGCTGGCGGCGGGCGAGGATGTTTCCAAGATCGCGTCGGTGGCCAGCTTCTTCGTCAGCCGCATTGATGCGGTCGTCGACCGAATACTCGACAACAACATCCGCGCGGCGCAGGGGCGCGATCTCGGCCGTGTGGCGCTCAACGACAAACTCAGAGGCAAGGCCGCCATCGCCAACGCAAAGATCGCGTACAAGCGTTTCAAAGCTGTGTTCGGGGATGAGCGCTTCGCTGCGCTGCGCGAGCAAGGGGCGGCTGTCCAGCGGCCTTTGTGGGCATCGACCGGCTCGAAGAACCCCGCTTACCCGCCGACGATCTATGTCGACAGCTTGATCGGTCCGCATACCGTCAACACGGTGCCGCCGGCCACCCTACAAGCCTTCAAGACGCAGGGTACGGCAGCACCGACGCTGGAAACGGATTTGGACGAAGCCGAACAGATCATGGATATGCTGGCTGAGGTCGGCGTCGATATGGAACAGGTGACGCAGCAGCTTCAGATCGACGGCGTCGAGGCCTTCGCCGAATCTTTCCGCAGCCTGCTCGATCAGGTGGATGCGAAGCGCAACGTCTTGGCCACGGGCGTGATCAAACGCCAGACGATCACGATCGGCGCCTACTCCAAGCCGGTCGAGGATGCCATTGCCGAGATGGATGCGCACCACATCGGCATGCGCATTTGGGAACGCGATGCGACCGTCTGGAAAGACCATCCGGCCGTCGCCGCCAAGATCCGCGACCGTTTGGGCTGGCTCGATGTGTTCAGCACGATCGATCTCGACCGCCTGAAAGCGCTCCAGGCGCGCACACGCTCCGAGGACATCGGCCATGTCGTCCTGCTCGGCATGGGCGGCAGCAGCCTCGCGCCGGAAGTGCTGAGCCAGACGTTCGGTCCGCAGCCGGGCTATCCCCGCCTGCTCATGCTCGACAGCACCGACCCGGGGTATATCCATCACATCGAGAGCCAGATCGACCTGTCGAAGGCGCTGTTCATCGTCGCGAGCAAGTCCGGCGGCACGATCGAGACGGCCTCATTCTTCAAATACTTCTACGACCGCACGGGCGGACGCGGCGCACAGTTCATCGCCATCACCGATGCGGAGACCTCGCTGGAGGCCGAAGCGCGAGCCAAAGGGTTCCGCGATGTCTTCATTAATCCGTCCGATATCGGCGGGCGCTACAGCGCGCTCAGCTACTTCGGGCTGGTGCCGGCGGCGCTGATCGGTCTCGATCTGGATGCGCTCTGGGCCAGCGCCCTGCGGATGGCCAAGGCGAGCGGCAAGAAGATCACGGGTAAAGATCACCCCGGCATTACCCTCGGCGCGGCGTTGGGTGTGCTGGGCAAAGACGGGCGCGACAAAGTGAGCATTTTCACCAGCCCGTCGATCGCGACTTTTGGCAACTGGATCGAGCAGTTGGTGGCCGAAAGCACGGGCAAAGAGGGTGTCGGGCTGCTGCCGGTGGTCGGGGCGACGGTCGGGATGCCGCACGATTACGCCACTGACCGCTTGTTCATCTACCTGCGCGTCGATGGCGACGACAACGCCGAGATCGATGAGCGGTTCGCCATGCTCCAGCAGGCGGGGCAGCCCTGCATCACGCTCAGCCTGCCCGACCGGGCCGCGCTCGGCGGTGAGTTCTTCCGCTGGGAGTTCGCGACGGCGGTCGCGGGCAGGGTATTGGGCATCAATCCGTTCGATGAGCCGAACGTGACCGAAAGCAAACAAAACACCGCACGCCTGTTGGAGTATTACAGCGCGCACGGTTCCCTGCCGGCGATGACGCCCGAGATCAGCGAAGGCGGTGTCAGTCTGTATGTGCCGGAGGCGCAGGCGGCAGTGCTGCGACAGACGGCCCAGCAGCAGCGTTTCGAAATCAACATCGCCGGCCTGCTGGCCACGCTGGTCAACAATACGCACGCGGGGGATTACTTCGCGCTGCTGGCTTACCTGCCGATGACGGCTGATGTGGATGCATCGTTGAATGACATCCGCCGCCGGCTGCGCCATGTGACGCGGCGGGCGACCACCATTGGCTTCGGGCCGCGCTTCCTGCACAGCACGGGTCAGCTCCACAAGGGTGGGCTGAATAACGGCGTCTTCATCCAGATCACATGCAGAGACGAGCGCGATATTGCCATCCCAGGCGAGCCGTATACGTTCGGCGTGTTGAAAGCGGCGCAGGCGGCCGGTGATTTGGAGGCGCTGGTGGCCAAGCAGCGGCGCGCGGTGCGCCTCCATCTCGAAGGCTCGCTGCTCGAAGGCCTGGATGTCCTGCGCGCAGCGGTCGATCTGGCAGGAGAACGCCGGCCCTGAGCGAGCTTCGGCGTCCGGTCGGGGAGCGCCCGCGCAGGCGCTCCCCCACGGCAGTTTGTAAAAGCTCCATCAGAATTTACGCTGGACTATCGACAACAGCGGCCAAAATGCTGTACTATGAACTGTGGTTCCCTTTTTAGGTATCTCATACCTGTGTCTCGTGAGGTGTTGGATTATGCCCCTCTATACCTATCGTCGTGAAGATGGGACGCTCTTCGACATTAAGCAGTCGTTTTCCGATGAGCCGCTCACGGTCGATCCGGAGACCGGGCAGGCGGTGGTGAGGGTGGTGCAGGCTGCGCCTGTCATTTTCAAGGGTTCGGGTTTCTACGTCAATGACAGCCGTGGCAAGACCAATTCGACCCTGAGCAGCCCGCCGAAATCTGACAGCGGCAAAAACACCGGGTCTGATACCGCCAGCTCGGCAGCCGCCACGGCCGCTGCCGCGGACTGAGCGCGAACCAGTCCCTGCACAATCGCAATCTAAGACGAAAGAAAACACCCGCTGTCAAGCGGGTTTTTCGATCGGACTCTTCAGACCTGGAAACCGCCGGTCGCGCGGACGATCTTCTGCTGGTAGTTGCTGACGTATTCCGAAAGGCGTTCGAACAAGGCCTGCCATTCGCTGCTCGATAGGATGCTGCGCATCGTATCCAAATCTTCGGTGATCCCTTCAGTCATGATCTGGGGGAGGTCTTTCTCACGGCTGTAAAGCGTGTACCACGCCCCAGTCGGTTTGAGGCCAAGCCGCTGAATGCCCGGTACCCATTCGCGCACGACGAACTCAAAATACTCCTGATCGCGCCCTGGCTTGATATCCCAATTCATCAGCAGTTTGACAGTCATACGTTCGGCTCCGTATTCAGGCTGCGGCTGAGACTCTGCGCAGCCAGCACGACGATTTGGGTTTGCTCCGGCAGTTCGGACGGACTCACGCGCAGAGACTCGCTTTCATGGGGTTTGCTCACCCCCATCGCTTTCAGGAATTTATCGACGTGGTCGAGTTCAAAATTCAGTCCCGGCAGCGCGTAGTGCATCGGCACCACGAAGTTCGGCTCGAACATGGCGACGACTTCGGCGGCTTCGGCAGCCTTCAAGCCGTGCCCGCCGCCCACCGGCACCAGCAGCACGTGCACCTGTCCCAAGCGTTCGATCATCGACTGCTCTGGGATGTGATTCAGATCGCCGAGATGGAGCACGGTCAGGCTTTCGTAATCGAACAGATAGCCGATATTATGCCGAATTTCACCGTCTTTTTCATGGTCGAATGCGACGCCGGAAATGAACACATCGCCGATTTCGTACTCACCTGGACGGTAGATGACATGTTTGCAGCCCTGCACGGCTGCTACATTGCTGTGACCGGGTACCTGATGACTGACGGTCACGATGTCCGCTTTCAGGTGCAGAGGCGGCAGCCCGATGTCGTTCGAGAACGGATCGGTTACAA
>CAYTME010000022.1:8784-10047 GCA_964438415.1 uncultured Pleurocapsa sp. | reverse complement strand
GTGATCGTTCGGTGATGCGAAAGCAGCTTTGGCCGTACCAGGTGATATCCACGAATGGTGTTCCTTCGAGTCTGCGCGTGTCACATGTGACTGTCCATTATACTCCAGACCATGTCCGACTTCAATTGAGAATAGAACATAAGAGCGAAAGTTCTGAGCATGACCGACGTCTCTTTATCACGTGGATGGGTCATCACGGAAGCGGGCACGGGGCAGGTGCGGCGTGAGGGGGATGCGCTTGAGCTGCACCTCGAGCCGACGGCGGGCGACCGCTACGCCAATGCGCAGATCACCGACTACAGCTACGACGCTTTCCAGTTCACCTGGCGTCCGCCGCTCCGTCTGACCGTGACCGCGCAGGCTTCACACGCGGCGGATCGGCTGCGGGGGACGGCCGGTTTCGGCTTCTGGAATCATCCGTTTTCGCCCGATGCCCGGCTGCGGCGCACGCTGCGGCTGCCGCAGGCGATCTGGTTCTTTTTCGGATCGCCGCCGAATAACATGCAGCTCGCGCACGGCGTCCCGGGCTTCGGTTGGAAAGCCGCCACCATCGACGCGGGGCGGGCTGCCGCGCGGGCGCTGGTGCCGCTGGCGCTGCCGGCGCTGCTGTTGATGCAAATGCGTCCTGTGTACGAACGCATCTATCCGCACATCCAGCGCGCGCTTGCGATCGGCGAATGCCAGCTTGACGAGCGGCTGCTCAGCGAGCGACATGTCTACCGCCTCGACTGGCGGCTGGACGGTGCGCGTTTCACGGTCGATGAGCGCGTCGTCTTGGAGACGCCGTTTGCGCCGCGCGGCCCATGCGGGTTCGTCGCTTGGTTGGACAACCAGTACGCGATCGTCACGCCGCGCGGGCGTTTCGGCGCGGGCGTCATGCCGGTCGAGTCGGCGCAGTGGCTGCGCCTATTCGATCTTCGTATCGAAGCCTAGTTGAGATTGGAGCGGTCACCGATGCCGAGCCTGATCATCCTCATCACCGACGATGACGTCTTGGCTGCGCAGGTGCAGTCGATCGTCGAGCGAGCCGGCGGCTCGCTGGGGCGGTATCACGAGCGAGGTGGCTACGTCACCCGCCTGGCGACGGAGCACGCGGAGCTGGTCATCGTCGATGGACGCCTCGAAAACTGGGCCTTCTGGACGACCACGCCCAAAACTAGCCCAGCGACGCGCCGCATTCCCGTGATCGTGGCGGCTGAGAGCGAAGCGCAGTGCGAGCGGGCGCTTGCAGCCGGAGCCGATCGCGCGCTCACGCCGCCAGCG
>CAYTME010000022.1:1612-8764 GCA_964438415.1 uncultured Pleurocapsa sp. | reverse complement strand
TGTCGGAGCTGGCGCGCGTGTCGGACGCGGATGCGGTCGAGGCGCTGGTGCGGCAGTGCCAGGAGCCGATGCCCGCCGAGGGCTTGGAGGCGATCGCGCTCTTCAACGCCGGCGAGTACTACCGCCAGCATGACCAGTTTGAAGCGCTGTGGGTGGCCGAGACCGAACCCGTGCGCGATCTCTACCGCGCCATCTTGCAGGTGGGGGTGGCCTATTATCAGGTGCAGCGCGGTAATCAGCGCGGCGCGCTCAAGATGCTGCTGCGCAGCCTGCAGTGGCTGCGGCTGCTGCCGGATGTCTGCCGGGGTGTCGATATCGCCCAACTGCGCGCCGATGCCGACGCTGTGCGCGCTGAGCTGGAGCGCGTCGGGCCGGACGGCATGGCGGATTTCGACCGCGCACTGCTCAAGGGGGTGCGCTTGATCGACTCGTGATCAGAACACCTTGCGGACGGCGGTCGGCTGCAGGCGCAGGACTATGATGTCGTCGTTCGCCCATTCGATTAGCAGCTCGTCGGCGCGTTCTTTGACTTCGTATCGATAGGTCAGCTTGCGCAGGATCGCTTTGTCGATGTCTTCTTCGATGCTCACATCGCCTTTGATCATGTAGCCAGCCCCATCGCCGGCGTCTCCGCCGACCGTGAGCGCGGCGCGTGGGTTCGCACGCAGGTTGCGCACTTTACGAGCCGCCCGCTCGCTGACCATGACGATCGATGCGCCGTCAAGCATGAACCACAGCGGGACATTGTGCGGGTAGTCATCGACATCGATGGTGGCGAGCCGGGCGATCAGCGGACGCTCCAAAAAAGCACGTGCTTCGTCATCGAACATGGGCGGCTCCTTGGGTATAAATACTCGACCGAATGCCGCGACCGGCGAGGTGACATCCGGTCGTAAGCTGGGTGAGGTGCTCCAATGACACGCTGCTTGATTCTGCTCGTGATTCTGTTCAGCGTCAATCTTGTCGCTCAGGCGCAGCGCGATGCCGCTGCCGAGGTCGTCACCGTGCAGGCGCACGACGGCGCGATGCTGGTCGGCGAGTTCTACGCCGCACACGACGACGCGCCTGCGCCGACGCTTCTGCTCATGCACATGTTGGGAGGCCGGCGCAGCGCGTGGCCGGCGCTGATCGCGCCGCTGGTGGACGCAGGCTACAACGTGCTGACAGTCGATCTGCGCGGGCACGGCGACAGCGGCGGCGCGCAGGATTGGCAGGCGGCTGAACGCGATGTCCTCACCTGGCTCGATTGGCTGAGCGAGCAGCCGTCGGTGATGCCCGATGCATTCGGGTTGATCGGCGCGAGCATCGGCGGCAACCTGGCACTGATCGGCTGTGCCTACGATCCGCGCTGTGTGACCGCGGTTGCCCTGTCTCCTGGGCTTGATTATCGGGGGGTGGTCATCGATGAAGTCGTATTCCAGGCGATGGCGGATCGGGCGCTGCTCTTGATAGCAACGCAGGGCGACTCATACAGCGCCAGCAGCGTGAAGGCGATGGCAGAACTCTCGGTTGGCGAGTTGGGCTTGCATCTGTATCCCGGCAGCGCGCACGGCACCAATCTGATCAGCACGACCGACATGCCCGCGGTTGGTTTGATCCTGGATTGGCTGGTTGTGCACCTGCCTGCGCGTTAACGCGCGATCGCGCTGCTGCTGCGCCATTACACTCTGAGCTGGTGTGTGTTAGACTATGTGCGAGTGCGCACTGACTCACCGATCCGATAACGAATGCCCGATCCAGCGATGAAAGCGGATACAGACCTGATGGCGGGGATCCTGCGGCGAGACCAGCGGGCGCTGGCTGCGCTCTATGATCGCTATGCAGCACTGCTCTACAGTCTGGCCTATCATGTGCTGCAAGACCGCGGGCTGGCCGAGGAGACGGCGCAGGACATCTTCCTCAAGGTCTGGCAGCAGGCGGTGAGCTGGGATCCGGCGCGCGGTAAGCTTGTGAGCTGGCTCTTGACCCTCACGCGCTACGCCGCCATCGATCGGCTGCGCAAAGAGATGCGCCGCCCCTTGCGGCAGTCGTATTCGCTCGATGATCTGCACGATGTGATCCCCGATGACTCAACGGTCGACTCGATGCAGCAGCTCGAAGCGGAAGCCCTGCGCCAATTGATGGATAAGCTGCCGAATGAGCAGGCGCAGGTCGTCTATCTGGCATTCTTTCACGGATTATCGCACAGCGAGATCGCCGAGCAGACGGCTGTCCCGTTGGGCACGATCAAAACGCGGCTGCGGCTGGCGATGCACAAATTGAAGGACATGTGGTCTGCGCAGATGGGGTCGAGAAACGTGGGTGAAGAGTGGGCGTCATCGAGCAATCCAAGAACTCGTAATTGAGCGTTATAATGATGGATTAGCCTGCTGGTTACTTGAGCCGATGTTCTTGAGTGTGAGTTGCAGTTCGGCAGTATATGAGTGAGTCGCAGAGTCCCTTGAAGAAAACTGACGGACAGTCGGCACCGCCCCCAGTCGATTGTGCGAAAGTGCTCGAACTTGTCCCCGCCTACGCCATCGGCGCGGCAGATGCAGATGAGATCGCTTTGGTCGAGGCGGCACTCCCCGTCTGCCCCCAAGTGGCCCAGTCGCTGCTGGAGTATCGCCGTCTGGCGCGGGCACTGCTGTGGGCACCACCATCGCTGGTGCCGCCCGCTAGTCTGCGCGAGCGTGTGCTGCGGACGGCGGCTGCGGACACCTCTGCGCAGCGCAGAGACTGGCTGCGCATCGATCGGAGCTGGCTGGTCGCGGCGGCTGCCGTTGTCGCTTTGATCTTCAGCAATCTGATCTGGTTTGCGCGGGTCGCAGAACTGCAGCAGCGTACGGATCTGCTGTCGAATTGGTCGGTTCAGAAAGATGCACTGCTGCTCGCTTTGAGCAGCGGCACCAGCCAACGGATCGACCTGATCGCGACCGACGACAGTCGGACGCCATCCGCCAGCGTGCTCTACAGCCCGGCGGCCAGTTACGCGGTGCTGGTGACCGACCGTCTGCCCGCGCTGCCGCCGGAGCGGACGTATCAACTGTGGCTGCAGCGCGGCGATGAGCGGCTGAGCGCTGGGGTCTTCACGATCGATCCGGACGGGCGCGGCGCGCTCGTCTTTCGCACCCGCGAGCCGTTGACCGAATACACTGGTCTAGGTATCAGCGTTGAACCGGCTGGCGGCAGCCCAGCCCCGACCACGTCTGCGATCGCTTCTGTGCGCTTTTGAGGTTGTGCCGCTGTTCATTTGCCAGGATTATCGAGGCTGTCATCATGATCAAAGAGCCTGTGCAGAACCAAGGCGACTGGCCTGCGATTGAACATGAACCGACTTCGGACGAACGCAACGCCATGCGCGCGTACCTCCAGCGGACGGAGGTGCGCCTGTCCACGCTGCATCGCATCGCAGTCGCTTTCATCGGCGGCGCGGGCCTGCTGCTTCTGTTTCCGATCTTTTTCAAGGACGAGTTCGCGGCGCTCCTGCGTTTGTTCATCGCGTTTGTTGTCGATCAACTGCCGCTCCTGACCGGTGATACGCAGTTATTGGGCGGGCTGATGCTGGGGGCGCTGCTGTATCCCTTCATTCTCTCGACCATGATCCCGCTTTACGCGCTGTATATCGTGCTCAAGGATGTCATCCACTTCTACTACACGATCTACGCGCCAGGCTTTCCGGGTTCGCTGTTCACACCCTCATTTGCGCTTTCGGGCATCACGTTCTCTCCCGACGAGGGGCCGGAGGTCAAGAAGCGCATCTGGCGCTATCAGTACAACCCGCATTTCGTCAACTTCATGATCCCGTTCAGCGCCGAAAAGCGCGAGCAGTATTTCGACGAAACGATCGAGAACACCAACGGCGAGATCCTCCCGTCATCGCGCCAATGGCATCGGCTGGAGGAGATGGGCATCTTCGATGAGCAGATCGACCGCCGCAGCGTCGAACACTTCAACACCGCGCTCGGCTTGTCGCGCACGCTCGACCGCAGGCTGATCGAGGAAGTGGCGACGACCGAAGCGTCGCTGGTGCGCCACGTGCTGTACCTGCGGCGCTTGGTTTTACGCTACGTCAAGACCCTGCTCATGTTCATCTGGACGACGGTCGTCTCGTTCGCGATGCTGCCCTTCTTGCAGGAAGAGAAGCTGCCGACGTTCCTGTTGATGGCCGTCGGCTACACGATCTGGTCGATATTCGTGCTGGCTATCATGGGGCTGCCCGCCAATTGGATCTATCGGCATCGCAAGGGCAGGATCGAGCAGAATCACCTCGACCGCCAGCTCACCATGTTGGAGCGTCATCTGCGCCCGTTATGTCTGCTGGCGATCGTCGTGTCAATATTCGGGGTGCTGCTCGCTGCCCTCTTCTATCGATAGGGCGGAAGCAGCTGCCGGCGGCTCAGCTCCAGCGGTCTTCGATATCGTCGTAGTGCAGCGTCAGCGTCTCTTCGATCAGCTCGCTTGACCCGCTGTTGAAATCGGAGTAGGTGACTTCGGCGATCCACGCCCCTTTAACGATCCAGCGGCGGGTTTCGACGCCATCATCGAGGGCGATGATCTCCAGCGTGCGCGTTGGCCGTACGATGTCATCGCGCGCAGCCGTGGTTTCGCGCAGCCAGCGGTTGAACGGGTTCTCCGGATCGCGCTGCACCATTTTGGTCACTTTGAATGGATCTTTGATGCGTTTGGTCAAGGTGGGCTTGACATCTAGCTTGAAGGGGGCGAGGCCGCTGACGCGGAAAATGCCGCTGACGCGCTCTCCGTCAAGTTCGACGGCGAACTCGTTGGCGCTCAAGCTGTCGATCTGGCGCAGGCTGCTGACTTCATCAGGGTGAGAAGCTTCGGTCATAAACGCTCTCCAATCGCAAGTGAACCGTTCGTCCACTAGGATTATACCGACAGCCTCTCATGTGCGACCACTCAGGTCTGAGCATCGAGCAGAGCGCAGACGCGATCCGTGAAGTCGCTGGTCGAGATCGCGCCTTCGGCGTAGATATCGCTGGTGTGGGTGCCCTCGCTCAAGACCTGATGGATGGCCGTCTCGATGCGCTCTGCTTCCTCATGCATCCGCCAGTGGTGACGCAGAAGCATGGCGACGCTCAGGATCGCCGCGGTCGGATTGGCGACACCCGTCCCGGCGATATCTGGTGCGGCACCATGCACTGGCTCCGCCATCGCCACCCCATCGCCGAGATTGAGCGACGGCGCGAGACCCAGGCCGCCGCCCCAGGCCGCCGCCATATCCGACAAGATATCGCCATACAGGTTGGACGTGAGGATCATGTCGAAACGGGCGGGGTTCTTGACCATCCAGTAGGCGGCGGTATCGACCAGCAGCTCGTCGGTCGTGATGCTGGGGTACTGCTGCGCGACCTCCAGCGCCACACGGCGAAACAAGCCGTCGGTCTGCGTGAGGACGCTCGCCTTGTGCACGATCGTCATCCTGCTGCGGTTGCTTTCGACGGCCAGTTGGTAGGCTTTATGTGCCACGCGCTCGGTGGCCGCGCGGGTGATGATCTTTTCCGCAACCCCGACGCTGCCGCTGTCCTGCGTGTATTCATGGCCGATATAAATGTCCTCGGTATTTTCGCGCACGACGACCAGATCGACGCCAGGGCGCGAAGTCGGCACGGGTAGATAACGTGTGGGACGCAGGTTGGCGTAGGTCTGCAGCACGCGGCGCAGGCGCACGCCGGGCACATAGTAGCCCTCGACCGGATACGAGGGCGACATGGCCGCTCCGTACAAGACTGCGCTGCAGTGCCGGGCCAATTCGAGGGTAGCTTCAGGCAGCGGGGTTCCATGCTTCTGAAAGCATTTCCATCCCGCCTCAGCATAATGGATGACGATCTGCGGGGCCGTTTTTTGCAGCACACGCACGGCTGCCGGAACGACTTCAGTCCCGACGCCGTCTCCTGGGATGATGCACAACTCCACAGCTTGACCCCTTTCCATCGCAAAACCCTCAGTCACCTGCCGATCGGCAGGTGACTGAGTACTCGTGTCTCTTCCGCAGCGCAGCGATAACAAACGTTTCTTGAACAAGCTTCAGTTTGCGAACGGCGCACACGAGGCCAAGCGTTTATAAAGTTATCTTAATGGTATTGTGGCATGTTCTGGCCCTTTTGTCTAGCGATTACCGGTGCCGCCGGCATCGGTAAGGCGTATAATGCCGCCTGATAGGTTTCTGCTGCGGGCATTGGAGGCGAGATGGGAGCAGAGGAACACCGCGCGCTGGCGGGCCGCGATCCGGTAGGGCTGGCGATCGTCACGGTCAGCGATACACGCAGACCGGAAACCGACATCAACCGGCAGTATCTTGAAGCGCGGCTGACCGAGTTGGGACATCACATCGCCGCTTATCGGTTGATCAAAGATGAGCCGGATCAGGTCAGCGCCGTCTTGGAAGAGCTGGCAGCGCTGCCCGATGTGCGCATTATCCTGTTCAACGGGGGCACCGGCATCAGCCCGCGCGATACCACCTTCGATGTCCTCAGCCGCCGGCTGGAAAAGACGCTGCCCGGCTTCGGCGAGCTGTTTCGTGCGCTCAGTTTTCAGGAGGTGGGGGCCGCCGCCATGCTGAGCCGGGCGACCGCGGGCGTCTTCCGCGCCACACTTGTCGTCTCGATGCCCGGCAGTCCGAACGCGGTGCAGTTGGCGATGGAGAAGCTCATCCTGCCGGAACTCAATCATCTCGCCTGGGAAGTCGTGCGCAAGTAGGATGTCGATGTCGCAGCACAGCGCCGGTACACCCGAAAACGGTCTGCTCTACCGCTTGATCCAGTCGCTGACGGGCGTATTCGTCCTGACCTGTGTCGTCTGCGGCTATCTCGGCCTGCGCGCCATCGTGTGGCGTCACAACGCCGATCTGGCCGCCATGCTCACCAGCGGTCTGACGATTTCGTTCGCTGCCGGCGCGGTCTTGAGCGCGCTGTATCTGCTGCTGGGGGCGCGCGGCCTGCACCTGGTCATGCGTTTTCGCTGGATGTACGTCCAGCTCGGTCTGGTGATGGGAATGGGATTATATGGTCTTTACAATGCGCTGTGGCCGCTTCTGCCGACGTATGGCCGGGAACATGTCCTGATGCGCGCGCTGCAAGGCGTGGTCGATGGCGCGCTGATCGGCGCGGTGGCCGGAGGACTCGTCGCCGTCATCGATCCGATGCCGATCTC
>CAYTME010000022.1:975-1570 GCA_964438415.1 uncultured Pleurocapsa sp. | reverse complement strand
TACACCATCTTGTTCCTGCTGGTGCTGCTGGCGATGGCGGTGAGCATCTTCGTCGCTGCGCAGCCGAGCATCCCGCGCAATGCCGCATTCTGGGTGATGATCCCGCTCGTGCTGCTGCTGCGTGCCGCTGTCGGTATTTACGACCGCCTCTTCGCGCGCGGTGAGCGCGCACTTGAGTACAACGCTGAGGAATTCGATGACTATGACGAGTAGCAGCTTGTTTGTCGCAGGCGGCAGCGGATTTATCGGCGCGCGTTTCATCCGCCAGGCGGCCGCGGCTGGCTGTTCGGTGGTTTGTCTGTGCCGCAGCGAGCGCGCGGCGCAGACCGTGCGCTCGTTGGGTGCGCAGCCGGTCATGGGCGATCTGCTGACGCCGGGCGCGTGGCAGCGGTCGGCTGTCGAGGCCGATATCGTCGTCCATATCGCCCAGCCGCCCACTTTCGGCGGTCGGGTCACGAAAGCGCGCGCCGAGCGCTACCGCGAGGAACGCCTGCTCATGGATCGCCATCTGCTCGAGGTGCTTTCGCCCGCGCGCGCGCAGCGCGTCGTCTACGTCTCCGGCACATCGTATTACGGCGATCTCGGACCGGAGCTG
>CAYTME010000022.1:0-959 GCA_964438415.1 uncultured Pleurocapsa sp. | reverse complement strand
GAAACCGCCGTCCCGCGCCCGATGGGCTTCGGGCCGTACGTCGTCGATGCGCTGGCGCAGGTGCAAACTTTCCGTGACAAGGGGCTGGCGATCGTCGAAGCTTTTCCGGGCGGCGTCTACGGCGCGGGGTCTTGGTATGCCGAGATGGTGGCTTTCTTGCGCCGGGGCAATCCGCTCTACACGCTGCCGGGCCGTCCGCGCTGTAACACCTACGTCCATGTCGATGACTGCGCCGCTGCGCTGCTGCACTTGTGCTCGCACGGTCAGCCGGGCGAGCGCTACTTCGTCGTCGATGACCTGCCGGCCACGCTGGTCGATCTGGCTGAGCTGACTGCTCAATTTCTCGGCATCAAACTGCGGCGGCAGCCTGTGCCTTATCTCGTCCTGCGTGCGATCGGCGGCCTTGTGATCGCCGACTCGATGCGCTACGAAAACCGCTTGAGCAATGCCAAACTGCGCTCAACTGGCTTTTCGCCGCGTTTCCCGTCGTATCATGACGGGCTGCCGCATGTTTTGGAGGAGATCGCCGCCGGTTCGGCCTCGTGAGATTTTTCTCTTAATTGACGACGTGAAGAGCACGGGTTCCGTCGAAAAACGGAATTGGTGCCCATTCGAGCTAGATATGGCAGAGCGAGCCAAGTGTCCGGGAACAGTATTCTACCCAGGTGGCAGGCGAGGGTAATCGCGATAAGTTCATCCAAGCGCTTCTGATCAATGGAAGCGTCGGCTCGGTAAGGACAGCCGTGAACCTCGCTGACGAACTGCTTTCTGCACGGTCGGACTAGCTGCCCCAGTTCAAGCGATGAACCGTCTCGGAGCACATCGAAGATTGCCCAGCGTGGGTGCAGGTCGGGAACCGCCGTCGCTGTCAGCGGTTATGGCAAATTGTCGGCGAGGTCGCCAGTGGGTAGTGCGGTGAGATTATCTCGCATCTGGCGAATTGGGTGGTGGGATGCGGT
>CAYTME010000021.1:21745-27166 GCA_964438415.1 uncultured Pleurocapsa sp. | reverse complement strand
CACGTTCGCCCCATTTTTGGATCTGCGCGATGGCGGCGGCGCGGAAGGTATCGCCTGCGGCCAAGATGACCTTTCGGTTGTTGATGTTGTTCAAACGATGGGCCAGCTTGCCGATCGAAGTCGTCTTGCCGCTGCCGTTGACCCCGACGATCAAGATGATCGAGAGCGGACGCCCGCTGATATTCGGCGTTGGCGGTACCTGCAGCAGCGAGACGAGCGACTCTTTGAGGGCAGCGCGCAGTTGTTCGGGACGGCGCAGCCCCTCGCGGCGCACGCGCCCGCGCAGATCTTCGAGCACAGCCGCGGTTGTCTCCACGCCGACATCGGCTTGGATGAGCAGCGCTTCGAGGTCATCCCAGGTCTCATCGTCGATGTCGCCGCCGCTGAAAAGCTGGGTGATGCGCCCGAAAAACGTCTGGCGTGTCTTCGACATCCCCGATCGGAAAATCCCCAACGCTGCGCTCCTGAAGATAGGTGGAATGACGTTACAACCGCGTTTGCAGTATACAACCGGGGCGACAGCGACACAAGCGCGGGGTCACTGGGGCTTGTATTCGGGGATGGGGGTGGACGCTGCGCATGTTCGGGACGACAGACGGATCGTCTCCTAGCCAAATGTACAGCTCGTAGAGACGAACACACGTGAGCGCCACAGAATCTGACTGCATGCGTCATGGCGCAGGCTGCATCGATCTGATTACAGCATCATTGACGTTGCAATTTGCAAATATCGATTTTAGGCAATTGTATGGATGTGAGATTTACGATCTTCACGGTTTTGCGGGCGCTGCCGCGCTCATTGGCGCGGCCGCACGGCCTTCAACAGTTCTGTCTTCGAATGGCATGGGGGTTATCATGAAACACCGCTCGCTCGTCACTGCGATCGTCTTGAGCTGCATGCTCATCCTCACTCTGGCCCTGCCAGCACAGGCGCAGTATGCGGCTTGGTACGAGGGCATACAGCTTCGTTTCACCGACGGATTTAAAGTCACAGCCTACGTTGTCGAGCTGCGCGCGACCAAGCTGGTTGCTGGCAGCTACCGCGCCTCCGAAATCGCTGTCCTCATCAACAGCGTGGATGGCAGCATCCCCTGGGTGCAGGAGACCGTGACCATCCCGGGTGATCCGGACGCCCTGAGCGTGAGCGATGACCTCGGCTGGGGCGGTCTGCGCACGACCGTCATGGTGACCGACCGCCGTACCGGTGATCGCATCCCGATGGTCATCGATATCGACCAGTTTGCATCGACGTGGCGCTACCGTTATGACCCCACCATGGGCACGGGGATGTTCGTCCGCGATGCCGATCTGCGCGGCTTCATTGAGTTTCCAGGGCGCTGGCGCACCGATTTCGTGCCGACTTCGCCGTTCAATTCCACCACAACGGCTATCAACTTTTCGACCAATTGGCCAGGCTACTGAGGCCACACAGCAGCGATCTGACGACTGCGTTCCTCATCATCTGAATACGGCCGAAATCCCGGCTGCCGCATGATCCCGGCAGCCGGCCAGCGCATGTCACCATGCTCAACACAGTCTCCGGCCTTGTCCAGGGCTTCGAGGTGCCGCAGAATCTTCGTCCAGAGAATCATCGACGAAGAAAGCTGTGGGCTTCATGACAATTTTGGCACGTGAGCGCTTGTGGGTGCTGCAAGGTGAACGTTCGGCCTATGCACTCGGCCTCAATGACGCGGGATATCTCGTCCACACGTATTGGGGCGCGCGCATGCCCGATCTGGCCGACTACCCGGCTGCGCCCTCAAGCGGCGGATGGGCATCGTTCAACGGGCCGGGGCAGACGCTCGCCGAGGAATATCCAGCCTGGGCGGGCCTCAAGTACATCGAGCCGTGCCTCAAGGCGACTTTCGCCGACGGCGTGCGCGATGTCGTACTGCGCTTTGTCGAGGCGCGGCGCGAGGGCGATGCGCTCACCATCGAGCTGCGCGATGCCATCTATCCGCTGGCGGTCGAGCTGCATTACCGTCTGCACGCCGGGCATGACCTGATCGAGCGCTGGGCTGTGCTGCGCAATTTGGGCAGCTCGCCGATCGCGCTGGAGCGCGTCTGGTCGGCGCAGTGGCATGTGCCGACCGCGCTCGCTCGGCGTCTCAGCCATCTGACCGGACGCTGGGCGGATGAGTGGCATCTGGAGCGTGTGCCGCTGGCGCGCGGCGTCACGCGGCTGGAGAGCCGCCGACTGGTGACGAGTCATCATCATCACCCCTGGTTCGCGCTCGATGACGGACGCGCCGACGAAGACAGCGGCGAGGTCTGGTTCGGCGTGCTCGCTTGGAGCGGCAGTTGGGCGCTGGCCGCCGAGGTGACGGACTTTGGACAGACGCGCATGAGCCTCGGTATCAGCGATTGGGATTTCGGCTGGCGGCTCGACCCCGGCGCGGACTTCACGACGCCGGTTTGTATCGGCGGCTGGGTCGGTGAGGGGTTCGGCGCGGCCAGCCGGGTGCTGCACGACTACACGCGCGATCAGGTGCTGCCGCATCGCGGCGCGCTGCACCCGGTGCTCTACAACTCATGGGAAGCGACCGCGTTCGACGTGACCGAGGCTGGGCAGGCGGCATTGGCCGAGATCGCCGCGGAGCTGGGCGTCGAGCTGTTCGTCATCGATGACGGCTGGTTCAAAGGCCGTACTTGGGACGATGCCGGGTTGGGCGATTGGACGCCTGACCCTGTCAAATTCCCCAACGGGCTGACGCCGCTGATCGAACGGGTCAACGCGCTGGGGATGGATTTCGGCCTATGGATCGAGCCGGAGATGGTCAATCCGAACAGCGATCTCTACCGGGCGCACCCCGACTGGACGATCCACTTCCCGACGCGCGAGCGCACGACCGCCCGCAATCAGTTGATGCTCAACCTAGCGCGGACGGACGTGCAGGACTATCTGATCGACCATTTCGACCGCCTGCTGCGCGAACACAAGATCGCCTTCATCAAATGGGATATGAACCGCAGCGTCAGCGAACCCGGCTGGCCGAATGCGCCCGGCGACGCGCGTGAGCTGTGGGTGCGCTACGTTGAGGGCGTCTACCGCGTGTGGGGGACGCTGCGCAGCCGCCATCCGCATGTGATCTGGCAGAGCTGCTCTGGCGGCGGCGGGCGCGCCGACCTGGGGATTTTCCGGTTCGCCGACCAAGCCTGGATCAGCGATAACACCGACCCGATCGCCCGTTTGGCCATGCAGGAGGTTTACAGCCAGGTCTACCCAGCCGTGACGATGGAAGCCTGGGTGACCGATATGAACCTCGGCGGCACGCAGATACCGCTCGATTTTCGCTTCCACGTCAGCATGAGCGGTGTCCTCGGCATCGGCGCGGATATCCGCCGCTGGGGCCCCGAGGAGCGCGCGGCGGCAGCCCGCTGGGTCGCGCTCTACAAGGCCATCCGCCCGCTCGTCCAGTACGGCGATCAGTACCGGCTGCTTCCCGCGCAGGGCGGCGCTTACAGCGCGGTACAGTACATGGCCAGAGACAAACGCGAGGGTGTGCTGTTCACCTACTGCACGCAGATGCACGGGCGGACGCTGGGCGACGCGCCCTACCCGACGATCCGGCTGCGCGGCCTGCTGCCCGACGCCCGCTACACGGTCGAGGGCGTCAGCGGCGCGCGCAGCGGGCTGGCCTGGGCGCGCATCGGTTTCACGCTGCCGCTCGGCGATCTCGAAAGCGCTGTGCGCCGCATCGAGCGCGTCGATTGACACCGTCCGCGCACGTTCGCAGGACGAGCGGACGGTAAGAGCTGATTGCCTCCTCCTGTACCCTCAGCTAGACTGAGAGCGTCCAAGAAGACCAGGAGGCCGAATTCGTGTCGAAGTCGCATCTGCTCGCGGTCGGTTTATCGCTCTTCATCTTCATGGCGACGCCTGTCATCGCCTGGGCTCGCGGCTTCTTCATATACCAGCGGCGAGCCGATCGCATTCGAACGCGGCGACCGGCACGGCTATATGCGCATCGAGCAGGGCACAGGCTACCACCCGTATGTGATCGAGGCGATGGTCGATGCCGATCGCTTCGATGACCAGGCGTCCACGCTGCGCGCGATCGTCGAGACTTTTGTGACGACCATCTATCTGCCGTGTGGTTGAACACTGCGGGGTGTTGAGCACTGCGAGGACTGAGGTGATGCTGCGACGATGGCTGTGTGTGTGTCTGCTGCTGCTGGCAGGGTGTATGACGACCATTCCCAGCGCGCCGCCGCCGACCGATGCCCCGCCACCGCCAGCGCTGACCCCAGCGCCGCCAACGCTCGACCCGACGCTGGCGGCGCTCGAGCCTATCGGTCCGGAAGCCTACCCGTCAGCAGTCAACCCGCTGACCGGGCTGCCGCTGCCGGACGGCGCGCCGCTGGAACGGCGCCCGATGGTGGTCAAAATCTCCAATGCGCCGCCGATCGTGCGCCCGCAGGCCGGCATCGGCGCCGCTGACCTCGTCTTCGAACACTACGCCGAGGGCGGCTTGACGCGTTTCTCGGCGGTCTTTTACAGCCAAGCCCCGACGCGTGTCGGTTCGATCCGCAGCGCTCGCCTGATCGACGATGCGCTCGTCCCGATGTTGGGCGGGCTGCTGGCGTATTCCGGCGCGAGCGACGGCGTGATGGGGGTGCTCAGCAGCAGCGAGTATTTCGAGCGCACCTACATGGGCGTGCGCTACGGCCTGCCGTATTTCTGGCGCGATGAGAATATCGACGTGCCGCACAATCTATTCGTGAACGCTGCGGCGCTCTACGAGCTGGCGGCTCGCGAGGGCTTCGGCCAGGATGCAGTGCTTGCGCCGGGGCTGGGCTTCACCGCAGCGCCGCCTCCTGGCGAAGACGGCCCAGCCCTGCTGGTCGATATCATCTACAAAGCCACACGCGCGCAGTGGATTTACGACGCAGAACGAGGGCAGTACCTGCGCTTCAGCGACGGCCTGCCGCACTTCGACGCCAACACAATGACGCAGGTCGCCGCTGAAAACGTCGTCATCTTGTATGCGCCGCACCGCGCGACCGATATCATCGAAAGCCAGTGGCAGGGGGCGATCAGTTGGAGCATCGAGATCGCGCTGTGGGGCAGCGGCGAAGCGCTCGTGCTGCGCGATGGCCGCGTCTATCGCGGTCAATGGAGCCGGCCCGCGCGCGACTCGATGCTCACGCTGCGCACGGCGGATGGCCAGCCGCTCTACCTGCGCCCCGGTGCGACGTGGTTCCAGCTTTTCCCGCCGCCAGACGAGCAAGATCCTGCTGAGGAAGCCGTACGCATCGGCTGAGGGCGTTCAGCCGTTCGCCGGCTCTGCAGCCAGCGATTTGGGACGGCCGCGCAGCCCTTCGTTGAGCGCCTGCACGATGTGCGGTGTCAAGTCGCGCGGCAGCTTGTCGATCAGCAGGCCGCGCCCGTCCTCGCCGCGCAGCAGCGTGAATTGCTGG
>CAYTME010000021.1:17989-21735 GCA_964438415.1 uncultured Pleurocapsa sp. | reverse complement strand
CAGATCGAGTTTCCCATTGGGATGCAAGACGTAGATCGCGCACGTCTCATCTGCCTTCCCACAGCGCGCTTCGATGATGCCCGTGCGCGGGAATGTGCGCGTTTCACCCGTCCACGTATCGACGAACTCCAGCCTATCAGCGTCGAGAGTTAGGCGGCGCGGCGCGTTCTGGAATTCGCGGAAGCCGACCAGGCCGCCGATCAAGAGGACCACGCCGAACAGACTCAGGCTGATGCCGAAAGCGACCTCGCCGTTCACGAGCTGCACGACTGCCACGATCAGCAGCGCCAGCCCGGCCAGGCGCACGCTCCCACAGACGACGCGGCAGGACACTTTTTCGATGAGCGTTTTGCGCTGTTGCCAGAACAACCGCTTCCCGTTGATGACCACCTCGAGATTTTTCAGCTCATCCAGCGTATCCGCTGAAAATGGGGTCGCCATGGTGAGCCTCCATTTCGTTACAATTAGACAAGTGAAATAATTCACAAATTAATCTTACACTGGTTATACTGCCGTGTAAAGTCAGTCTCATCTGAACGGCAAGGCTGTCGCTAAGTCCGGTTCGTGTGCCGACAACTCACCCCAGCCCTTTTCGCGAGCGCGGCATACTGCTGAGGGGGCAGAAGCACCCGGTAAACTTCCCGCGCGTGCCCGCCGTTCGCGGGCAGGCCGTAAGGTGGCCAAGTCGGACTTTGGGACGGCTCTGTCTCTGCGGAGGCTTACAGCGCGATCGGCTGCCTCAACCGGGCACGATGCGCGTGCCCGTCTCGCCCCGAATCGCGCGCAGCAGATTGGCCGGGTCGGTGATCAAGGCTGCCGGGCCGCCCATGCGCACGAACTCGACCGCCGACTCGACCTTGGGCAGCATACTGCCGACACCGAAGTGACCTTCCTTGATGTAGGCCTGTGCCTCGCGCAGCGTCATCTGGCTCAGGCGGCGCTCGTCAGGTCTACCGAAGTTGAGCGCAACCTGCTCGACACCTGTGCTGATCACGAACAGATCGGCGCGTAGGGTTTGCGCCAGCAAGCTGCTCGCACGGTCTTTGTCGATCACGGCAAAGATGCCCCGCAGCTCACCCTCCTCATTGCGGATGACTGGGATGCCGCCGCCGCCGACCGTGATCACGATGTAGTCGTTCAAGATCAGGGCGCGGATGGCGTTGATCTCCTGAATCGCCTGCGGCTTGGGCGATGCAACGACGCGCCGCCAGCCCCGCCCGCTGTCCTCCATCACCTGCCAGCCTTCGCTTTCCATGCGTCTGGCCTCGTCTTCGGTCATGAAGCCGCCGATCGGTTTGGTCGGATGTTGAAACGCCGGATCATCGGCATCGACGCGCACCTGGGTGACGACCGTCACGATCGTACGGTTGATGCCGAGCGCGCGGATCGCATTGTCGAGCGCCTGCTGGATCATGTAGCCGATGCTGCCCTGCGTATCGGCGACGATCAGATCGAGCGGGACATCGTGGATGCCCTCGCGGGCGGCGATCTCGGAGCGGCGCAAGATGTAGCCGACCTGCGGGCCGTTGCCGTGCGTGATGACGACGCTCCAGCCCTCGCCGATCAACTGGGCGATGTGGTCGCAGGTCTGGCGTACCGCCTGCCACTGATTGGGGATTTCCGGGCGCTTGGGGTCCTGGATCAAGGAATTGCCGCCGATGGCGACGACTGCAAGTTTGCCGACCATCTAAACATGCCCTTTGGCGATGCGTCCGATGCTGTCTACGATTGAAACGCAGAGTCGGCGCGGATGCCAGTGAAGAAAGCTGGCGAGCCTCAAGTCCGACGGCGGCGCGCATCGACGCGCGGCTGCATCCAGGCGTAATAAATGCCGAGCGCTGCCGCTGCGATGACGACCGAGGCGCCCGCAAGCCGTGTCAGGGCGGCGAACAGTCCGTCGTAGGGCAGCAGGCCGGTCATCGAGAGGATGTTCCACCAGTCGTGATGATCGCTGCTCAGGCCGAACAGCAGCGGCAGACTGCGCGACTGTGCATCGCCGATATAGACCGCAGCATTGAGCAGGCTGTGGCCAGCGACCGCTATGCACAGCAGCGGCACGGTGATGCGCCGCCGCCCCCACCATTCCCAGGCGCCGACCAGCACCCACACCAGCACCTGCCAGATCGTGCCGCCGAGGAACATCAGCAGCAGGCCGAACGGGCTGCACAGCAGATGACCGATCTCGTGGAAGCCGATCGTCAGCGCCCAAATGACCGTGCCGGTGCGCCCGTTCGGATCGAGCAGATGATCGAGGATCGTGAGCAGGACGAGCAGCCAGAGCGCGCTTTCGATCCAGCCCCAGATCGGGGCGGGGTGCGCGCTCACCGCAGCGCGCAGCCGATCGCCCAGCCCGACGGCAGGCAGATGCCCGCTGAGCTGCTCTAGGGTGGGCAGATCGCTGCCGCAGCGCTCGTCCATGTGGCGGTCGCCCTCAGTCTGCCGCCAGGGTGCTGCTGCCGTTGACCGTCTGCTCCTCGACGACCGCGGCTCCGTCGTGGGAGTTCTGCAGGCTGCGCATCAATCCGGCGACGCGCTCCAATGTTTGGGCGAAATCCTCCCCGCTGAGCGCTTCGACCTTGGCGCGGAACATCTCCGCCACTTCGGGGATGCTGAGCAGGAAGTCCATGAAGGTGCTGCCGCTGCCATTCGACCCCCCGCTGCCAAACTGGACGACGCGCACATTGCCGCCCAGACCCGCCATCGCATCGGCGATGGCGCGCGCCTTTTCGACTTCGGCGCGCGTGACCTGCTCGACGACGAACTGGCGCAGGTTGATCGCGTCTTCGGCAGCCGTCGCCGCGGCGATCTCGCGGCGGCCTTCGGCTTCTGCCAGCAGCCGCGCCCGCTCGCCTTCCGCCTCGGCGAGCTTCTGTGCTTGCAGGGCAGCAGCCTGGGCACGGCCTGTGCGTTCGGTCGCTTCCGCGTCGGCTTCAGCGCGGGTGCGCGTCGATTGCGCCTGCGCTTGTGCCTCGATCTCGATGCGGCGGCGCTCGGCCTCGGCACGGATCTCGGTCGCCTGGCGGGCGGCGCGCGCGGGCACCAGGACTTCGGCTTCCTGCTGCTGCTCGACCGCCAGAGCGCGCTTCTGCTGGATCTCCTGGTCAGAGGCTGCGCGCTCAGCTTCGACCCGGCGCGTCACCTCGACCTCGCGCAGATTGAGCGCCTCACGCTGGGCCAGGATCTCGCGCTGGGCGTCCAGCTCCGCTTGCTCCGCTGTGCGCTTGGCATCGGCTGCCTTGACGCGTGCCTCGCGTTCGGCTTCCGCCTCGGCGATGACCGCATCGCGCTTGACGGCGGCGATCTGCGGCGCGGCCATCGCTTGCAGGTAGCCCTGGTTATCGGTAATTTCCTCGATGCCCATCGAGATGATGCGCACACCCATGGCTGCGACATCGTCGGCGGCCAAATCCTGCACGCGCTGCACAAAATCGTCGCGATCGCGATGGATCGCCTCGACCGTCATCTGGCCGACGATGGCGCGGAAGTTGGCGCTCAGCGTCTCCATGATCACCCGCTGGATTTCATCGCGCCTCTTGTCGAGGAAGGCGCGCGCAGCCGTGCGCAGCGCTTCTTCGGTGCTGTCGATCTGCACCTGTGCTACCCAGTCGAGCTGGATCGGCACGCCGCTGACCGTGTAGACCTCATCCTTTTCCGTCTTGATCGTCATGATCGTCACGTCGAGGTTCTTGAACGTCTCCAAGATCGGGATGACGAACGCGCCGCCAGCGGTGACGTAGCGGGGCTTA
>CAYTME010000021.1:15928-17979 GCA_964438415.1 uncultured Pleurocapsa sp. | reverse complement strand
GCCGCGTCCGTAGATGACCATGACTTGATTGGGTGGCACGCGGTGGTAATAGCGCGTGATGAACGCGATGATGGCGACGACAATGACGACGATCACGATCGGCAAGATCAGCTCCGGCAGCATGGGAACCCCTCTCGTCACTCACTCAACTTTGTTTCTTGACCCGCAGGAAGCGGCCTTCGATATCGACGACCAGGACCTGATCGCCGCGTTTGAGCGCTGCGCCGTCAACCTCCTTGACCGGATACTTGTGCAGCTCACCGGCCTCGACCAGCACCTCTCCGGTCGTGCCGGGCGCGCTGTCGATGGTGGCGTGGGCGACTTTGCCGACCAAATCATGAGCGGAGAATGTGATCGGCTTCGACTGCTGACGGTAAACAAAGCGCAGCAGGGACATGCTGATGCGCGCGATGATGAGGCCGATCAAGACGGCAGTCAGCAGCGTGCCGATCGGATTCCAGCCCATCAGCGTGCCCGTCAGCCCGAGCGCGCCGAAACCAGCCATGAATGCCGCGATCGCGCCGCATCCGATACCTTCGGCGTCAGGGTTTTCGATGCCGAGAAAGCCGCTGACTTCGAAATCAAGGCTGTCACCCAGGCCGACGATCATCAAGACCAGGTAGACAAGGCCGGCCAGCATGATACCGCCGAACAGATATTCCATCGCTCCTCCGCATCTCGTTGAAGCCCATTATACGTTGAATTTGGCCGCAGCTTACCGCGAAATCCCCAGACATTAGGGGGGCGTTTGACGCAAAAGCCTCAAACACGGCAGTTCCCTCTCGATTGAACTGCTGAAGCGGCTGCTGTAGGGCTGCGCGGCCTGCCATGATTTGCGTGCAGCCAGTCGAGCTGCGATGGCCGATATTCACGCAGTCGCAATGACATTGAGCACCTTTCAGAAGATGTGGGTGCATCGGATGGATATAATGCGAGTCTGCATGTTCGATCTTTACAGCGGGGATACCTCAGATGGCCGCCAATACTCGCCTGCACGATGCGAAGCTGCGCTGGCAGGAGAACGTCCTTAAGCGCGCCCAGGCCAAAGCGCCCGAACGCCGCCAGCGTTTTGAGACCTCATCCGCGATTCCGCTCGACGCCGTTTACACGCCCGATGATGTGCCGATCGACTATGAGACGCAGATCGGCTTTCCAGGCGAGTACCCGTTCACGCGCGGCATCCAGCCGACGATGTACCGCAGCCGCTTCTGGACGATGCGGCAGTATGCCGGCTACGCGACCGCCGAGGAGTCGAATGCGCGCTACCGCTACCTGCTGGCGCAGGGGACGATGGGACTTTCGGTCGCCTTCGATCTGCCGACGCAGATCGGCTACGACGCCGATGATCCGATGGCGCTGGGGGAAGTCGGCAAGGTCGGCGTCAGCATCAGCAGCCTGCACGACATGATGCGCCTGTTCGAGGGTATCCCGCTCGATCAGGTCTCGACCAGTATGACGATCAACGCGCCGGCGACGGTCCTGCTGGCGATGTACATCGCCACCGCCAAACGCCAGGGTGTCGAGCCGAGCAAGCTGCGCGGCACGGTGCAGAACGACATCCTCAAGGAGTACATCGCGCGCGGGACATACATCTTCCCGCCGCGCCCGTCGATGCGCCTGATCACCGACTTGTTCGCCTACTGCAAGCAGCATGTGCCGCACTGGAACACGATCAGCATCAGCGGCTACCACATCCGCGAAGCGGGCAGCACCGCCGTCCAGGAAGTCGCCTTCACGCTCGCCAACGGTATCGCCTATGTGCAGGCGGCGCTCGACGCCGGGCTGGATGTGGATGATTTCGCGCCTCAGCTCTCATTCTTCTTCAACGCGCACAATCACCTATTGGAAGAAGTCGCCAAGTTCCGCGCCGCGCGCGCTTTGTGGGCGAAGATCATGCGTGAACGCTTCTGCGCGCAGAAGCCCGAAAGCTGGAAGCTGCGCTTCCACACGCAGACAGGCGGCAGCACGCTGACCGCGCAGCAGCCGGTCAACAATGTCGTGCGCGTGGCGATTCAGGCGCTGGCGGCAGTGCTGGGCGGCACGCAGTCCCT
>CAYTME010000021.1:5281-15909 GCA_964438415.1 uncultured Pleurocapsa sp. | reverse complement strand
ACACCAACAGCATGGATGAGGCGCTGGCACTGCCGACCGAGAACGCGGTGCAGGTGGCGCTGCGCACGCAGCAGGTCATCGCCTACGAGACGGGCGTCTGCGACACGGTCGATCCGCTGGCCGGCAGCTACGTGATCGAGATGCTGACGCAGGAGATCATGCAGCGCGCCGAAGAGTACATCGCCCAGATCGACGAGATGGGCGGTGCACAGGCCGCCATCGAGAGCGGTTTTGTCAATCGAGAGATCATGGATGCCGCATATGCATACCAGCGGGCGGTCGAAAGCGGCGAGCAGGTGATCGTCGGCGTCAACCAGTTCACTGTCGATCATGAGCCGGAGCCGGAGCTGCTGCGCGTCGATCCGGCCATCGAAGCCCAGCAGCGCGAACGGTTGGCTGCACTGCGCGCCAAGCGGGACCAGAGCCAGGTGGATGCATTGCGCGCCGGCTGGCCGACGCTGCACGCGGCAGCGACAATCTGATGCCGCTGATCATCGAGGCAGTCGAGCACGAGGTGACACTCGGCGAGATTTGCCATACGCTGCGCGAGGTGTGGGGCGAATACTGGCCGGCGGTCAGCATCTGACCATCTGCGTCCGCGCGTGATCGGGTCGCCGCCGGCGCGATACTCATTCGTCGGGGTGTTCGGCGCTGGCGGGATCGACAGTGGAGAAGGTCAGCGCATACGCACTCAGCAGCTCGTCCGGCGGGTTGAGCAGCACGGGCAGATCCCATGTCTGCGCCGTCTGCACGCTGAATTTGCCGACCTTGTGGATATCGCGGATGCGCCCGGCGAGCACGGCGGGCTGCATGAAAGCGACCGCTTTCGACAAACTGCTGAAGGCGATCAGCGCCGTCGTGCCATCGCGTTCGAGCGCGGCTGCGCGCCATTCGAGCACATCGCCATCGCGGAGTGCCCAGGCCGGCTTGTTGGGCGACTGGCGGATGAGCAGGTAGAGGAATCGCCCCGGATAACGCGCCAGATCGGTGTAGGCGTCGTCGCGCGCGGCGGCGACGCGAATGCGCGCCAGCGTATCGGCGGTCGTGTGCGGCTTCTCGCCGCGAATGAGCACACCGCCGTTTTCTGCCGACGGTTCAACCAGAATGCGCACGTAGCCCGCCCGCTCCAGCGTCGCAACCAGATCGGCGCTCGGCTCGCCCTGAGTCTGCACCACGATCAGGCGGCCGCCTGAGCGCAGCAGGCGCAGCCCATCCGCCAGCCACGCATCGTCCAGCGGACGATCGAGCGCCGCGATCGCATCGACACTCGACTCGTCCGCTGCCGCGCCCACGAGCGCGAGATCGGGGCGCACCTGGCGCAGCGCCGCGCCTAGAGACTCGCTGCTTGCACGCAGGCGCAGCAGCGCGCCGCTCGGCGGCAGGTGTTTGGCCATCGCTTCGATGTGCGCGGCGAACGGCTCGGTCATCCGCCGCTCAGCTCCTTGCGCGCGAGGTCGATCAATTGGTTCAGCTCGCGCCACTCCTCTTCGAAGAAATGGATTGTCAGCGCGCCAAGTTCGAGATGGTAGACAATTTCGCCGTCGGGTTCCCGCGACAGCCAGGCAGCATAGTTTTCGGTTTCGGCCACCGATTCGACATCGACATCACTGCCGCTGTTGGGTCGAGTGCTCATGGGACGATATCCTTTCGATGCGAACGTTCAAACCGAGTTATACCAAAAAACAAGGCCGCTGTCGTGTCGACAACGGCCAGACTGAATCGTGAGAACTGCTGTGCGAGCGCGCAGCGCTGCGCCTATGGTAGCGGACGACTCGCGAACTGCTGCAAAACCTTTCGACGCCTAGCGGCGCACAGCCTGAAGGTCGAGCTCGTCCAGCCTCGATGACTACTTGCGCTTGCGCAGGAACGTCGGGATATCGATGTTGTCGACATCGTAGACTTCAGGACGGCGCGGCTCTAGCTGCGATGGACGCGGTGCGGCGGGCGGCGGCTCGACCGGTTCCGGCTGCTGCGGGGCGGGCGGCTGGGCGCTGTACTGCTGCATCGGGCGCGAGGACGCGCTGTGATGCGACTGCGACTCGTAGGGCTGCTGGCGCTGCATCGGGCGGTAAGGCGGCTGCTCCATCTTGCGCGCCACGCGGCTGCCCTCGAAGCCGGTCGCGATCACGGTCACGCGCACTTCGTCGCCCATCGTCTCGTCGATCTGCGCGCCGAAGATGACGTTGGCTTCGGGGTGCGCGCTTTCTTTGATGACGCTGGCCGCTGCGCTGACCTCGAACAGGCTCAGATCGCTGCCGCCGGTGATATTGAACAGGATGCCACGCGCGCCATCGATGGTGACATCGAGCAGCGCGCTGCTGATGGCCGCTTCGGCGGCTTTCGCTGCCCGGTCATCGCCGGTGCCGCGCCCGACTGCCATCAAGGCTGCGCCGCCTTCGCTCATGATCGTGCGCACATCGGCGAAGTCGAGGTTGATCAGTGCGGGGACAGTGATCAGCTCGGAGATGCCCTGAATACCCTGGCGCAGCACATCGTCGGCCAATGAGAATGCCTGCTGCAGGGTCGAGTTCTTGCTCGCGATCTGGAGCAGCCGGTCATTCGGGATCACGATCAGCGTATCGACTTGGCTCTTGAGCGCCTCGATGCCGGCTTCGGCGGCCTGCATTCGCTTGCCGCCCTCGAACGTGAATGGTTTGGTCACGACGCCAATCGTCAGCGAGCCGAGTTCCTTGGCGATCTGTGCCACGACCGGTGCCGCGCCTGTGCCCGTGCCGCCGCCCATGCCACTGGCGATGAACACCATGTCGGCACCGCGCAGGACTTCGTACAGCTCATCGGCGCTTTCTTCGGCCGCTTTGCGACCGATCTCGGGGTTGCCGCCCGCGCCTAGACCGCGCGTCAGCTTGTCTCCGATGCGCACACGGGTTTTGGCGCGCGAAAGCATGAGCGCCTGGTTGTCGGTATTGACGGTGATGAACTCGACGCCGCCAAGGCCTTCGGCGATCATGCGGTTGACCGCATTTCCGCCGCCGCCGCCAACGCCCACGACCTTAATTTGAGCGAAGCCTTCACCCGGAGCAAGCAACTCGGTATCCATGACGCGCACATCCCCCTGACTAGTAGCGCATGTTCCGCACCGGGTATCTCCCCGACATCAGCGCATGCAGTGCGAGCGGAATAAGGGTTAAACATTACTATTTTATATCAATCAGCCCGGCGCGCAACCAGGTGTACATTATTCTCATCTGTCAGCGCGTCAGCGCGCGACGGAGGGTCGGCTTTGCTGGCGGCCTTCACGCGCCTTCGTCTGGCAGCAGCCCGCGGAACAGACCGCCGAGCAGCCTGCCCAGGCGCAGACCGGGGGCGCTTCCGTTGCTGCCGCTCTCGGCCAGCGCGGCGTTCTCCATCTGCAAGCCCAAGCGCAGCAGGCCGACGCTGGTGCTGTAGGCAGGGCTGCGCAGGACATCGGCCATCCCGGTCAGTCGTTCGGGTTTGGCCAGCCGCACCGGCATGCCCAGCACATCCGCCGCGACCTCGCGGATGCCCGGCAGGAGCGCGCAGCCGCCGGTCTACACCGCGCCCGCGCGCAGCAGCCCGTCATAGCCGCTGCGCTTGATCTCGGCCAGCGCCAGCTCGAAGATTTCGACGACGCGCGCCTCGATCACCATGGCGATATCGGCGCGTTTGAATTCGTCCGGGCCATCCGCGCCGAAAGTCTGCACAGCGAAAGTTTCCAGCGCACCGACCGCTTTCTGCCGGGCATGGCCGTACTGCACCTTGACCGCCTCCGCCAGATCGAACGGCACGCGCATCCAGTGGGTCAGGTCATTCGTGATCAAGTCGCCCGCGACGGGGATGACGGCGGAATGCCAGACGCTGCCTTCGATGAAGATGGCCAAGTCGGTGGTGCCGCCGCCGATATCGATGACGACGACGCCCATCTCGCGTTCTTCGTCGGTCAGCACGGCATCCCCGCTCGCCAGTGGGTTGAGGATGAAGCGGTCTGGATAGATCAGCGCGGCGTTGAGCGCCTGCTCCAGGTTGGCGACGCTGGTCGCTGAGGCAGTGATGATGTGGACCTCGACTTCAAGGCGGAACCCGTGCATGCCGATCGGGCTGCGCACATGATGCTGCCCATCGAGCGCGTAGGCGCGCGGGATGACATGCAGCACCTCACGGTTGTGCGGGATGGCGATCGTGCGGGCATTTTCGATCGCTTTGTCGACATCTTCCTCGCGGACGCCCCGGTTGCCCGTCAGCCCGATCGCACCCCGGCTGTTGATGGCGGCGATCTGCCCGCCGGCCAAGCTGACGAACGCCCGTTTGATGTCGAAGCCGCTGGCTTTTTCGGCTTTGTGTACCGAGGCGGCGATAGCAGCCGTCAGGCTGGTTAGATCGGTGACGACACCCTTCTTCATGCCCTTGCAAGGCTCGATGCCCACGCCGACGATGAAGACATCCTCAGCGCGCACCTCGCCGACCACCGTACATACCTTCGTCGTTCCGACATCGATCCCGACCACAAGATGCGAGGTCATAAGCATCCACTACTGCACAACACAACAATACACCGGGGCGTCGGGGTTACCAACGTTGATCTCGACCAGCGCAGCGCCGACGCGCGGCTGCACCTGCTCAATGATGACGGAGTAGATGAGCATCTTTTCGCTCATGTTGGTGCCGCTGCCGAACCAGGCTTCCCATCCCCTGGGGTCATTGTAACCCAGCCCTTTGTTAGGATGATAGCGCAGGTTTGGCACGTCCGGCACGAGCTGGCGCAGTTGAAGCGCCCCGGTGACGACATCGACCGGCAGCCGCATGTTGGCACCGAGCGCATCGACTTCGATCGAGTCTGCGATCACGCGCGTCAAGCCCTCGATCGTACGCCGCTGACTCATGACGCGTCCCTGAAGATCGACCCAAACGGTGACGCCTGCCTGCTCCCATACGAGCGCCGGTTCGCGCTCCTCGATCAAGATCTGCACCATCGACGGCGGCCAGCCGATCTGGACGGTCGCTTGAGCGATCGTCGGGAAATTCATGAGCCGCTGGCGCAGCACCTCAGGATCGATCCAGAACAGGTGCCAGCCTCCGACATCGGCGATGGTGTAGACCTCGGAAACCGTCAGATACTCATTGCCGCCCACCGCGGCGCCCTGCACGTAAAACGGATCGGTCAAAAAGAAGACGGCGAGCGCCAGCATCATGCTGACGACGATCGCCGCGCTGAGCAGGCGCGCCCCGCCCAACCCACGCGGACGCACGCCATGCTGTACGGCAGGAGCCTCCGGCGAAAGCGCAGCCGCCGAACCGCGCCAGATCGCCGCACGCGATCCCCGCCTCTCCTGCCGTGTCCTCGAAGTTGCCATACGCTGCCCCGATATCGGATCCTTATGTCTGCATGATAACGCAAAAGCCTCCGCAGCGTGCAGGGTTTGGCGTCAACGATCGCGACTTACAGCGCCATCGGCAAATGCGTTAGAATGACACTTGGCATAGACGGAGGGTGTCGCTGATGATCGCTGTTGAAAAGTCGCGCATGACATTGGACGAATTCCGCGCTCTGCCGGAAACCAACGCGCCGACCAAGCTGATCGGCAGCGAACTGATCTTGGCACCTGCACCGTGCAGTGAGCACCAGGATATCGCCCAGAGCACCACCAATATGCTTAAGAGCGCTGCGTCATCAGGCCGCACGCATTTCGCTCCGCTCGATGTCCACCTCGGCGAGGATGTCACGCAGCCGGACGTCCTCTGGGTCAGCGGCGAAGGCAGCGCCTGCCATTTAGGCGAGGATGGGTGGTGGCACGGCGCGCGCGAATACTGGATCGTCGGCCCAGCAGTGCGTGCGATCTATGCATACGCTCGGCACGAAAGTCAGTTCGTCGAGGTCTGCATCTTCACACAAATGCAGACGTTTCATTCGCCGCTGCTCGGCCTCGAAATTCGCGCTGCCGAGCTGTTCGGCTGAAGGCCGCCGATGCGCGTTGTACTGCAGCGAGCCGCGCGCGGCAGCGTCACCGTCGATGGGCGAGTCGTGGGGGCGATCGAGCGCGGTTTCGTCGCGCTGGTCGGGATCACCCATTCCGATACGCCCGATCTGGTCGCGCTCCTGGCCAGGAAGACCGCCGGGCTGCGCGTGTTCGAGGACGACGCGGGCAAGATGAATCTGTCGGCGCTCGACATCGGTGCGGGCGTGCTGGTCGTCTCGCAGTTCACGCTCTATGCCGACGCGCGCAAAGGCCGCCGCCCCGGCTTCACCGAAGCCGCGCCGCCAGCGGTCGCCGCACCGCTGGTCGATCATTACGCTGCTTGTCTGCGCGCGGAGGGGATCGCCCGCGTCGAGCAGGGCGTGTTTGGCGCGATGATGACCGTGGAAATCATCAACGATGGCCCAGTGACGATCGTGCTCGACAGCGCCGAATTGGGGTGACGCACTCCCAAACCCGCGTTACAATCTGCGTCGCCATTCGTCACACTTCAGGCAAGGATCATCGTCTCTCATGTCGCTCGGCAAGCAGATCCGTCTCAACCGCATTTTCGCCCATCCTTCGGGTAATCTGTGCTCGATCGCGATTGATCATTTCACTATCTACAATCTCGGGCTGCCGCCCGGTCTGCGTCAGATCGAGGCGACGCTCGACGCCGTGATGGCGGGTGAGCCAGACGCCGTGACCATGCACAAAGGCGTCGCCAAGGCACTCTGGCCCAAGTACGCAGGTAAGGTGCCGTTCATCTTGCAGAGCAGCGGCGTGCGCCCCGACGACTCGGCGATCGAGATGTTCGGCTCGGTGGAGGAGGCGCTGCGCTTGGGCGCGGACGCGATGGCGATCGTCGCTTTTGTGCGTCAGGCGAGCGAGGCGCGCTTCTTGCGTTTGGTCGCCGACGCGGTGCGCGAGGCTGACCGCCATGAGCTGCCGCTGATCTGTCATGTCTACCCGCGCGATGCTGCTCTCAACGTCATCTATCACCCAGAAGATATCGCCTGGGCGGTGCGCTGCATTCTGGAACTCGGCGCTGATGTGATCAAGGTGCCCTACTGCGGCGATTCGGCTGCACACGCGCAGATCGTCGCCGAAACGCCGGTGCCGATCGTGGCGGCGGGTGGCCCGAAGACCGAAACGATGCGAGACGCGCTGCACATCCTGCGCGAGGCATGCGACGCTGGCGTGCGCGGCGGGACGGTTGGGCGCAACGTGTGGGGCAGCGCCGATATCACGGGCGCGGTGCGCGCCTACAAGGCGGTCATCCACGATGGCAAGTCGGCGGATGAGGCGCTGCAGGAGATGAGGGCGTGACGGGTGACAACCATCTGCCCTTCATACATGAAGCTATCGCCCTTTCGCAATCCGCTGATGCACAAGGCGATGAACCGTTCGGCGCGCTGCTCGTCCATGCCGCCAGGGTGATCTTGCGCGCCGAAAACAGCGTCCGTACCGGCCATGACATCACCCAGCATGCCGAGATGAATCTGGTGCGGCATGCGGTGGCACAGTTCCCGCGCGACGTTCTGGAAGCCAATACGCTCTACACCAGCACCGAGCCGTGCACCATGTGCGCCGGGGCGATCTACTGGTCGCGTATTGGGCGGGTCGTATTCGCCTGTTCCGAGATGCGCCTCCGCGAGATCACAGGCGGCAGCGGCCTGCGCCTGGCCTGCCGCGAGGTGTTCGCGCGCGTCAGTCGGGCAGTCGATTTGATCGATCCGCTGCTGGAAGATGAAGCTGCCGCCATCCATTTGGCATATCGGGTGAGGTAGAAATGGCGTACTCCATCCTGGGCATCGGCAGCGCGACGGTCGATGACCTGCTGTTCGTCGATCGATTTCCCGTGCCGGACAGCAAACAGGAAGTGCTGCGCACCGAACGGCACGGCGGCGGTCTCGTCGCCACGGCTTGTGTCGCGGCGGCGCGGCTGGGGGTGCCGACGGCCTTCGCCGATGTGCTTGGTGCCGACGATCTATCGCAGTGGGTGATCGCCGATCTCCAGCGCGAGGGTGTCGATACCGCGCCGGTGCGGCACCAGCCAGACGCGCGCCCGATTCACGCGTTCATCATCGTCGAGCAGGGCAGTGGATCGCGCACAATCCTGTATAGCACGGCGGGCCATGTGCGCGGTGATGCGGGCATTCCCGCTGCCGAGCTGATCGAGGCCGCAGACGTTCTGCTGATCGACGATGTGCGCCAGACCGAGGGCGGGCTGCTTTGGGCGGTGCAGACGGCGCGGACAGCCGGAACGGCCGTCGTCGCCGATCTGGAACTGCGTGTCGAGCCAGCACTCCTGGCAGCGGTCGATCATCTGATCGTCTCGGCAGGATACGCCGCCCGCGCGACCGGCATCGAGGATCCGGTGGCAGCAGTGCGCGCGCTCTGGCACGACCAGCGAAAGGCGGTGGTTGTGACCTGTGGAGCGGGAGGCTGTTGGTACTTCGATGGCGAGGGGACACCTGTACATCAGCCCGCTTTCGTCGTGCCGGTGGTGGATACGACCGGCTGCGGCGATGTCTTTCATGGGGCGTATGCTGCCGCGCTGACGTGGGGTGCCGCGCTGGCGGAGCGCGTGCGCTTGGCCTCAGCTTGTGCTGCGCTCAAGGCGATGCAGCCGGGCGGACGGCGCGGCATCCCCACGCGCGTTCAGCTTGAACACTTCCTGTCTGGCGCAAGCGGTGCCCGATGATGCCGCCAAACTTTCCCATCAGGCAGCGCGTTTGACGCGCAGCGGGCGCGAGGTGATGAACAGCGCATCGTTACGGCTGCCCGCTAGACGCAGTATGCGTTTATGCTGACGTTCGGCTTCTTCGCGCGTGCTCCAGAAGCTGATACGACGCTGACGACGCTCCGCCTTGCGATGCAGCACCGCCATCACATGGACGCAGCCGAAGCCGCCGTGATGCGACCAGGGACATGTGCAGCGGGCATGGATCGCGCCGTCATCGCCCATGCGGACGGTGACGATATGCTGGAGGTTCGGCTGTGAGCCGCTGCTGACCGCGTAAGTATCGCGCGTGACACGGCGGACGATCAGCTTGCGCGCGCGCGTTTGAAGCTGTTTCAGGTTCGCCGGTTTCATGGCGAGAGATACTCCATCTGAATTCAATCGTCAATTTTCATTTTAGCATATTTGTTCTTATTCTGGGCGTGTGAACCCTCGATTTTAGGGGACACAGCATCATTCGAACAGCGCATACAACCCGATTACAGGGGTTTTTAGAATGTGAAATTGGCTTTATGGTATTCGAGTCCGTCTCTAATTCGAGTACTGCAGAGTGAAACGATTGAATCAGTTGCCGATCCCTCTGCCCCTCACTTTCTACGACCTCATCCACGATACATAGCGTGGCGACTAGAAGCTCGCTTCCGATTTCACATTTGCGGTTCACGCCCGATCCATTGTGTCCAACCTGTTTGTGAAGAGGCAATTCCGCTTATGCAGCCATGCGACTATGTTATCGAAGATGAGATGCTGATCGACAATCTCGATGCGCTGAGGATGCTGCTTGATCCGGTGCAAATACGCCTGATCCGAGCGCTGCAAGAGCGTCCTCGCTCACTCGATGAACTGGCATCAGCCATGAACATTCCACCGGGGCGTGCGCTCCATTATGTGCGCCGCTTGGTCGAGGCTGGCGTCGCCTCGATTGTGGAACCAGCCGTCGAATCGCCGCGTTATATGCTGAGGGCGCGCGTGTTTCTGCTTGACCGTCGGATGTTCAATCCTTCCTCGGCTCAGCGTCAGCCGGCGATTGAGACAGTCTCTTACCTGATCTGCGACGCGACCCGCGCAGACTTCGAACACAGCATCCGCGCAGGCGTGGTCGATTTAGAGAAGCCATTTCCTTCGGAGGACTCGCTGATGGCGCGGCGCATCTTCTACAGCATGACGGCGGAGCGCGCCCGCTGGTTCCAGATTCAACTACGCGAACTTCTGTATGAGACGCTCACGCTGTCGCAGCAGGACGAAGGCGAGAAGCGAGACTACAATGTGACTTTTCTCTGCTATCCGACTGCATTCTTCGACGGTGAATGCGATGAAGCGGCTGCACTGATTTAATCGATCTCGACGCGCTATAATCGAAAGCCGGGTGTGCGGTAAAGCAGCAAAAGGCAGTTCCCGATGCGCAAGATCGTTGTCCACGCTTACGGTGACCCGGATGTGATGCAGCTCGAAGAAGCGCCGCTTCCCGAACCGGGAACAGGTCAGGTGCGCGTCAAAGTGACAGCCGCTGGTTTGAACTTCATCGATACGTACAAGCGCTCTGGGGCATACAAGGCTGCGCTCCCGTTCACACCCGGCGAGGAGGCCGCCGGGACGGTCGATGCGCTCGGTGACGGCGTGACCGGTTTCGCGGTTGGCGATCCGGTCGCGTATGCGTTCGTGCAGGGGGCGTATGCGGAGTATGCCGTCGTCCCTGCCGAGAAGCTCGTCCCCGTACCCGCCGGTCTTGACCTCAAGATCGCAGCAGCGGCCATGCTCCAGGGGATGACCGCGCACTATCTCACGCACGACACCTTTCCGCTGCAGTCAGGTCACACCTGTCTGATCCACGCTGCTGCGGGCGGCACGGGCCAGCTCATCGTGCAGATGGCGAAACTGCGCGGCGCGCGCGTGATCGGCACGGCGTCGACCGCTGAGAAGATCGGGCTGGCGCGCGCTCTCGGTGCCGACGA
>CAYTME010000021.1:1078-5250 GCA_964438415.1 uncultured Pleurocapsa sp. | reverse complement strand
TTTTGAGGCGGAGGTCAAACGGCTGACCGACGGACGCGGTGTCGATGTCGTCTACGACTCGGTCGGGCGCGACACGTTCGACAAAAGCCTGAACGTGCTGCGCCCACGCGGCTATCTGGTGCTGTTCGGCCAATCGAGCGGTGCGGTCGCCCCACTCGATCCGCAGGTGCTGAACGCCAAAGGCTCGCTCTATCTGACGCGCCCGTCATTAGGGCATTACCTGCTCAGCCGTGACGAGCTGCTGCGCCGTGCAGGCGGTGTCTTCGACTGGGCAGCCAGCGGACGGCTCCGCGTGCGCATTGACCGAATGCTGCCGCTAGCGGATGCGCCCGAAGCGCACCGCGTGCTGACCAGCCGGGCGGCATTGGGCAAGGTGCTGCTGCTGCCCTAAACGAAGCCGGGCTACAAGAATGAGCAGCCGAGTGCGCCGGGCGAAATCGTGACTCATGTATCGGTTTCGTCTATTGGTTTACTGCCCACCCAGCAGCAGCCCAAAGAAGACATAGCAGACCAGCGCGCCGACGAGTGCCATCGAGAGGCCGTAGTAGAGCAGCCGCCGGAACAGCTTGTCGCGGTCTTCGTGCGATCCCGCGTTGGCGATGCAGAGTGCGCCGAGCGTCGAGAGTGGGCTGACATCGACCAGATGCGCGCCGACATTGATCGACGACACCAGCGCGACCGCGCTGGCACCTGGCAGCCGCGCCAGCAGACCGGGCACAGTGGCGATGAAAGCAGGCATGACGACGCCCGATGAACTGGAATAGGCCGAGACCAACCCGGCGGTGAACGCCAGCACGCCCGTCACCGTCTGTGCGTTGGCGACACCCGCCAGCACATCGGTCACCAAATCCATGCCGCCGGTTGTCTGCAAGATGCTGACCAACATGCTGACACCGCACACCATCATGATCGTCGACCAGGGGATGGCGTTGATCGCTTCATCTTGCTTTGCGGCACCGAGCAAGCTGAGCGCCGATGCCAACGCGATCGCCAGAAACGCGGGGTCGGCTTTGAAGACGATCACGCCCAGGATCAGCGCGGCGATGGCGGCCAGCGTCGCGATCTGAGCACGCGTGAACGGTGCGATCTCGGCGGCGGCGCTGCGCCGTTCGCGCGCGGCACCGTCGGCGCGGTCAGAGCGCCACAGCGCCAATCCCCCGAAGGCGACGTAGCTCGCCAGCGCGACGAAGGTCTGCGCCAGCAGGCTAGGCAGGTAGACCTGGGTCCAGGGATTCATCTCGATGCCGAGCTGGGCGATCAAGCCGTTGGCGATGATGCCCGTCGGCGCAAACGGCGAAAACGCGCCTGCGTTGGCTCCATTGGCGACCATGACCGTCATCAGGAAAGCACCGATGCCCATCTCGCCTGCCGTGGCCATCGCCAGCGGGGCGAGCAGCGCCGTCGCGCCGATGTTGCCCGGCCCGATCGTCGCCAGCACGACCGCCAGAGCGAAAAAGACGAGCGGCATCAGTGCGCGCCGCCCATGCGTGGCGCGGATGGCACGGTGGGTGAGCTGATCCAGCGTGCCGTTGAGCTGGGCCTGAGCGAACAAGAAAGTGATGCCGAACAGGACGGCAGCCAAACTGAGCGGGAACCCGCGCAGCACGTCCGCCACACTCATGCCGGCCAGATAGTGCCCGACGATCCAGGCGAGCGCGCCGGCCAAGATGCCGACGTTGAGCCGGGCGAAGCCGCTGGCGATAATCGCGATGATCAGCGCGAGCAGGGAAACAAGGGCGATGTCCATAGTGGTCTCCGGTGTCGTCCGCGCTATTCTTTAGTGTGGCATAGAACGGCGCGGGCGATAACTGACGAACATCATCCTGGAGGCTTGATCATGCGCTATCCCATCCCCGAACGGCTGCGCGGCCGTCTGTTCGTCGTCGCCCTCGTGCTGACGGTGATCGGCTGGCTGATCATGGCGTCGCGCCCGCTGCGCCCGGCATCGATCGTCGAGTTTGAATTCGCCAACAACTGGCAGCGCGCCCAAGGGATCATCGACGGCTGGCGAGCGGCGAGCGGAGACGGTGTCGATTACCTCGACCATGCGCGCTTCAGCCTGGCGGTCGATAACATCTGGATTCCGTGCTATACGACGGCGCTCAGCCTGGCCTGCATGTGGGCGTCGGGACGGCTGCGGCGGCCGCGCGCGCTGGCGTTTTTCGGGGTGGTGCTGGCTTGGGGTGCGTGGGCGGCGGGCATCTTCGACTGGATCGAGAATTGGGCGCTGGGGCAGGTGCTGGCCATCCTCACCGGACCGAACACCGGCGCGGTGCCGCCGCTGCTGACGTTGACGCCATATATCGCCGCGACCAGCGCAGCGATCAAGTTCGTGCTCGTCGGCGCGGGGCTGGTCTACGTGCTGGCAGGTGCCGCTGCGTGGGGGTGGGGTCGGGTAAGGGAGCGAACCGTCTAGTCAGGGCATCCATGCTCTTTATGAAAACAATCGGCAGTGAGTAAATCGAATTCGGAGGGGGACACGGCCCCGACCCTACACAAATCGCCCAACTGGGCAGCCACACGGGGCCGCCCGTTGAATTCGATCGTCACATAGGATTGTCCGAACTCACAATTTTGAGATTGCATAAACGCCCTAGCTGACCTCACCCCTTGAAGCCTACCGCCTCAAGAAGTTAAGGACGATGCTGTTGAACATCTCTGGTGTGTGGAACATGGCGAAGTGACCGACACCCGGTATGAGCTGGAGTTCCGCCGTTGGGATCAGGCTCGCCATCTCGAAGGCATGTTCTGGGTAGATCGCCTCCTCCTGCCAGCCGTCGAGGATCAGCGTCGGCGTAGTGATACTACCCAACTGCTCGGCGCTGAAGTCCGGTTCGGTCGCCCACATGTTGCTGATATTCTCTAGGAAGGCATCGACATTGTCGGGCGTGGGTGAGAGCGCCGCATAGTCGGCCAGCGCGCGCTCGATATACGCATTGAACAGCTCGCTGTCGCCAACATCGGTGCGCACGCCCGATGTATTGTAATTCGCACCGTAGGCGACGAGCTTGAGTAGCCGCTCAGGATGATGGATTGCGATATCTAGGCCGATAATTCCGCCGTCGCTCCAGCCGACCAGATACGCCGCCTCGATCTCCAGATAATCCATCAGCGCCAGCACATCCGATGCCATCAGACTGTAGCTGATCGGCGTCTCGGTCATGGTCGAACGGCCGTGTCCCCGGCTGTCGACAGCGATCACGCGGTAAGTCTCGGCAAACGTGGCAATCTGATTAGCGAAGTAATCGGCGTTGCCCAGGCCGCCATGCAGCAGGAGAAGGGGTTCGCCCTCACCGTAAATCGCGTAGTACATCTCGATGTCGTTGACAGGAGCCATGCCGCTTTCGACCGGTGTCGGCAGCGGAGCCAGCGCAAAGCGATCTTCCTGCGCGAAGGTGCCCGTGCTCACGCCGAGTACCATCAGCAGTAACAGCAGCCCTATGACGAACCGTCTGATCCTCATCTCTACCTCCCATGTCGTTGCTGTGGACGGGCCGAGCTGCCCGTGAGGGCAAGAGCATACCATGCAGGGAAGAGACGGGGGAGGAAAGACAAAAATTCTCGCAGGACAATCGCATCAAAATGTTTTTGGGTTTAGAACGGTTCTCAATGGCTGTTTATGGCGTAGGGGCATGGCATGTCATGCCCTTATAGAACCGTTGCGTTCTTTTACGACCCCAATTTTGGATTTGATGCAATTACCCTGAAAATTCTCGTTTTAGCTCACTCATACCGCAGGGCGTCGATCGGGTTGAGGGCGGCAGCGCGGCTGGCCGGATAGATCCCAAAGAAGACGCCGATCGCCAGCGAGATGGCCGTCGCCAGCAGCAGACTGCCCGCCTGTACAGCCACCGCGAGATCGGGTACCAGCGCCGAGACCAGCAGCGCGCCGCTGAGCGCCAAACCAACGCCGACCGCGCCGCCCAAGAGCGAGATCATGACCGCCTCGGTCAAGAATTGGTACACGATATCGCGCCGCTGCGCGCCGACCGCTTTGCGCAGCCCGATCTCGCGCGTGCGCTCTGTCACCGTCACCAGCATGATGTTCATGATGCCGATGCCGCCGACGAGCAGCGAGATGCCGGCGATGATGCCGAGGAAGATCGTCAGCAGGCTGAAGATGTTCTCCGAAGTCGCCAGCAGGTCGGTCTGCGTGAAGATCTGAAAGTCGT
>CAYTME010000021.1:0-941 GCA_964438415.1 uncultured Pleurocapsa sp. | reverse complement strand
AGTCGTGTGAGCGCCGTCGAGATCGGCAGGATGATCAGATCGTCCTCGCTGCCGCCGAACGGCGTGCCGCCGATCTCCGTCATCACGCCGATGACGCGAAAGCGCACATCGCCGATACGGATGTCTTCGCCGACTGCCCGGCTGTTGGGGAACAGGCGCTCAGCGGTTTCGATGCCGAGCACGGCGACACGCGCCTGCGCCTCGATATCCTGGGCGGTGAAGAACTCGCCGGCCAGCATCGAGCGCCCGCGTACCTGCAGGTAATTGGCGGTCACGCCGCGAATGCGCCCGTTGGTGCGGCGCGTTTCAGAACGCGTGGGGATGTTGTTGCGCACGAGCTGCGGCATCACCTCCAGCGCATCCGGCACGCGGAATGGGTCGGTCAGGGCGCGGTAGTCGTCCATCGTCAGACGCCGCACTTCACCACGCTCGTTTTCGCCGCCAAAGACGATGATCAGATTCGCGCCCAAGCCGAGGAACTGCTCGCGCACGAAGCCATCGACCGCCTGGCCGAGCGAGACGAGCACCGTCACCGATGCTACGCCGATCGTGATGCCGAGCATCGTCAGGAACGTGCGCAGCTTGTTGCTGAGCAGCCCACCGAAGGCCACGCGCATGTTTTCCAGCAGCGATGTGAGCACGTCGATCCTCCGTCGTCATTCGAAGCGCAGCGCGTCGATTGGGCGCATGCGCGCCGCGCGCCCGGCGGGATACAAGCCGAAGAAGATGCCGATCAGCGAGCTGACGACCGTTGCCAGCAGCACCGCATCGAGCGTCAGGCTCAGGTCGAGATCGGGGACGAGCGCGCCGCCGATGAGCGTCCCCAGCCAGCCGAGGCCGACTCCGAGCAGCCCGCCGATGAGCGAGAGCACCAAGCTTTCGACCAGAAACTGCATCAAGATATCAAGGCCGCGCGCGCCGACCGCCTTGCGCAGCCCGAT
>CAYTME010000020.1:27327-29605 GCA_964438415.1 uncultured Pleurocapsa sp. | reverse complement strand
GGATGCCGCGCGGTACCGGCAGCCCCGCGCGTGCCGCGCGCGCGAGCAGTCCTGCTTTGCTGCCGATTTGCTGGAAGATTGGGTGACGGGCCGTCAAGGGGATCGGGTTCATCGGGAGGCTGAGGCTCGGTCTGTATGCAGACGGACGCGCAAGAGCTTACTCAGCCGCCGTCAAGAGTTCAATTGGACACTTCCACCAATTCGCGCGCTAGCGCCGCGATCTCGCGAGCGAATTCGTCCGGCGACTCCAACATCGGGAAGTGATCCCAACCGGGGATGACGCGTAATGTGGCACGCGGCAGCAGCATTTGAAAGTCGGCAGCGTGTTCTGGGGTGAGGACGCGCTCGCGCTCACCCCAGAGCAGCGCGGCGGGCAGCTTGACAGGCTCCAGATTTGCCCACCAGTCGGGTGTGATCAAGTCGAACATCTGACCGAAGACAGCGCAGTGACGGTAGTCGTCGAAGAATCGGTTGAGATCAGTGCGCGGCACGCGGTCGGCATCGACGAAGAGCAGACGCCGCCAGAGCGGGCGCAGCAGCGGTGACGAGAATGCCCACTGGCCGGCGGCGCGCATCACAGGCGAGCGCATCAGGCGCGGGAAGCGGCGCGTTTCCAGACGCGCGCCGACTGGGGCGTGCAAGATGACGCCCTCGACCGCGCGGGCGTCGTGCTGCAAATATTCAAGGATGATCGATCCGCCGATGCCGGTGCCGAGGAGGATGCGCGGGTGCTGCGCGCGCGCGACCAGACGGTGCAGATAAGCTGCGTAATCGTGCAGCTTTTGCAGTGCGGGATCGGGCGGCGTCCCGGCGAAGCCGGGTAGGGTGATCGCGTGCAGGCGCACGTCGGGCGGCATGTGCGGGCTGACGCGGGCGAAGCGTGCCGCGCCGCCGCCGTTGCCGTGTACGGCGATCACGTGGATGATCATATCCACTTCCCGAATTCTGGCTCGTCGATCACGGTCGATGCTCTAATACCGCCAACGATCTAGCAGTCTAGCGATTTTGGGTTCACCCGTGCATGTGAGCGGGATGAAAGGTCAATGAAAGGCGCGGCGGACGTCCGGAAGACCGTTTCGAGAACATGAGTCGTGGCAGCGGCGCGCATGCGATGGTGCTGCCGCATGGCTGGGTTTCGATTTTGAAGAGACTGTTCGTCGTCAATGTCAGCTTTTCACCGGCCTAACGCTACAGGTAGGAACACTCGGAGTGCTATCATGTCAAAGAGCATCAGGCTTCTGTTTTTACTAACTGTCGCGTGGCTCATGGTGTTCTTGTCGCTTGAAATTGGGATGAGCAGACTTATGGGACAGTCGAACATATCCGCGACAACAACAGCGCGATCAGCCCGACGTCCACGCCCAGCGCGCCGACAAGCACGCACCCGGCGGGTCCATCTGCGCTCTACCGGGCTATCAACCTGGGCGGAGCGGCGGTCGCGATCGACGGGCAGACGTGGGAAGCGCTGTACAGCGCGCCGGACTTCGTGGTCGCCAACGGGACGCCCAACTGCAACCCGTGGGCGCAGCCCGTCCCAGTGGTCGATGCGAGCCGGCGGTCGATGATCCAGTGTTTCGTCGAGCACTGGTTCCATGCCATGACGATGACGAGTGTGCCCAACGGGCAGTACGACGTCTACCTGACCGTGTGGTCGGATTGGGACAACCCGAATGCGCAGCCGGCCACCTTCTACGTGCAGGGCGTGCAGCACGAGGCGGTGGTGCTGCGTACACGCGGGGAGTGGCGACGTCTGGGACCTTGGCGCGCGGCGGTCAGCGACGGGTCGCTGGTGCTGACCAGCAGCGGGGACAGCGTCAAGGTGTCCGGGCTGGAAGTCTGGCGCGCGGGCGGATAAGGTGGAAGCGCAGCAATCGGAGTGCGTATCGGGGCGGCGCGAGGCCGCCCCGCTGCGTGTGTGAGGGGTTTCATCCGGAAATAGGGGCGCGTCTGCCTTGCCGAGCGCTCAAGCGGCTCGGCTGGGCTGCTCAAGCGCGCTAAAGGCGCTCCGGCGCTTGCGAACGGCCTTACTCGTCCCTTCAGCGGACGAGCAGCGTCACAGCCGGCAAGTTCACCTGCCGGCGCAGGCAGACCAAATCGCCCGTCGGAGGACGAAGCCTACCTCGTCCCTGCGGAGTTCCGTTTCGTAGGGACGACCCAAGGAGCGTTCACTACCGACAAACCCGAATGCGCCCATGTGAGGGCGGCTTCCGTGCAGCCTGCCAGACTCACGCTATAATTCCCGACCGCTCACACGGAGTCGGACTGCGAGCAGTTGTAG
>CAYTME010000020.1:26229-27312 GCA_964438415.1 uncultured Pleurocapsa sp. | reverse complement strand
GTTGTAGGGAGTTTTTTTATGACCGATCAGGCGTTTAATCCCGCCACCAACGAATGGTATTACCCCAGCGAGGAGATCATCCAAAACGCGCATATCCCCGATTATGAAGTGCTTTACGCAGAAGCGGAGCACGACCTCGAAGGCTTCTGGGCGCGCATGGCCAGCCGGCTGGAGTGGTATGCGCCCTGGCAGCAGGTGCTCGATCGCAGCAGCGCGCCGTTCTACAAGTGGCGGCAAGACCAACATCGCGCTCAACGCGCTCGATCGCCACGTCAAGACCTGGCGCAAGAACAAGCTGGCGCTCATCTGGGAAGGTGAGCCAGGTGACAAGGTGACGCTGTCCTACTGGCGCCTTTGGAAAGAGGTCAACAAGTTCGGCAACGTGCTGCGCAGCATGGGCGTCAAGAAAGGCGACCGCGTCACCATCTACATGGGGCGTGTGCCGGAGATCGTCATCGCCATGCTCGCCTGCGCCAAAATCGGCGCCGTGCACAGCGTCGTCTACGGCGGCTTCAGCGAGCAGGCGCTGGCCGACCGCATCGAGGATGCGCACAGCCGCGTGCTCGTCACCTGCGATGGTGCGTGGCTGCGCGGCAGCATCGTGCGCCTCAAAGATGTGGTCGATGAGGCGGTGCGCCGCTCGCCGATCGTCGAGACGGTGATCGTCGTCAAGCGCACCGGGCATGATGTGCGCATGGAGCAGGGGCGCGATTACTGGTATCACGACTTGATGGCGCTGCCGATCGCCAGCCCGTACTGCGAGACGGAAGTGATGGACGCCGAAGACCCGCTCTTCATCCTCTACACGAGCGGCACGACCGGCAAGCCGAAAGGCGTCCTCCACACGCACGGCGGCTACTCGGTCTACACGTCGACTACACTCCACGCCGTCTTCGATCTCAAAGACGACGACCGCTACTGGTGCGCCGCCGACCCAGGCTGGATTACCGGGCACAGCTACATCGTCTACGCGCCGCTGATCCTGGGCGCGACCAGCATCCTCTACGAGGGCGCGCCCAATCACCCGTATCCCGACCGCTGGTGGCGCATCGTCGAGGATTACGGCGTCACCATCCTCTACAC
>CAYTME010000020.1:25928-26219 GCA_964438415.1 uncultured Pleurocapsa sp. | reverse complement strand
GCCGACCGCCATCCGCGGCCTGATGCGCTTCGGCGATATGTGGCCGAGCCGCCGCGACCTGAGCAGCCTACGCCTGCTCGGCAGCGTCGGTGAGCCGATCAACCCCGAGGCCTGGCGCTGGTTCTACCGCGTCATCGGCAAAGAGCGCTGCCCCATCATGGACACGTGGTGGCAGACGGAGACCGGCGGCTTCATGATCACGCCGCTGCCGAGCGTGCCGCTCAAGCCGGGCACGGCCACGCGTCCGTTCCCCGGCGTCAAGGTCGATGTGGTCGATGAACACGGCAATTC
>CAYTME010000020.1:25548-25905 GCA_964438415.1 uncultured Pleurocapsa sp. | reverse complement strand
TCCGTGCCGGTCGGCACTGACGGTCTGCTCGTCATTCAGCAGCCCTGGCCGGGGATGCTGCGCACCGTCTACGGCGATCCGGATCGCTATGTCCAGCAGTACTGGAGCCACTTCGCCGAGCAGGGCTGGTACCTGACTGGCGACACTGCCCGCAAAGACGAGGACGGCTACATTTGGATCATCGGCCGCAATGATGACGTGATCAAAGTCAGCGGCTATCGCTTGGGTACCGCGGAGATCGAGAGCGGGCTGGTCAGCCATCCCGCCGTCGCCGAGGCGGCGGTGATCGGCATCCCGGACGATGTGCGCGGCAACGTCATCCACGCCTACTGCATCCTGCGCGCGGGTGCGGAAAAG
>CAYTME010000020.1:19619-25446 GCA_964438415.1 uncultured Pleurocapsa sp. | reverse complement strand
GCCCAAGACGCGCAGCGGCAAGATCATGCGCCGTGTGCTGCGCGCGCGCGCGCAGGGTCTGCCGGAGGGCGACATCAGCACGCTGGAAGAATAGCGGACAGCGCTCGGTTTGTCGTGCGGGGTGGGGCACGCGCTCCACCCCTCTGCGGCGGCATACTCCGGATCGAGGCGACTGCCAATGGTCCGCTGCACATCCGTGGGCACGTCACGATCCGGAACGCGCAGCATGAAGTCGTTTTCCGCGGGGATGAAGCGTGGCTGTGCCGCTGCGGCGGCAGCGAAAATAAGCTGTTCTGCGATGGCACACACAGTCGTATCGGTTTTGAGGGCTGAGCGCCGTTCCTAGCCCGACTCGCTGGCGACGCGGATGTCGCGGACACTGCCGGAGATCGTCAGGGAGGGGGCAGCGATGCCCTCCTCGATCTGCTCGCCAGCCTCAAACGAGAATTCCGCTGCAAACGTGCTGCCGATTTGTGTGAGGCTGATCGCGCCGGATGTGCTCAGGTAAGGCGCGCCGCCCTGCGCCGCCAGCGAGGCGAAAGCGGGGGCCGTGTCGGGGTCGCCCAGTTCCACACGGCCAGGTTGAAGCAGATCGAGCGTCAGATCGAAGACGAGCACGCGGCCATCTTCTAGGCCGAGCATGAGCGTCACATTGCCATCGAGCGCGAACGCGCTGACCGTTTCGATCTCAAATGTGCCGCTCTGCCCACCGCTCAGTGTCACCGTGCCAAAACTCGTGCTCGATGGAGTCGAGATGATGCCCTCGGCGGTCGGCACAGCGACAGCCGTCGGGTTTGGGGTCGAAGCTGGCTGCCCAGATGCACAGCCTACCAGAAGCAGTGCCGCCGCAATCGATGCAGCGTGCCGTGTCCATCGACGCATGCGCTTGCTCATCCGTGTCTAGATCGCTCTAGAGATAGCTTAATCCAAAGTCGCACGGGGCGCAAAACGCCGCCAGCTCAGTCTAGCCGCCTCACAGATCGAGCGGGCCAGACGCGCCGCTCTGCCAGCGCTCGTACATCGCCTGCGCGACTGACTCCGGCCTCAACGCTCCAGCAGGCAGTTTGAACGGCGCGTTGAGCCAAAATGGCGTATCGACCGCGGGCAGACGCACCAGCGTCACCTTGAGTTTGCGCTGCTCCTTTTGCAAGATCGTCGCCAGCGATTCCAGACCGGCTTTGGCAGCGGTGTAGGCGCTGAAACGCGGCAGAGTGATCTTGTCGACATAGGCGCCGAGCAGCATGATGTGGCCGCCTTCTTTAAGCAGGGGGATGCTCGCCTTGGCAGTCAGGAATGCGCCGGTCAGGTTTGCGTCGATCACGGCGCGCCAGGCCGCCGGGTCGAAGCTGTCGAGCGTCTGCGCGACCAGCCCGCCAGCCGCGTAGACGACCAGGTCGAGTCCGGCGCTGTCCTGCGCAACCGACAGCGCCGCCGAGTCGACCGAATACGGGTCGCTTGCCTCGAACGGGAAACTGGCGGCTGCCACCGCCGGAACGTTCTGCTCACGACGCGCTGCAGCATAGGCTTTCCAGCCCTGTTCAGCCAGCAGGCTCACCAACGCCCCGCCGATACCTCCTGATGCACCCCAAACCAATGCCTCAGGCATTTCCTCGTCCTCCTCTCAACAAATCCAAATCGAAGAGATAAAAAAGAATTAATTGATCAAGATTTATCGATTTTTATTAACGTAATTTAAGATATTTTTAAAACTCAAAGAGTAGAATTTCAGGTCATCGCTCTGCGGTCAGCCTTAGATTGCTGGAGGAGAAAATGCATCGCCAATTCGTCAGACTGCTCGCCTCGATGGTGCTCGTGGTCGCTTTATCGTCTATCGGTTCGGCAGCTTTCGCCCAAGCAGACGGTTCCATCACATACGGCGAGCTGGTACAGGTCAACATTACCGACGCAAGTAAAGGCGTACGCTACACTTTCGAAGGCCAGGCTGGCGAGGTCGCTGTCATCCAAGCCATCCCTGCGCAAGATAACGGTGCGCTCAGTGCTGAGGTGCGCGTTCTGGACGATCGCGATCGCGAACTGGCCAGTTCAGAAGCGATTTTCATCTTCGGGCGTTCCGGTCAATTCCTCGCTGTCGAGCTTCCAAGCGACGGTACTTACACCATTTTCCTGCATGATGACACGGGCATCGTCGATCTCTCCGTCATCAGCGCGCCGATACTTCAGATCGGCGAGCCGATAGAGGGTGAAGTCGAAACCACGCCTGAGAATCTGCGTCTGCGCTACGATGCTGTCTTCGCCATCGACAGCACAGCTGATTTTAACGTCCGCTACCTGCTCACAAGCGGCAACTACCAGGCAAACCTGATCGTTTATGAACTCGTGGACGGCGGCAATTTGGTGCCGGCCGCTTACGTCGGTGGCGAGCGCTTCCTCGGCGGCAGCCTGACTATCGCCGGCTCGCGCGACTTTTATATCGCCGCGATCGGCCCACTCAATTTCACCGGCTACAATGATCTCGATCCCGCCCTTGCCACCTTCACGATCGAATTGGAACAGACCAGCTAATTCAGCCGCTCGACCTGCTAGCACGCTCACCCCTCGACCTGGAGGGGTGAGCGCTGCCTCAAGGCTTTGTGCTCTCCGCTGCAACCAAGATCGACTCGATTGTCGGATGGTCGCTGATATCGGCGGCGTAGTATGTCCACTGCACGCGTCCCTCTTGGTCTACGATGAAGCTGCCCGGTTTCATGCGTGGGTCGCCGATCACTTGGCCGACCATGTGTCCTTTGCGTACTGCTTCCATACCTGCCGCGAAAACCCTCGGCGTCGCCATTTCGAGCATACTCGCGCGCCCGACCCCGTAGGCGAAATAGGGATCGGGTGTTGTGTGCGCCAGACAGCGCACAGAGGGCGCGAGCTTACCGCAGTAATGGGCCGCGTGCTTCGGCTCGCCCATCGCGACGACGACGACCTGCAGTCCGGTCGCCCGAAGTGCTGTGTGATGCTCCTCCAACCTGGAGAGCCATTGTCGGCAGAACGGTCAGCCGAAGTGCCGCAAGAAAGTCAGCAGCGTCGGGCCGCTTGGCCATAAGCTGCTGAGCGCGACGGGCTGGCCGTCGGTGCCAAGCAGCACAAAATCGGGCGCTGGGTCGCCCACGCGCAAGCGTTTCGCTCCGGACATACCGATACTCCTCAGACTCTTGAGAACCTCATTCCGCTCCATCACACGCGCGTCGATCAGGCTGCGCCGGGCATGGCGCGCCCGCCTTGGCGATTCAGCAGCGTCACGCCGAGCACCACGAGCGCAGCGACTGTCGCCACCGCGCCTGCCGTCAGCGCCACGACCTGCACTTCAGGATAGCGCAGGATGATACCGACAAACGCCCAAACGATGACCGCGACATACGCGATATCGCGGTTGAAGTACGCCACGGCGCCCGTGATTGCGCCGCCGACCACCAGCATGATCGCGCCCCAAGTTGGCTCGGCAATACCGAGCAGATCGCGCACACCGGCATCATAGAGGATGTAGGTCACATTGGCGACATTGGCCACGGCAGCCCAGGCGAAGTAAATGCTGAACGGCACGAAGATCGCCCACGTATCCCATGTCGAACGCGGTGCACGTACCTGGCGCAGCCGGACGTAGATGATGCCGAGGGTGAGCAGCAGCCACACGATTGGGAGCTGGCTGGGCAAGAAGTACAGATGTTGGAACAGCACAAGCCAGCCGACGTTGCCCAAGCTGCCGAGCACGAACCACCAGCCCACCGCGCGCACAAACGGATTGTCCGCTTGGCGGTCGAGTGCCTGATAGAGGGCAAATGCCAGCCAGCCGATGTAGATCAACCCCCAAATGCTGAAGGTGATATTGGCCGGGAAGAAATAAATGGGCAAGCGGTTAGCGATATCGGCGTTTGTTGAGACGCCGATCGGCAGCGCCTGCGACAGCGCATTGAAGATGATCGTCGCCAGCGCGGCGACCACGTTCATGAAGCGAAGCAGTTTACTGTTCATTGAGTCCACCATCCTTACGTCACTCAGGCGGCAGCGGCTCAATCGGCTGCCGCTCGGCGATGCTCAACTTTCAGTCGGCGCCGAAAGTTCGTTTAGCCAAGTGATCAGGTCGGCATTGAACCGATCGGGGTCTTCTTCCATCGGCAGGTGGCCGATGCCGTCGTACACGATCAGCGTGTCGTTGGGCAGCTCCTCCGCCAGACGCTCACCCGCCGTCAGCGGCACCCACGTATCATTGCGTCCCCAAATCAAGAGCGCGGGCTGACTGAGTTCCGGCAGTCGTTCGGGCGGGAAGGCATTTCCGCCAGAGTCGCGGATCAGTGCAGCGAACGCTTCGTGCCAGCGCGGCGTCTGCAGCACCTTGGCATAGCCTGCGCGTATTTCGGCGTTTGCGAACGAAGGATCGCCATAGGCCGATGTCAGCAGATCGCCGTAGCGTTCCGGCGTGAGCAGCAGCCGTGCACCGATTTGCAGCCAGCGCGCGAACGGCGGAAAACTGATCAGCGTGCCGACGAACGGCGGTGCGCCGCCCGCGCTCCCCACTGCTCCAGCGACAAAAACCAGCCCATCGACTCGTTGAGGGTAGCGCAGCGCGAAGTGCGCGATCACGCCGCCGCCCGCGCTGTGGCCGACCAATACCGCCGAGTCGATTGTGAGTGCATCCATGAACGCGGCGACGAAATCGGCTTGATTGGGGGCGGACACGTTGAAGTCGAACGTTTTCTCCGTGAGACCGAAGCCAGGTCGGTCGATGGCGAGGGTAAAGTAGCCCGCCTCAGCTAGGGCATCGATGTTGTCACGCCAGCTAAAAGTGGAGCCGCCTAAACCATGCAGAAGGATGACGGGTTGACCATCGGTTGGGCCGCGCGCCACGTAATAGGTATCGAGACCATTGATCTCGATGAACTGGCCGCCGTCATCAGCCAGTGCACGCGGGTCGGTGCCGCTAGCGGGCAGCGGTATTAGGAAGGGCAGAACGAGAACGATGATGATGAGCACAACGAAGAGGCGCAGCAGCCAGCGGCCCATGTGGTTTCCTCCTGCGAAGATCAATCCGCGGCACGCACTGCTTTGAAGGCAGCCAGCGTGCGCTCACGCGCCAGCTTGTGATCGACCAGCGGTGGCGGGTAGCCTGGCGGTGGCGACGCCATCTCCCACGGCGCGTGAATGTACTGTGTCGGCACTGCGCGCAGTTCGGGCACGAAGCGCCGAATGTACTCCCCATCCGGATCATACCGCTTCGATTGGCTGACGGGGTTGAAAATCCGGAAATAGGGCTGTGCATCCGTTCCCGTCCCTGCCGACCACTGCCAGCCGCCGTTGTTTGCCGCCGGATCGCCGTCGATCAGATGATTCATGAAATGTTTCTCTCCAGATCGCCAATCGATCAGCAGGTCTTTGGTCAAGAAACTGGCGACGATCATGCGTGCGCGGTTGTGCATCCAGCCGAATTCGGCAAGCTGCCGCATCGCCGCATCGACGATCGGGTAGCCGGTCTGTCCCGCCTGCCACCGCTCCAGCTCATCGGGCGCGTGACGCCACTCGAGCCGGTCGTAACCGCTGCGGAAGCTGCCGCGCAGCACGTGCGGGAAATGGTATAGGATATGAATGTAGAACTCACGCCAGCAGAGCTCGCTGATCCACGTTTCGATGCCCGCACGCTGATCGTCGCGCTGCGCGGAGCTGAACGCCGACTGCGCCGCCGTGTATGCCTGGCGCGGTGAGAGCATGCCAAGACGCAGATAGGGCGACAGCGCCGACGTGGTTGGCTCTGCGTCCCGCCATGGATCGACGAACAAACGATCGCGCCCCGTATGGTAGCGGTAGATGGCTTTCTCGGTGAAACGCTCAA
>CAYTME010000020.1:18036-19606 GCA_964438415.1 uncultured Pleurocapsa sp. | reverse complement strand
CCGGCGCAGCGCTTCCAACTCGCCGGCAGGCGGCACCGGGGTTGTGTTCACCATGCCGAGATCGTGCAGCGTCGGGATGTCGCCTGTATCGATCCCATCTAGTGTGTGAAAACGCCCTCGCTCCGTCGTATACGGTGGAAACACTGCCCGTGTCAGCCATGCGCGCTTGAAAGGCGTGAACACCGTGTAGGGCTGGCCGCTGCCAGTCATGATCGTCGTAGGCGGGTGCAGGAGCAGGTCGTGAAATGTCTGCACGTCACCGCCGTGCAGATACTGCCCCATCACCTCGGCGATCGCGCGGTCGCGCTGACGCGCATACGGCGAATAGTCACGGTTGAAATAGAGCGCATGCGCGCCCCAATCGCGCAGCAGACCGGGCAGCACTTCGAGCGGATCGCCGAAGCGGATGACCAGCCGCGTTCCCCGTGCGCGAAGAGAGTCGTTGAGACTGCGCAGGCCGTCGAGCAGGAATTGGGTTCTCGCTGGGCTGCTGTGCGAACTGCGATAGAGCGCTCGGTCGAAAATGAACAGCGGGATGACGGGTGCACCGCTTTCGAGCGCGGCATTCAGCGCGGTGTTGTCCTGCAAGCGCAGATCGCGTCGAAACCAGTGGACGACTGGCTTGCTCATACAGGTATTTCCTCTGGCGCGCGTGTTTCAGCAGAGTTCGCCGGTACAACTTGTGTCGAAGGCTGGCTGCGCAGTGAGCGCGGCTGCCCGCGCCCGACGCGCGCCAGCACGTCCGCCGCTACACGCAGCGCGCCGAGCGAGACCCCCGCCGTCGACTGGCCCGGGAAGATCGAGTCGCCGACGAGGCGCACGTTGCGGATGCCGGTGCGCGGCGAACGCGCCGTGAAAAGTGACTCTTGTGGGAAACCGCCAACCATGCCGAGGTGCCGACCTGTGTAGAAGCGGTATGTCACCGGCGTGCCCGGCAGCGTGAGCGTCAAACCGGCACGCATGCCGGGCAGCACACGCTCGACATGGCTCAGGATGCGCTCGGTATACTCCGCTTTACGCTCCCGATAGGCTGCCTCGTCGCGCTGAAGCAGATCCCACCAGCCGCCGACATCCGTGTGCGTGGTGATCGTCAATGCACGCTGGCCTGCTGGGGCACGGGTGTCATCCCAGAGCGGCGAAAACGACAGAAACAAGCTGCGCGTCTCACCGAGCGGGCCGTCATACGACTCGATGATCTGGTGATGATCGGGCATATCCGCTGGAAGTGCATCGGAGCGCACGCCGAGATGAAGCACGAACGCGCCCCAGCCCGCTTTGCGCTTACCCACTTCTCGGCGCAGCGCGCGCGGGCTGTCTTCGCCTAGCAGCGAGTCCAGCGACCATGGTGTCAGGTTGCCGATGACAAAGTCGGCGGGGAAGCACTGGCGTCTGCGCAGCTTCTCGCTGGTCACGGCGACTGCGCGTCCGCTTTCGACCTGGATATCGACCGCTCGCTGCTTGAACAGAACGCGCCCGCCGAAAGTCTCGACCGCTTCGACCAGCGTTTGCGCCAGCCCGCCGATGCCGCCCTCGACATGATAGACCCCCTGCCGTGCGAGATCGAGCGCCG
>CAYTME010000020.1:9748-18009 GCA_964438415.1 uncultured Pleurocapsa sp. | reverse complement strand
GGCACTGGTCGTCTGAGCGGCGATCAAGAGCTGTGCATCGATGAAGCGGACGAACTCACGATCGGTCGCGAGGCCGCGCCACCGCAGCCAATCACGCGCGGTCATCAGAGCAAATGGCGCGATGCGCACATCGTGCGGGAAATTGCGCAGCGCCGTCCCGAGCAGCCAACCGACCTCGCGCACATTTGTCGGCGGCCAGGGCAGTCCCTGACCGCTCATGCGCCAGCACAGATCGGCTAATGCGGACTGCTCGTCCCAGAAGGCGCGTGTCTGCGGGAACTTCGCCAGCACGTCAGCATTGTCGCGTGTCAATGCAACATCCCGATCGGGTAGATGGACGACCCAGGCCGGCTCGTGGAGGCGCACTGGAAAGCGAATGCCGAGCTGCTGCTCGACGAGCTGGTGCGGTCCGCCCGGCTGAAAGCCGCCTGCGACCGTCGCACCAGCCTCGAAACGAAAGCCTTTGTGATAGAACGTTCCAGCGCATCCACCTGGATAGGCCTGCGCTTCGAGCACGGTCACATCGTGCCCTGCTTGTGCCAGCAGCGCCGCTGTCGTCAAACCGCCGATGCCTGCCCCGATAATGACGATCTTTGCCTGTCGCGCCATCATGCTTTTGTGATGTTCAGCACAAATTGAACGATGTCGCTATTTTACGGCATCTCGTCTGTGCTGCGGCGCACCTCTCAGCAGATGCTCAAGTTGCCTGGCTTCCCGGATGAGCGAACTGCTGCGCCAAGTTAGGTTAGCGTGGCGCGAACGAGCAGTAAAACTCAGGCAGTCCAAGACTGTCGAAATCGTTCTGCGTGAGGCCGAAGAAGAACAGATCGTCCACTGTCCAGTCGGTGACGCGCAGCGCGAAGCCGTCTGGTGCAGGGGGACATCCGCCAGCCTCGGCGTAATAGGCGTACAGGTACTGCGAACTCGTCACGCCGTTATGGGCGCTCAGCGTACCCGACCCGTTCGGATGCAGACAGATGCGGATTGAGCCATCTGTGGACGCGCGGCAGAGTGTTGCGGGGTCGCCGGCCATCATTGTCCAGCGGTCAAGCGAGGTTGGCGCTGCGGCCGTTTCGACATCCGGCTCCAAAGCTGCGTTTTCCATCGTTTCAACTGTTGGCAGCCCGACGTCCAAGGCCGCCGAGGAGTGCGCAACGATCCCGAACAACACGGCTGAGAAGATAATGGCGAAGATGGACTCGATGATGAGGATGACAGTAAGGGGTTTCATGACCAGGCTCCGAGGAAAGTGCGATGCTCGTCAACACCATCGACATTACGACCGAAGCCTTGCTTAGTACTAATGTCTCACGCTGAACCGCCGGTGTGACTGCCTTGCAGGTTTGTGAAAAACGAACACTCAGCTTGAATTTCGCATACTTTGTAAAGCCATCCTCGTCCGCAGGTGTCGGTAGAGGAACAGAATGCGCAGCGGCAGACCGTCGAACATCAGGCGGCTGAGCAAGCCCGCGATGCCCGGCTTGTGCGCGATCGTGATTCGATCGCGCAGCTCTGCGCCCTGCGGGGTATCGGTCATCAGATGCTCGTGATACCAATAGGCCACGGGACCGCTCACCATTTCGTCGATGAATGATGTCGCGTTGGGGCCGGGGCTGTGTCGAGCGTGCCAGCGCACGGGAAAGGGGCCGAACCAGAGGCTGAATTCGACTTCACCATCGGTCAGTGTGCTCAGATCATTGCGATGCATCTGCACGAAGATAGGCGGCGGTGTCAAGCGCGCAAACGCGCCCGGCGCGGCATGAAAAGCGAAGAGCTGCGCCGCCGTACCCGGCATCACGCTGACATGCTCGAAAACTCGGGCGTTGGCTGGCGGCTTCTGGTTCGCGTTCATGGTCTGAATCCCTCATCTTGCAACTGGTCTATCTTGATGATGATTTTGCCATCCTGAGACAAGCCTGAAACTCGCGTGAGCATCCGCTCTGTTGAAAGGGCAGAGCTTGCCGTATCTCGGATCCGCTCACCGCCCGTTGAATCCGTGAAGTGCATCATCGGTTTGCCGCCCAGGCGCGAAATTTCGGTGTATGATAAGGATGCATGTAAGGTGATTTGTTATGTAAGGAGCGCGAATATGCCCACTTACATCCTCCTCAGCACGCTGACCGACGAAGGAGCCAAGACGATCAGCCACAATCCAGGTCGCATCAAAGAGGTGAACGCCGAATTGGAGAAGCTGGGCGTCAAGGTCACTGCGCAGTACGCCACCCTCGGTGCCTACGATTTCGTCAATGTGGTCGAAGCACCGGACAATATGACTGTCGCGCGCGTTTCGGCAGCGCTCGGTTCGCGCGGCAGCGTGAAGATCACGACGCTGCCGGCAATGGACGTGGATGAGTTCATCCGTTCGCTGAGCTGATCGGTTCTAGCCGCGCTGTGAAATGCCGCAGCGTCGGAGCGTGCCAGACCATGCGGTAGGCTGGCACGCGGTCGCGATGTTCAGCTACTGCGACGATGACTTCCGCTAAATAATCGACATGGCTCTGCGTGTAGACGCGCCGAGGAAAGGCCAGCCGTACCAATTCCATCGCGGCTGGCCTTTCGCTTCCATCTGGCTGAAGACCGAACATCACCGACCCGATCTCTACCCCGCGAACGCCGCCGACAATGTAGAGTGCGTTGTTGAGCGCCCAGGCCGGATACTGCAGCGGTTCGATGTGCGGCAGCAGCGCGCGCGCATCAAGATAGATCGCGTGGCCTCCCGTCGGCTGAACGATCGGCACATTGGCTGCGATCAGCTTGTCTCCCAGATAAGCGATCGAGCGGATGCGGTAGCGCAGATATTCCGGTTCCAGCGCTTCGTACAGACCGCACGCGACCGCTTCTAGATCATAACCGGCCATACCGCCATACGTTGGGAATCCTTCCGTTAGGATCTCGAGGTTGCGGCACTGCAGCGCCAGCGCGTCGTCGTTGAGCGCGAGAAAACCGCCAATGTTCGACATGCCGTCCTTTTTTGCACTCATCGTGCAGCCGTCGGCGTAGCTGAACAATTCCCGAGCAATGTCGATCGGCAGCCTGTCGGCGTACCCGTCCTCGCGTTCGTGGATGAACCACGTGTTTTCGGCGAAGCGGCAGGCATCGAGGATAAGCGGCAGGCCGTACCCGTGGGCAATCTCGCTGGCGGCACGCACGTTCGCTATGCTCACCGGCTGCCCACCGCCGGAATTATTCGTCACAGTCAGCATGACGAAGGGGATGTTTTCTGTGCCCACCGTCTCGATCGTCTCGCGTAAGCGGTCGAGGTCAATATTGCCCTTGAAAGGATGAATCGTCCGCGGCTGGCGGCCTTCATCGATCACCAAGTCGCGCGCTTCTGCCCCCTGTGCCTCGATATTGGCGCGAGTCGTGTCGAAATGCGTGTTGCTCGGCACGACCATGCCCGGCTTGACGGAGGCAGTGAATAGGATGTGCTCGGCAGCGCGTCCTTGATGCGTCGGGATGACATATTTGAAGCCAGTGATGTCCTTGACCGCCGCCTCGAAGCGATAGAACGACGCCGCGCCTGCATATGACTCGTCGCTTGCAATCATGCCGGCCCACTGGCGCGAGGACATCGCCCCGGTGCCGCTGTCGGTCAAAAGGTCGATCAGCACTTGATCGGCGCGCAGGAGGAACGGGTTCCAACCTGCGTCGACGAGCGCGCGTTCACGCTGTGCCTGGGTTGTGAAATGGATCGGCTCGACCGAGCGAATGCGAAATGGCTCGATGATCGTCTTGAATGGGGGAATGTCGAAAGTGGACATGGTACGTATCCCTTTGCGTTACAATTCTCATCAAGCATAACGAATTAGGTGTGCTGATGGTCGTCAAATCAATCCGATCAAATCGATCCGAAACCAATACCTTGGCATCAACGCACATCTGCACAGCCTGTGACGGTCGCAGAGCGGATGGGGCGGTTTCCACTATCCTGGTCAGCGATACACAACGCAGGTCGGATCAACCGCCGCCTCTCCTTGCAGGTCAAGGTCAGTGGTTGCCGCCTGAGGAACTGCTGGTGGAAGATTTCGTGAGCGACGCGCCGTATCGCGTCATTGCCATTACAGCTTGGGTAAGCCGCCGCTCGTCGTAAAGTGCGGCACGCAGTTTACGCCTGCGCATCCACTGCACAGATGACGCTCCCCCACCTCTAACCCCGCATTTTCTTGACACCCCCCTTACACCGCTTTAACATGAGATCATCGAAGCGGTCGAGCAGCCGGGAGCGCGTTCTGCACGCGCTCTCATTTTAAGTCGGCCGCACTTGGGCAGAAAGCGCAGCACATGGCTAAAGACCCCACTCTCCAGGCTGTCGATCAGCTCATCCGTCTCGCCCTCCATGAAGACTTGGGCGATCGTGGCGATGTCACCAGTATGGCGACGCTGCCGGACGGTATGGCCGCACGCGCTGTCATGACCGCCAAGGAGGCGGGCATCATCGCCGGGCTGCCTGTAGTCGATATGGTTTTTCGCGCCGTCGATCCGGAGGTGACTGTTCGTTGGTTGGTAGGCGATGGTGCGCGCGTGACGGCGGGGACGCCTTTGGGGGAATTCCAAGGTCTGGCGGAGTCGCTGCTGACGGGCGAGCGCACAGCGCTCAACTTCATCCAGCGGCTCAGCGGCATCGCCACCCTGACAGCGCAGTATGTCGCGGCAGCAGAGGGGACGCACGCCCGTATCCTCGACACGCGCAAGACGATCCCCGGCTGGCGTGTGCTCGACAAGTACGCGGTGCGCATGGGGGGCGGTGTCAATCACCGTATCGGCCTCTACGATATGGTGTTGATCAAGGACAATCATATCAAGGCGGCTGGGGGCATCACCGCTGCGGTGATGGCTGCTCGTGCCGAGCCGGATGCTGCCGGGCTGGCGATCGAGGTCGAGGTGAAGACGTTGGATGAACTGGACGAGGCACTCGCGCTCGATGTTGACCAGATCATGCTCGACAACATGGACGAGACGACCATGCGCAAGGCTGTCCTGATGACGGAGGGGCGCGTCCCGCTGGAGGCAAGCGGCAATATGACGCTGGAGCGCATCCCAGGGGTGGCCGCAACAGGTGTCGATTTCATCAGCGTCGGGGCGCTGACGCACAGCGCTCCAGCGCTCGATATCGCGTTCAAGATTGTGGACTAATGGAAAGCGGCCGTACCCGGCCGCAAGTGAGGAGTGGCGCAGATGTCATCGGTTCTACTGCAGGAAGCTCCGGCAGCCGATCCGACCCTGATCGAACGAGAAGCGGAAGCGGTCGAACGTATTCGCCGAGCACGGGCGGTGTTGGGCGATCAGGTCGTTATCCTTGGGCACCATTACCAGCGCGATGAGGTCGTCCAATTCGCCGATTTTCAGGGTGACAGCTACCAGCTCAGCCAGGAGGGCGCGCGCGTCAAGGCGAAGTACATTGTTTTCGCTGGCGTGCACTTCATGGCCGAAAGCGCGGTCATTTTGGGACGTCCCGACCAGGTCGTCATCCTGCCGAACATGCAGGCCGGATGCAGCATGGCCGATATGGCCAATTTGGAGCAGGTGCTCACCGCGTGGGCCGAGCTGGAGGAGGTGCTGTGCACCGCGCCCGAACAGCACATCATGCCCGTCACTTATATGAACAGCGCCGCGAACCTGAAGGCTTTCGTCGGACGCTACGGCGGCACTGTCTGTACCTCGTCGAACGCCGAAGGCGCGCTCGCCTGGGCGTTTGCGCAGCGTGAGAAGGTCTTCTTCTTTCCTGATCAGCACCTGGGACGCAACACCGGCAAGCGGATGGGCATCCCGCTCGACGAGATGGTGCTCTGGAATCCGTTCAAGCCCTACGGTGGCTTGACCGACGAGCAGATCCTGCGCGCGCGCGTCATCTTGTGGCAGGGGCACTGTAGTGTGCATCAGCAGTTCCGTCCGGAGCATGTCGATCTGTGGCGGCGCCAGCACCCTGATGTGCAGATCATCGTGCATCCCGAATGCATGATGGAAGTCGTCGACAAAGCCGATCTGGTCGGTTCGACCTCGTACATCGTCAAGACGATTGAGTCGGCCCCGGCGGGCAGCAAGTTCGCCGTTGGCACCGAGCTGCATCTGGTCAACCGACTCAAGCAGCGCAATCCGGACAAGTTCGTCACACTGCTCTCGCCTTTTTCATGCTTGTGCAGCACGATGTACCGTATCACGCCGCTCGATCTCGCCAATGTGCTGGAAGGACTGGTCGATGGGCGCGTCATCAACCCGATACACGTCGATGACGAAGTGAAGCACTTTGCACGCATCGCGCTCGACAACATGCTCTCAATCCCGAGCGGGCAGAAGGTCATCCTGGGCGATTAGCCCTCGTTCGCGCACAACTAGAAGAAACAGGCATTCCATGCCCGATATCACGACAAACACCCTGATCATCGGCACGGGCATCGCCGGGGCAGCGGCGGCTCTTCGCTTGAGCGATGATCCCAATCACCATATCACCGTCATCACCCGTGCCAGAGACCCGCACGACAACAATTCGAGTTGGGCGCAGGGTGGCATCGTCACGCGCGGCCTCGACGACTCGCCTGATCTGTTGGTTGAAGACATCCTCAGCGCCGGAGCGGGTGTCAGCTCGCCAGAGGCAGCATGGGTGTTGGCCGAGGAAGGTCCACGCCTCGTGCGCGAGGTGTTGATCGAGCGCTGCGGCGTTCGCTTCGACCGCGCCGATGATGGGGAGCTCGCCTATGGGCTGGAGGCCGCGCACAGCGCCCGACGCATCTTACATGTGGGCGACAAAACTGGCGAGGCGATCGTGCGTGAAATGCTGGCGACCCTGTCCGAGCGCCCAAATGTGACGCTGCTCGCGCGTCATACCGCTGTCGATCTGATCACCTTTCCGCATCACTCGCGCGATCCGCTCGATGCTTACAATCCGCTTGTCTGCCATGGGGCGTACGTACTCGATCGCGATGGTGGGGCGATCGAACGTGTTCTGGCCGGCAGGACGATCCTGGCAACCGGCGGCTTGGGGCAGATCTACCGCAACACCAGTAATCCGCGCGGCGCACGCGGCGATGGCTTGGCGATGGCTTGGCGAGCGGGAGTGCGCGTCGCGAACTGCGAATACGTTCAGTTCCACCCGACCACACTGAGCGTGATCGGCGCGCCCAACTTGCTCATCAGTGAAGCTGTGCGCGGCGAAGGTGCCCGGCTGCTGACGCCGAAAGGTGAGCCGTTCATGCAGCGCTACGATGCGGAATGGCAAGAACTGGCTCCGCGCGATGTAGTCGCCCGCGCCATCCATATCGAGATGCTCGAAAACGACTATCCACATGTGCTGCTCGATATCGCCAGCCAGCGTCCGGCGGATTACATCCGCGCGCGCTTCCCACAGTTGGTCGAGACGTGTACACGCTACGGCATCGACCCGACAGCGCAGCCGATCCCAGTCGTTCCGGCGGCGCATTTCATGTGCGGCGGTGTGCTGGTCGATGCTTGGGGGCGCTCGAACTTCGACGGCCTGTACGCGGTCGGCGAGGTGAGCTGCACCGGCGTACATGGTGCCAATCGGCTCGCAAGCACCAGTCTGCTCGAAGGGCTGGTTTGGGGGGATCGCGCCGCCCGCGATATCCTGCGCTCACCGCGCGAGCCGATCCCGCTGCAGCGCGTGCCGGATTGGGTGTACTTGGGAGATGTAGAGGCCGACCCGGCGCTGATCGAGGGCGATATGGCCACGCTGCGCAACATCATGTGGCATTACGTTGGGTTGATCCGCAGTAAGGAGCGGCTCGCACGCGCAGATCGCGAGCTTCGGCATCTTTTCCATGAGGTCGAGGATTTCTATCGCAGCTACCGGCTCAACGATCAGATGATCGGACTGCGCAACGCGATACAGGCGGCGCGCATCATCACATATGCTGCCATGCGCAACCAAACCAGCCGAGGGACGCATTACCGCGTCGATGCGCCGGAGGCCTCTGTTCAGAGTGTGGCTGATCTGCTGGGGCGGCGGTAATATCGTGCAGCATTGAAACGCCGATTTGAAGCCAAAGTTGAAAGGCTTGCGGATGCGCTCACGCAGGTTGTTCGTTCTGCGCAAGATTGCCGAAGACCTGCTGCAAGATCCTTCGCTTTACTTTCACATCACCCGGCTGCGTCATGATACCCATCACGTGCGTATTCCGTGGTTCCGCCGCAATGGAAGCTTGCCGAACTCACATCCGCCGCATGTGCAGCGGCGTACACGCGGCTTCCCGGTCGAGCTGCGCCGCACGCGGTGGCGGTATCCATTCATAGATGGTGCCGACGCAGCC
>CAYTME010000020.1:0-9714 GCA_964438415.1 uncultured Pleurocapsa sp. | reverse complement strand
CGCTCGCCGCCGCCGATGACTGCTGTCAGCGGCTTCAGCACGCTGCGCATGTACGCATGATGAAACCGGACAAACCCGTTGGCTCTTATTCGTGAAGGAGATTTGGGATGCGCTACAAACTGCTCGGCAAGTCGGGGCTGCGCGTCAGCGAGCTGTGTTTGGGGACGATGACCTTCGGCGAAACATGGGGATGGGGGGCTTCCAAGGAGGAGAGCCGCCGCCTGTTCGATCTGTTTGCCGACCGCGGCGGCAATTTTATCGATACTTCAGTCAACTACACCGACGGGACGAGCGAGGAATTTCTGGGTGAATTCCTCCAGGGCTGCCGCGACCGCTTCGTCGTTGCGACCAAGTACACCTTGACGCAGCCGACGAACACAGACCCGAACAGCGGCGGCAACAGCCGCAAAAACATGCGCCAGTCGGTCGAGCGCAGCCTGCGCCGTCTGCAAACCGATTACATCGATATCCTCTATCTCCATATGTGGGATTATGTCACGCCGCTGGAGGAGGTCATGCGTGGCCTGGATGACCTGGTGCGACAGGGGAAGGTCAATTACATCGCCGTCTCGGACTCGCCGGCGTACATCGTTTCTGCCGCCAACATGATGAGCGAGCTGCGCGGTTGGACGCGCTTCGTTGGCTTGCAGATTCCGTACTCGCTCAATGGACGCACACCAGAACGTGAACTCCTGCCGCTCGCCAAGTACTGGGATATGGCGGTGCTGCCCTGGGGCATCATCGGCGGCGGCGTGCTGACGGGCAAGTACACCGAGGAAACGAGCGAGCCGACGCGTTACGATCGGGGCGAGACGGCTGATCGCATCCAGAAACGCGAGCAGACACTGCGTATCATCGATACGGTGCGCGAAATCGCGGAGGAGACCGGCCATTCGCGGGCGCAGGTGGCGATCCAGTGGGTGCGTCAGCAGCAGCACCAGGCGCAGATTATCCCGATCGTGGGCGCGCGCACGCTGGCGCAGCTCGAGGACAACTTGGGCGTGCTCGAGTGGTCGCTGACGGACGAACAGCTCGCGCGCTTGAACGAGGTGAGCGCGATCTCGATGGACTTTCCGCACGGCTTCCTCGACGGCAACCGCTACGTGTTTGGCGCGACCTTCGACCTCCTCGACGATCATCGCGGGCGGCAGCGGTGAGCTAAAAGTAAAGTTTGACGCGTGGGGTGTGATGTGTTCTGAATGGTGCGTGGGTTCGTATTTGTGGTGCTTCGCCATGTCACCGGGCAGCAGTGGGAGTCTGAGTTTCGAATGAGTCGATAATGCTCGATCTGAACTCTTATCGCACCTTGCTGCTCGAAACGTTCAAGCGTGATGGTACAGCGGTTATGACGCCCGTGTGGTTTGTGCAGCAGGTCGAGACGATTTACTTCAGCACGTCACCAGACTCATGGAAAGTCAAACGTCTGCGAAGCAATCCACATGCGCGTGCTGCAGGTGCCGATGCAGCGGAGCGCCCAGTGACACCATGGTTTGATGTGACTGGACGCTTCATCGATGACCCAGCAGAAATTGAGCGAATCGTAGACGCGCTCGATTCCCGCTATAGCGGTTATTTCCGCAGGAGTTAACGTGAGATCGGCCTTGCGCGCGTGATCATCGCCTTGACTTCAGCCCGAAGCTGCTCAGCGAACAACGCGCCCTAGGAATGCTTCCCAGTCAGCGCGGTGGCTCATCCAGCGATTGACTGGGATGCGCTTCGTTTCGCCGTTGTGTTCGGCGAAGATCTTCTTGTCCACCATCTTGAGGGTCGTGTAAGGAAATGTGCGCTTGAGCGGGCCGATCATCGCCGACATCACGATGGCGTCCGGCGCAACCGTGAAGTAGACGCGGGTGAGATACAAGATCGCCAAGAAGAAAAGAACCGCGCCTAATACTAAAGAGCCGTTGATGCGACCCTCCAGCATGTTCAACCAACCGCCCATGAGCAGGTTGATGCCGCCAAGGATCAGGAACGCGATGCCCAACAATCGGTTGTAGCGCACACTCATGTGTCGGCCTCCACAGACTGTCTGTCGTTTGCGATCACGCTCTATTATACTGGCAACTGCTGCACTGCGCTCAGCCTCCGAAGCTGTTCATAAAGTCGGCGAACATTTGGCCGACAACCGTTGTTGTCGCGACAGCGGTCAGCACGGTGAACGCGATCATGAAAATCCCGACCCAGATCAGACAGGCGCCGTTTGATTTGGTGAATTCGAGCGTTGCCTGCTGAGGGTCGCTTGGGTCGTAATAGACAGTAACGAGTTTGCCGATCGGGTATTCCGCCGCCTTTTTTTCTGCGGATGCGTAATCGCTGGGCTGCGCGCCGGTCGTGAGCTGGGTGCTGACGTATCGCTGACCGTCAGCATTGTACTCGTAGGCGATCTCTGGACTGTAAGAGGTCGTCCTGGTCGTAGTTCCGCTGCTGGTCGATGTGCTGACTGTGCGCCTCACACCAGAGGCTAATACCTTGCCTGCGGTTGGTGTCCAGCTTCGGCTCCGGGCAGCATAGCGCACGCTGCGCATGCCAAACACGATCAATGCCAGTCCAACCAAGATGAAAGGGATGCTCACCGCAGCGACGAAAATATTGTCAAACGCATCCATCGTGAAACTGCTCCTCATGAATGCACGCAAAGGAAGGCGCGGTACTCTCTGCCATTATGCGATAGGATTGTAATCACGTACGTGGAGACCAATCGATGAGCGACTTCATCTACCTCGATCACAGCGCAACCACACCGACCGATCCGCGGGTGGTGGCGGCCATGCAGCCGTATTGGACGGATGTGTTCGGCAATCCGAGCAGCCTACATCAGGCGGGCAAAGCCGCCGCGGCGGCGCTTGAACAGGCGCGAGCGAAGATCGCGGGTGTGCTCAACTGCCATCCCGCCGGCCCTGCCGAAATCCTGTTCACCAGCGGCGGCACCGAAAGCAACAATTTGGCGCTGCGCGGCGTCGCCCAGGCGCAGCGCGCACGCGGCCGTGGTGCGCATATCATCACGACGGCGGTCGAACATCATGCCGTGTTGGATGTCGCGAAGGCGTTGGCCGAAGATGGTTTCGATGTGACGTTCCTGCCTGTCGACGGTTACGGCCGTGTCACTGCGGCGCAGGTCGAGGCGGCGCTGCGGCCAGATACGATCCTCGTCAGCGTGATCTACGCCAACAACGAGGTCGGCACGATCAACCCGATCGCCGAGATTGGCGCAGTCTGCAAAGCGCGGCGCATCCCGTTCCATACCGATGCTGTGCAAGCACCCGGACTGCTGCCGCTGGATGTCAAAGCCCTCAATGTCGATCTCATGAGTCTGAGTGGGCACAAGTTCTACGGGCCGAAAGGCAGCGGCCTGCTCTACGTGCGGCGGGCAGCGCCGCTCAAGGCACAGATACTGGGCGGCGGTCAGCGGGCGCACCGGCGCGGTGGCACGGAGCCGGTGCCGCTGGCAATCGGCATTGCAGAAGCGCTCTATTTGGCTGAGCAGGAGCGCGAGGCGGTGGTCGCGCGTTTGACCGCGCTGCGCGATGAGCTGATCGGTCGCGTGCTCGCGTTGATCCCAGAGGCGCAGCTCACTGGGCATCCCAGCGAACGGCTTGCAGGGCATGCGTCATTCGCGATGAAGGGACTGAACGGCGACTCGATCCTGCTCGATCTGAACGAGATCGGCATTGGTGCGAGCGGCGGCAGCGCCTGCACCACTGGCCAGCAAGAACCGAGCCATGTCTTCCTCGCGATGGGCATCGAAGAGGATCGACTGATGGGTCAGATGCGCTTTGTGCTCGGCAAGAGCAGTACGGCGGCACATGTCGAGCGGCTGGTCTATCATCTGGCCGCGCTGGTCGAGCGTCACCGCCGGATGGTGCCGGAGGTCTGAGGGCATCACCCTGCTCAGAATGGTCGCACTCACCACCGGTATGCTTCGCTGAGGTAGGTCGGATCGATCGAGTCGATCGCGCTGATGGCGATGTGGATGGCGTCCGCTTCGGCTTTCATCTTCGCCTCGTGTGAGACTGACTCAGCCTCGACGCGCGCGGCGATCACGGCGCAGATGCAGCCTGCGCCCAAGCCGTAGACATTGGCCATCTTGAACAGCGTACCGGCTTCCATTTCGAAGTTCAGAACACGTAGGTGTTGATACTCATCGATCATGCCCTGATGACTGCGCAGTAGGTGCGCGTTGTACGAGCTTTGCCAGCGCTCTTGCCCCTCGTAGAACGTATCGACCGAAGCGGTCAGCCCGACATGAAACTCAGCACCCCGCGCATTGGCAGCCTGAACGAGTGCAGTGGTCCAAAATGGACTGGCGGCAGCAGGGTATTCGCGCGGGGCGATATCGTCAGCCGCACCCTGACGACAAAGCGACGCACGGCTGATGACGACGCTGCCAGAGCGCACATGCGGCTGGATCGAGCCGCATGTGCCGACGCGGATGATATGGCGGATGCCCGCTTGCGCCAGCTCATTGACCACGATCGAGAGTGAAGGCGCCCCCATACCGCTCGTCGCGCTTAGGATGCGTCTGCCTCCCGGCGTCATGCCGATATAGCTGTTCAGCCCGCGTACTGTCGAAAGCGGCTTCTCAAGCGTCAAATAGCCATTGGCGATACGCGCTGCTCGCTCCGGATCACCGCTCAGCAGCGCGGTATCGATGCCTGAGATGTCTTCTGGGCCGAAGCCGATGTGATAGAGCGTTGTGGCCATGAGATCGTTCCGTCTGATCCTGATGAAAGAACGTAGAAGCGTAATCCTGATGTATGCGTCTGGGAACCGGCTGAACTTGTACCGCAATTATATCCAGAATTGCGCTACAATCTGCCGCCAGCATATCCCTGGCGGCTGGAGTGTGCCAGCCGGCCATCTTGTAGGAGCAGTCGTCATGCCATCCGATGTGAAGAAGATCGTGCTCGCCTACAGCGGTGGGCTGGATACGTCGGTCATCCTTACGTGGCTCAAGAATGAATACAAAGCGGAGATCATCTGTTTTACAGCCGATCTCGGGCAAGAGGAAGAACTGGATGGACTGGAGACCAAAGCCCTGAAGACCGGCGCCAGCAAGCTGTATATCCGCGATCTGCGCGAGGAATTCCTCACCGACTTCATCTTCCCGACGATGCAGGCGGGGGCGGTCTACGAGCGCGACTATCTTTTGGGTACTTCATTTGCTCGCCCATTGATCGCAAAGCATATGGTCGAGATCGCGGAACTGGAGGGGGCGGACGCGGTCGCTCATGGCGCGACAGGTAAGGGCAACGATCAGGTGCGTTTTGAAGTCACCGTGATGGCGCTCAATCCCCGCCTCAAGATCATCGCGCCGTGGCGCGAATGGAACCTGCGCAGCCGCGAGGATTTGCTGGCCTACGCCGAGGAATTCAATGTGCCTGTCACAGCGACGCTGCGGTCGATCTACAGCCGAGACCGCAACCTATTCCACATGAGCCACGAAGCGGGTCCGCTGGAAAATCCCTGGAACGAGCCGCCGGAGGATATGTACACACTGACCACCAGCCCGCAAGACGCGCCAGATACCCCCCAATACATCGAGATCGAGTTCGAGCGCGGCATTCCGGTCGCGCTGGATGGCGAGCGTCTGCCTCCACTGGAGCTTTTCACGCGTCTCAATCGGATAGGGGCGGCGCACGGCGTTGGTCGTATCGACATGGTCGAGAACCGGCTGGTTGGCATGAAGTCGCGCGGGGTCTATGAAACGCCGGGTGGGACGATCTTGCGCCGCGCCCATATAGCCCTGGAGAGCATTTGCTTGGACAAGCAGACGCTCCATATGAAGGACATGCTGGCGATCAAGTATGCTGAGCTGGTCTACAATGGACTGTGGTATACCCGTCTGCACAGCGCGCTCGATGCGTTCGTGCAGGTAACGCAGCAGAACATGACCGGCGTCGCCCGGCTCAAGCTCTACAAGGGCAGCGTCACCATCGTCGGGCGTCGTTCGCCTTACAGCCTCTACCGGGAGGATTATGCCTCGTTTGGTGAGGAGAATGTCTACAATCAGGCCGATGCCGAAGGCTTCATCAAGCTGTTCGGACTGCCGGTGAAGATCGAGCGCTTGATGGCGATGCAGGCGGAAACGGGGCCAAAGCCTGATTACGACAAATTCAAACGCGATTAGGCGGTCAAGCAGCAGATTCAAGCATAGATGGAGTCGAACAAACGATGACCCTTTGGGGTGGCGCATTCAATCTGCCGGCGGATGAGAGCCTGCGTCGGCTGAGCGACAGCATCAATTTTGATCGCCGCATGTACGCCGAGGACATCACGGGCAGCATCGCTTACGCGGGCGCGCTGGCGCGCGCGGGCGTCATCAGCTTTGCCGAGGCTGACGCCATCGTCGACGGGCTGGGACGTGTGCTGGAGGAGTTCAAATCCGGCCAGTTTGAGTACAAAGCTGGCGATGAAGACATTCACACGGCGGTCGAGCGGCGGCTGACCGAGCTGATCGGCGAGACGGCTGGCAAGCTGCATACGGGGCGCAGTCGCAACGATCAAGTCGCGACTGATTTGCGGTTGTGGGTGATGCGCGCGATCGACCAGCTCGACTCGCAGCTTGGTGAGCTGCAAACGGCATTGATCGAACAGGCGGAACCGCATATCGAAACGCTAATGCCGGGACATACCCATTTTCAGCCTGCGCAGCCGATCACGGCGGCGCACTGGTTGATGAGCTATTTCTGGATGCTGGCGCGCGACCGCGAGCGCTTGGCGGACTGCCGGCGGCGCACCTCGGTTTCACCGTTGGGCAGCGGCGCATTGGCTGGGCACCCATTCGGCATCGACCGTGAGCGTCTGGCGGCAGAGATGGGGTTCGCTTCGTGTAGTCAGAACAGCCTGGATGCGGTAAGCGACCGCGATTTCGCAGCCGAAGCACTGTTCTGCTGTGCATTGATCGGTGTTCATCTCAGCCGGCTAGGCGAAGAGATCGTCATCTACAGCAACCCAGCCTTCGGCTTTATTACACTCGACGATCGCTACAGCACGGGCAGCAGCATCATGCCGCAAAAGCGCAATCCCGATCCTGCGGAGATGACACGCGGTAAGGCAGGGCGATTGATCGGCGGGTTGGCCGGTCTGCTGGCGGTTCTCAAGGGACTGCCTAGCGGTTACAACAAGGACTATCAGGAAGACAAAGAGCCCGTCTTCGAAGCTTTCGATACGTTGGGACTGCTGCTGCCCGTCATGACTGCCATGATTGAAACGCTGCACTTAAACCCTGAGCGCATGCGCACCGCATTGAACGAGACCATGCTTGCGACCGATCTGGCGGATTATCTAGTGCGCAAAGGGCTGCCGTTTCGCCAAGCGCATCACGTCGCAGGACGAGTCGTGCGCGAAGCCGCGGAGTCGAATCTCCCTCTTTCACAGTTGTCTCTGGAGCGGCTGCGTGAGCTTTCGCCCTTGTTCGCGCAGGATTTTGTGCTCGTGTTCAACTATCGAGCATCAGTTGAGCTTCGTGATGCCGCTGGCGGCACTGCCCCGGATGCGGTTCGCCGTCAGATCGATGCAGCGCGAGCGTGGCTGAACGCGCGCTGAGATCCCGTGAGATCAACCTCAATGCGTTTCCATGAGACGATTGATATACTATGATGGAGTAATATATTTCTGAGGGCTGCAAAACGTTGGAAGATGATGCTCTGAACATGGAAACACAGACCATCGGAGCGAGATATCGTCTGCTTGATCTGATCGGCGTAGGTGGCATGGGCCGAGTCTACCGTGCCTATGACCGGATTACGCGCGAGACGATTGCCTTGAAACGTATCGAGGCAAAATCTCATCAGATCTTGTTTTCATCTCAGAACACCGAACGACTGACAAGCGAACAGGCCTATCTCTCGCTCGCAAGCGAGTTCCGGCTGCTGGCGACTATGCGTCACCCGCACATCATCAGCGTTCTCGACTACGGCTTCGATACCGATCGTTCGCCGTATTACACAATGGAATGGATCGAGGGCAGTCAGTCGATCTTGGAGGCTGCGCAAGCCGATTTGCCCACACGGGCGCGCTTGATGATCGAGACCTTACAGGCGTTGGCCTATCTGCACCGCCGGCGCGTCCTACACTGCGACTTGAAGCCGGGCAATATCCTGCTCACGCGTGACCAGCACGTTCGGGTGATGGACTTTGGCTTGGCACGTGAGCAGATCGCGATGGCGGGGGAAACCGAATATCCCTTCTTTGGTACTTTAGGGTATATTGCGCCAGAGATTTTTGGGGGCAGCCTGCCGACACCTGAGACCGATTTGTATGCTGTCGGTATGGTTGCGTTCGAACTGTTCACCGGGATCCCTCTGAAGCCACCGCACGACATCGCATGCTATCTGCGTCTAGCACCTGAACACGAGCCAGAATATCACCTGCTGCCAGAAGCCGTCAGGCCGGTCGTCATGCGCTGGACAGCGCGCGATCCCGCGAACCGCCCAGGCAGTGCGGAGACAGCTATTCGCGAGCTGTGCACAGCGATGGGCATCGATGAGCCACCGGAAGACAGCGAAGTGCGAGACAGCTACTTGCTCGGTGCGCCTTTTATCGGACGCCAGCGCGAGCTAGAGCTGCTGACGGATGCCCTAGACGCAGCCATCAATGGAAAGGGGTCGGCTTGGCTTGTCGGCGGCGAAAGCGGTGTTGGCAAGACGCGGCTGCTCGAAGAAATCCGTATTCGCGGCCTGGTCAAGGGGGCACTTGTGCTGAGCGCGCAAGGGACTGCGACCATGCTGTTTCCCTATCATTTGTGGCGACAGATCGTGCCCGGGTTAGCGCTGCGTGTGCCATTGGAGGATGCAGAGATCGCGCGCCTGCGCCCCCTCTACCCGTACATAGACAGGATACTGGAGCGACCACAGTCTTCAGCACCTAGGAACTTACACACCCAGATCGTGCATCACGCGCCGCTGGCAGCGGCCTTGCTCGATCTATTGAGACGTCAGCCGCAGCCGGTTGTCCTGCTGTTGGAGGAACTGCATCGGCTCGATGAGAGCCTGGACATACTGCATGAGCTGCTTCCCGCGATCGGTGAGCTGCCGCTCCTGCTTATCGGTACCTATCGTACCGATGAGGCGCCCCATTTCGCCGAGCAACTGCGTGCGACTCATTCGATCGAGTTGGGACGGCTGTCGCGCGACGAAATTCGCCAGTTGAGTATGTACATGTTGGGGCGGGTGGGCGAGTCACTGCTGACGTTGATCGAGCGTGAAACCGAGGGCAATGTACTGTTCATCGTCGAACTGCTTCGAGCGCTTGCCGATCGCAGTGGGCGATTGTCTAGCATTGAGGAGACGCCGCTGCCGCAGAGGGTCTTTGCGGTTGGCATCACGCGTATTCTCCAGCGCCGAATTCAGCGGCTTTCGCTGGACTTTCAGACGATGCTGCGCGTTGCCGCTGTCATGGGGCGCGATATTGATTTGTCCATCCTCCGAGCCATCGATGATGAGATCGACTATGAAGATTGGCTCGCGCGCTGGCATGGTGCAGCAGTACTTGAGGTATCTTCCGGTCGATGGCAGTTCACACACGAGCAGGTCCGTCAAGCGGTGCTCTCCGGTTTGGATGAAGACTACGTGCGGCGTTTGCATCGTCTCGTTGCCGAGACGATTGAGGACATTCATCCACGCGAGCCAGGCTACTGGTTTGCCCTGGCTGATCACTGGCAGGTAGTGCGGTGAGATTATCTCGCATCTGGCGAATTGGGTGGTGGGATGCGGT
>CAYTME010000019.1:0-30089 GCA_964438415.1 uncultured Pleurocapsa sp. | reverse complement strand
CTTACGAGTGGCGAAAAGCTGTTTAGTTTGCTGACTTAGCGGATGAGGCACTTAGCAGCGAAGCTGTCAAATAGCGGCAGCGGCACGCAGCGGGGTGCATGTGCGTTGAATGCGCAGATTCGGTACACTCGGTACCGACCACAGCATAATCCGGAGCTGACCTGCCTATGACTACCGTCGTCGAGTCTGTCCTGCCGCTGCGTCTGACCGATGCCGATCTGCATCCGCGTGGGCGAGTGCATCCCAGCCCGTCGGATTGGCGCGACCAGGTCATTTATTTCCTGCTGCCAGACCGCTTCAGCGATGGCGGCGAGGCCGCGCGCCCGCTCTTCGATGGTGCGCGCCCGCAGCAGCACCGCGCGGCAAATACGCGCGCCTGGATGGAGGCGGGCAAGCGCTTTCAAGGCGGAACGCTCACTGGCATCATCAGCAAGCTGGACTATCTCAAGGATCTCGGCATCACGACGATCTGGATCGGGCCGGTGTGGAAGCAGCGCGCCGATCTGCAAACGTACCACGGCTACGCCATCCAGAATTTCCTCGATGTCGATCCGCGTTTTGGCACGCGCCAGGATCTGCGCGATCTTGTCGATGCTGCGCACGCGCGCGGGCTGTACGTGCTGCTTGACATCATTTACAACCACAGCGGGAACAACTGGTTCTACCGCGATGAGACGACCGGCGCACCGGTCGCCAGCGTCCCGTACCGCTATGCGCCACCGTATCCGTTCCACAGTTGGCGTTCCGGCGGCGGCCAGCCGACCCCCAACATTGAGACGCTGGAGGATGGTGTCTACCCGCGTGAGTTTCAGAATGTGAATTGGTATACACGTGCGGGCGCGATCATTCACTGGGATCCTGAGAGTTGGGAAGACCCGTTTCACCCTGAAGTCGAGTTCCGACGCGGTGATTTTTACGATCTGAAAGATTTCGACCACGATAACACAGAAGCGCTGGATGCCTTGATACGCGCCTATCAGTATTGGATCGCGCTTTCAGACTGCGATGGATTCCGCATTGACACCGTCAAACACATCACCCCAGAGGCGTCCAAGCGGTTCTGCACTGCCATCCGCGAATACTGCGAGTGCATCGGCAAAGACAATTTCTGGCTGGTTGGCGAAGTCACGGGCGGCGAGTACATGGCGCGCAGCTACCTCGATATCTGGGGACGCGATCTCGACGCCATCCTCGACATCGGCGAGTCGAAATTCCTGCTGAGCGCAATGTGCAAAGGGCTGGGCGATCCCCAGGCGTTCTTCGAGCAGTACAGCCCGCACGACATCTTGGGCAGCCATCGTGAGACCGGGCGCTACCACGTCAGCTTACTTGACGATCACGATCTAGTCGGCGGTCCTAAGCGGCGCTTCGGCGCGGGCGTTGCCATCCCCGCTCGAGATGCCCAGATAGCCCACGCTGTCGGCACGATGCTGCTGACGCTGGGCACGCCGTGTATCTATTACGGCACCGAGCAGGGTTTCGACGGCACGGTCGATCGACACGATTTCGCCCTCGAGCCGCAGCTCACCCATGAAGACCGCTACATCCGCGAGGCGATGTTTGGCGGCACATTTGGGGCTTTCCAGACGTCCGGCTGTCATTTCTTCAACCCGCAGCACCCGATCTTTCGGCGCATCGCCGCACTCAGCCGCGTACGCGGGCGGCAGGATAAAGTCGGGCTTGCGCTGCGCCGGGGACGGCAGTACCTGCGCGAAATCGCTGCGCCGGGCAGCGCGCAGTTTGCATTTCCCCGTGCAGGGCAGGTTGTGGCCTGGTCGCGCATCTTGTTCGATACCGAGGTGCTCGTGGCGTTCAACACGCATGGCCTCGAGGCAGCGGATGCTCTGATCACGGTCGACTCTGGGCTTCACCCCCCCGGCTCGCGTTTTGCCATTCTTTACGACGGCGCGTGGACTGCGCAGCAGCTCGATTCGCCGCCAAGCGATCGTCATGTATCGGTCGAGACGCTCGACGGCCGCGCCTTCGTGCGCGTCTCACTGCCGCCAGCGGGGCTGTGGGTGCTGGGCTGAGCGAGGGAGCAGCAGCCCCATGCCAGCCACGGTCGCGTTCAAGTCGTAAAGACTGAAGGGTTTCGCAAGAAAAGCATCCGCGCCCGACGCCAGCGCGTTTCGACCGGCATCTCGATCGACACTGATGAGCAGGAAGCGCACCATGTCGTAGCCAGGGCGGGCGCGCACCTTACGCAGGAACGAATACCCGTCCATGTGCGGCATTCGCACGTCCGCCACGATCAAGTCCGGTGGCGTCGTGATGCTGTCGAGGATGCGCAGACCGTCAATACCGTGACTCCCAGTCGTCACTTGACAGCCTGCGTATTCGAAGACCATGCGCAGCAGAGCCGACACTTCGAGCACATCATCGAGCAGGACTACATGCATGTTTCACCTCGACCATTGACTAGATCCAATGCCTCATTTCCAGTCTTAACGACCGAAATCGAACAGAAAAGTTACGGCAGGGTGAAAATCTGTTGTCAGCCATGCCTAACCACTTGGCGATGGTGTCCTGATTGTGTGTCGAATACGGCTTCCTATCGACCCCGCGCGAGGAACCACGCGACGGTTTGCGCCAGTCCCTCCTCGAAAGAAACCTGTTGCTCATACCCGAGCAGCGCGCCGGCTTTGCTGACGTCGGCTCGCGAATGTTTTACATCACCAGGCCGCGCGGCGGCGAATTCCGGCTCGAGTTGCGTTCCCAGCAGCCGGTTGATGCCCGCGACCAGCTCGAGCAGAGAGGTGCGCTCGCCGCAGGCCAGATTCATGACCTGCCCGGCCACCTTGGCACCATCGGCAATGCAGGCTAACAAGTTGCCATGCACGACGTTATCAACGTAGGTGAAATCGCGCGACTGCGTGCCATCGCCATAGATGATGGGACGTTCGCCACGCAGCATCCGTGCCGTGAACAGCGGAATGACGGCGGAATAGGGTGAGTTCGGGTCTTGGCGGGGACCGAAGACATTGAAATAGCGCAGCGCGACCGTCTCAAGACCGTAGATGTGATAGAAAACTTCGCAGTACTGCTCACCGATCAGCTTTGCGACGGCGTAGGGTGAAAGCGGACGCGGAGGCATGGTCTCAACCTTGAATTCACCCTCGATATCGCCATAGGCGGATGACGATGCGGCGTAGACGAAGCGCTTAACGCCTGCATCGCGCGCGGCGATCAGCATGTTGAGCGTGCCGGTCGCGCATGTCTCATGTGTCGTCAGTGGATCATCGATCGATCGCGGCACAGAGGGAATCGCCGCTTGATGCAGCACATAATCGACCCCTTTTAGCGGCGCACGCAGCGAGTCGAGATCGCGGATATCGGTCTCGAACAGCTCGATGCGATCGACCACATCGGCGAGATTGGTGCGGCTGCCGGTGGAAAAATCGTCGATGACGCGGACGCGCTCACCTCGCTGCACGAGCGTCTCGACCAGGTGAGAACCGATGAAACCGCCGCCCCCGGTGACGAGATAGAGCGCCATGTTTTTCCTCAGTTCTACAGCGAGACGATGCGCGCGCCGTTACCGGTTCGCGGCAGGGCGTGGCGCGTATCCACGATCAGCCGTGCATGGGCAGCGATCTCCTGCCAATTGTAGCTTGAATGATCTGTGACGACGACCACACAGTCCGCCGCTTGCAGCAGCGCGGTCGAGTAGGCCGTCGACTCCATGCGATCGCCGTTGTGCAGCCGCAGCGAGCGCACGAACGGATCGTGATAGCTGACATCGGCGCCCTTCTGCTGCAAAAGCTGGATGACATCCAGGGCGGGGCTTTCGCGCACGTCGTCGACATCGCGCTTGTAGGCCGCGCCGAGGACGAGCACCTGCGCGCCGCGAACGGCCTTGCTGTCATCATTCAACGCATCCGCGACCTTGTTGACGACATGGACTGGCATCGAGGTGTTGATCTCGCTGGCCAGCTCGATAAAGCGCGCGTTGTAGTTGAGGGTCTTCAGCTTCCAGCTCAGATAATGCGGATCGACCGGTATACAGTGTCCGCCCAGCCCAGGGCCGGGGTAGAAAGCCATGAAGCCGAAGGGTTTGCTGCGCGCCGCGTCGATCACTTCCCAGACATCGATCCCCAACTTATCGCACATCAACGCGACCTCGTTGACAAGACCGATATTGACGGCGCGGAACGTGTTTTCCAGCAGCTTGACCATCTCCGCCGCCGTCGGCGATGATACCTGCACGACCCGATCGACCGCCGCCCCGTAATAGGCCGCCGCCACCTCCGTACACGCAAGCGTCACCCCGCCGACAACTTTCGGTGTGTTGCGCACGCCGTAGGTCTTATTGCCAGGGTCGATCCGCTCTGGTGAAAAAGCGATGAAGATCGACTCTCCGGGCGTGAACCCGAGCGATATTAGGCGCGGCGCGATCAGCTCGATGGTTGTGCCGGGGTAGGTCGTGCTCTCCAGCACGATCAACATGCCCTCGTGAGCGATGCCCGCCACGCCGTCGGTCGCTTCGACGACAAACGACATGTCGGGGTCTTTGGTCTTGGTGAGCGGCGTCGGGACGCAGATGCTGAGCGCATCCACCTCGCGCAGACCGTCATACGTCGTGACGGCGCGCAGCTTGCCGGCGCGTACCAGCGGCTCCAGCCGCTCCGTCGGGATATCGGGGATGTAGCTTTCACCGCGATTCAGCCGCTCAGCTTTGTCGACGCTGACATCCATGCCGATCACGGTGCAGCCCGCCTCGGCGAATTCAACCGCCAGCGGCAGCCCGACATAGCCCAAGCCGATGATGCCAACAGTCGCCTGACGACTGTTCAGCCGATCCAGAAGCCGCTGTTTGAGAGACACGTTCGATGCCACTCCTTGTCATCGTGCAAACCGTCGCACAGCATAATGACGCCCTGTGATGCGGTCAAGACCGGGAATGCTCTGAGCGGATAGGTATGGCTTGCCGTATAATGATCTTGAGCGTTGAAGATGGAGCTTGAACTCAGCGATGACCGACGCAGTGCAGACAGTCGTGAGCGCCGCTGAATATGCGCGCATGGCCGAGACCAACACCCCACCGAATTGATCGAGGGAGTCATCGCCGCGACGCCTGCACCAACGCCTGAACCCCTATCCTCGACCCCGACTTAGATCGTGCAGCACAGCCGCCGCCGCGTTGCGCCCCGCTGCGCCCATGATCCCGCCGCCGGGGTGTGTGCTCGCCCCGGTCAAATACAAACCCTTGACCGGCCCACGGTAGGTGCCCATCGAAAGCGCCGGGCGCAGCATGAACATCTGATCGACCGACATCTCCAGGTGCATGACGTTGCCTTGCAGCAGCCCCAGCTCGCGCTCAAGGTAGAGCGGCGTCTCGTTTAACTGGCCGATGACGTAGCCTGGCTCTGCCACGTTGGGCGCGTACTGAGCCAGTGTCGCCAGCATGCGGTCGGCCTCGCGCTGGCCAATCTCGTCCCAATCTTCACCGTTGGCCAGCTTGTACGGGTAGTACTGTCCCCAGATGAACAGCACATGGCTGCCCAGCGGCGCAAGCGTCGGGTCAGAGGCCGACCATGTCATCATGATCAGCGCGGGTTCGCGTGAAATCTCGCCGCGTAGGAAATCGGCATAGGCGCGGTCGATGTAGTCGAGCGTCGGGCAGATGAACTGCATCCCGATATGTTGGTCACCGTGCGTGCCGTGTTCTCGCTCCGGCTTCGCCGTATAGTCGGGCAGATCGCGGACGGCATAACGCACCATGATGCCGAATCCATTGCCGATGCGCGCCTTGTCGATCAAGTCGCGGGCGCGCGCAGGCAGTGCATCGCCCAGCAGACGCGCTGTCGTGTGGATGTGCGCTCCGCTGACGACGACGCGTGCGCTGATGCGTTCGCCCGACTCGGTCTCCACGCCGACTGCACGCCCACCCTCGACCACGATCCGTTTGACCGGTGCGGAGGTGTGGATCGTGCCGCCGTGCGCGCGGATCATCGCGGCCAGCGCCTGCGTCAGCATGCCGCTGCCGCCCACAGGCCGGCGGACTCCGCTCACGTGATACATCGGATGCCAAAGCGCGAACGGCGCAGACAGCAGCTCTGAAGGCGGCGGCCCGCTTTGCGACGCCATCCAGCCAATGATCGCCGGCACCTGCGGCCCGCTGAGACGTTCGCGCAGCACTTGGCCGAAGCTGCGGATCACGCTGTTGATCTGATCGACACGACTCGGGTCGATGCCGCCGTTGAAGATGAGATAGCGCCCCAGATTGAGCGGTGATGGCGCATGCACGAACGTCTCGACCATGCCCTCAGCCAATGGACGCCACTCATGGACGAAGCGGCGGTAATTTTCGGCATCTTCAGGGTGTACTGCAGCGATGCTCTCGCAGGTACGCACGAGGTCTTTGTAGATCGTGATGTAGCTGCCATCGGGAAACGGCGTGAAAAAGAGCGGGTCGATGTTCAGGTAGCGCAGGCCGTACTCTTCCAGGCGCAGATCGGCCACAATCGGCGTGTGATTGATCAGAATGTGGGCAGAGCCGCCCAGATCGAACTTGAAGCCAGGGACGATCTCCTCGGTGACGACCGCTCCGCCGACCTTATGCCGCCGCTCGAGCATGACAATTCGATAACCAGCCTGCGCCAGGTACCCCGCACAAACCAGCGCATTGTGACCCGCGCCGATGAACAGCACATCACAGTCGGGCATTCGTTCCGCCTTTCGTCTCGCTCTCGTTTGGTTTTACCAGAGCGGTGCGCAAGCCGCACAGGTACCGATAGTCATGCCTGTATCATGGCGGGCAGAAGCGCGTACCATTCGGTCGAGCGCACGACGTCGTCCAGCCGCACCTGATCGATGACGGTGTGGGCGTGGATCTCATCGCCTGGGCCGAAGCCGATGCTGGGGATGCCCGCCTTGCCCATCCAGTAGGTGCCGTTGGTGCTGAAATCCCATTTGCCCGTCGGCAGCGGCGCACCCCAGAGCAGCGCGCCGGCTTGCACACCCGCCTGTACGAACGGATCGGTCTCCGGCAGCGCCCAGGCTGGGTAGATCTTATCGACCTTGAAGACGAAGCCGGTGTAGCTGGGATCGTCATAGAACAAGATCTCGGCCTGGATGTCGCTGCGGTCGCCGATGAGGCGTTGGATGCGCGCCAGCTCCGCCTGGGGGTCTTCGCCGAAGGTGATGCGCCGGTCGATGTAGATGGTCGCCTCGTCGGGCACAGCGTTGATGCTGGGTGTCTTGACGTGCATATCGCTCACGGTGATGCGCCCGTGCCCTAGGAACGGATCGTCGCCCAGCTCCGGCTCTAATTTGCTGATCGCGTCGATCACGGGCAGGAGCTTGTAGATGGCGTTGTCGCCTAGGAAGTTGCTGGCCGCGTGGGCGCTCTTGCCCTTGGCGACGACCTTCATCTCGACGCGGCCCTTATGACCGCGATAGACCTGCATCTTGGTCGGCTCGCCGATGACGACGAAATCGGGACGAATACCCTCGACCTCGACCAGCGCATGGGGAGCGATACCGTCACACCACTCCTCCATGTTGCCGAAGTAGTAGGCTGTCCAGCCCTCCAGCAGGCCGAGATCGCGCGCCAGCGCCAAGCCGTAGATCATGCCCGGCGTGCTGTTCTTCTCGTCACAGGCACCGCGCGCGTAGAAGATGCCATCTACGATCTTGCCCTGGAACGGATCCCATTCCCAGGCGGCCGGGTCGCCGATACCGACCGTATCGAGATGGCTGTCGTAGAGGAGCTTGCGCGGGCCATCGCCGATGCGCCCGATGATATTGCCCATCCGATCGAACCAGATGTCGTCGAAGCCGAGTTTGCGCATCTCCTCGGCGGCACGGTCACACACGGCTTTGATCTGGCTGTCGTAGCTGGGTATGGCGCATAGATCGCGCAGGAATTGAATGATGTTGTCGCGCTGCGCGGCTGTCCGCATCTGGATCGACGAGACTGCTGAGGGATCGATCATGATCATGCTCGCTTCTGAGTGTCGAATGACGCATGGGAATGAGTGTAGCGCTGCGCGCGGACGTTTTCCACTGCCGACGAAAAAAGCCAGCACAATGGTTGTGCTGGCTTGATAGTGGGCAATATAGGACTCGAACCTATAACCTTCCCCACGTCAAAGGGACGCTCTGCCAATTGAGCTAATTGCCCGATACCATGAGTATAGCCAAATCAGCGCGCTTTGCAAGGGCAGCTCATGTGCTGTGCGCATTCCTGTATAATGCAGTTGTCGTCCACGCCACGAGGAGGCATTTTCGATGATGCGCATTCGTCTGCTTGCAGTATTCGTCCTGATGGCTGTGCTGAGCGCGTGCAGCGTCGCGGGCGATATCTTGGGCGGCGCAGTGCCGACCACCGGCGATACGGCCGCCGATCCGTCCGCCGCGCAGCGGTTCCTGCCGAACCTGTCGGGCTATACTGCGACCGAGGCCACCAGCATTTCCAGCGCAGTATCGGCAGTCGGCGGCGGCGCATCGCTGCTCACGGGCAACCCAGCGACGGCAGCGCTGGTCGCACAAATCGACAGCATGATCCAGTGCTACAGCGGTGTCGGCGCGGTCGCGGCGCGCATCTACACCGAAAATAACTTGGCGTCTGTCATTCAGGGACAGATCCCGAAGATTGGCGTCCTTGCGGTCATCAATCAAGATCGACTGGTGAACAACTTTTTGCAGTGTACGCTCGGCGGCGGCATCTCGGCTCAATCGGCGGTGCAACCCTGCGGCGGCAGCGGCAGCTTCACAGCCGGGGGCGAAACGCTGCACTACATTTACGCGGCGACCGATCCCGCTTTATGTACAGCCTTCGTCCAGGCGATGCCTGCTCGATAACCGTTTCAGTCTCTCGCTTAGGCCGTTGTTTTCAATCGGACGCAGGCGCAGCTCCGGGTCGCGATCGTCCGGGGTGAAACAGCCGGTCGCATAGGCGCATCTGGGGAGCCTGCATTGGAGCCGCTATGCTGACGCCGTATGAACAGCAAGTGATCGTCGTCAGCGGCGTTCTACTGCTGCTGATCTTCTCCGGGCGCGTCAAGATCGAGCTGGCCGCGCTGCTCACACTGCTCACACTCAGTTTCACTGGGCTGGTGACGAGTCAGCAGGCATTGGCGGGATTCAGCAGCCCGGTCGTCATCACGCTGATCGGTCTGTTCATCATCACACGCGGGTTGGAGGAGACGGGCGTCATCCACTGGATCGGTGCCCGCCTGAACCAGATCGGCCAGAGCGCCGAAAGCAAACTGATCACCCTGTTCATGGCGGCGGGCGCTGCCCTCTCGCTGATCATGAACAACGTCGCTGCTGGGGCGGTGCTGCTGCCCGCCGCGGTGCGCGTCGCGCAGATTTCCCAGGTGCGTGTTTCCAAACTGCTCATTCCGCTTTCGTTCGGGACGCTGGTCGGCGGCATGGCGACCTACCTGACGACGGCCAACATCGTGATGAGCGGACTGCTGCAAGCGCGCGGACTGGATGGGCTGAACATGGGGGATTTCATTCCAACCGGCGGTCTGATCGTGCTAGCCGGGTTGGTCTACATGCTGCTGATCGGCCGGCGGCTGCTGCCTGAACGCGAGCCGCTGACCAAGGCGTGGATCTCATCCGACTTGCAGCGCACCTATCAGCTCGAGGAGCGCATGTGGGAGCTGCGCATTCGGCCGGACTCCCGCATCGCGAATGCCACGCTGGACGCGAGTGCCATCGGAGCTGAATTGGGTCTGACCGTGCTCGCCATCGCACGGAGGAGACGCGTCTTTTTCAACCCGACACCTGATCAGATCCTGCTGCCGGGCGACGTGCTGCTCGTCTTGGGGCGCAGCGAGCGTGTCGAGTCGCTGATCGGGTGGGGTCTTGACCTGCAGGCCGATGGCAGCGACGCCAGCCAGCGGTACGAGGCGGATATCGATCTGGTTGAGGTCATCATCCCGCCGCGTTCCAGCGCCATCGGCCAGACGCTGACACAGATGCGGTTTCGCGATCGTTTCGGCATCCACGCGCTGGCGCTCTGGCGTGAAGGTCGGAGCTACCGCACCGATGTCGGCAAGATGCCGCTTCAGGTGGGAGATGCGCTGTTGGTTACGGGCAGCGCTGACGCGATCGAGTCACTAGCGGACGACGCCAATTACCTTGTACCGGCTAGCGGCCGTGCCAGCCGACCGTCACGGCCGCGAAAAGCACCCCTGGCGCTGGCGATCACGGCCGTTGTTCTGACGATCGCGATCTTTGAGCTGCTGCCGCTGCCGCAGATGATGTTGGCCGGCGCAGTGGCGATGGCCGTGACCGGCTGCTTGACGATGCAGGAGTTCTACGAAGCGGTCGAATGGCGCGTCATCTTCCTGGTGGCGGGCATCTTCCCCTTGAGCATTGCCATCGCAGAGAGCGGACTGGCTGAGCGCGTGGGGGGGCTGCTCGTCGGCGCGCTGGCGGGCAGCAGCCCGCTGATCCTGATCGGCGGCATGGTCCTCGTCACGATGCTCATCACGCAGGTGATCGGCGGACAGGTGACCTCGCTGCTGGTCGGGCCGGTGGCGATCAACGCTGCGCTGCAAACACAGATCAGCCCACAGGCGATGTCCGTCGCTGTGGCGATGGCCTGCTCGATGGCGTTTTTGACGCCGATCGCACATCCGGTCAATTTGCTGATGATGGGGCCGGGAGGCTACCGCGTCGCCGATTTCTTCCGCGTTGGCGTCGGTATTACGCTGGTGACGCTCGTCACGATGCTGATCGGGCTGGCGCTGTTTTGGGGCTTGGGCTGAGTCCGGAGCAGATCTCGCCCATCTGATGTCTCCTGATTGGTACGGACTCGTGCATCCGCCTCCGCATACCAGAGTTGGTGTAAGCAGAAGGGACTTTTTCTGCCCGGTGTAGTCAGCCGTAAGATCGCCCCATTGAGCAAAATTGTATATAATGCAAAAGAAGAATATCGCGAACAGGTATAGACATTTATGATGCCCATGACTTCCCGCCAGCGCATGCTGACTGCCCTACAGGGTGGCATGCCCGACCGGCTTCCCGTCACCACCCATCACGTCATGCTCTCTTTCCTCGATCGATACATGGGCGGCATCACCTACGCGGAGTTTTTTGACCGCTTCGGCATGGACGCCTGGACATGGACGGTGCCATACCGGGCGGATACGGCCAACGGCGAATATCACGATCCGAACCAGTCGTTCATTCACCCACTCGATCACACGCATCGTGTCGTCTCAGATTCATGGCGTATCGAGGCCGAAGACATCCCCGACCCCGAATACCGGACGACGCGCTACCGCTTCGTGACGCCCAAAGGCACGCTGACGATGCTCTTGCAGGGCAATGAGTACACCGACTGGGTGGTCGAGCCGCTCATCAAAGACAAGCGCGATATCGACCTGATCGCTGCCTACTGTACGCATCCCAAGTGCGATGTGGCGGCGGTCAACCGCACTGCTGACGCATTCGGTGAGCGCGGGCTGGTGCGCGGACACATCTGCTATTTCGATGTCTACGGACAGCCTGGCTGCTGGCAGGACGCCGTCGAGCTGGTCGGCACCGAACGGCTGATCCTGGAGACCTACGACGACCCCGACTGGGTGCATGAGCTGCTGCGCATCTTGCAGGCGCGCAAGGCGACTTTCATCCGATCGCTGGCGGGCGCGCGCTACGACGTGCTAGAGCTGGGCGGCGGCGCAGCATCCTCGACGGTCATCTCGCCGCGCATGTTCGACGAGTTCGTCGCGCCCTACGACAGTGAGCTGATCGCGCTGGCGCACGAGGCCGGGCAGCGCATCGTCTACCACACCTGCGGCGGCATGATGCCGCTGCTGGAACGGATCGCCGATATGAAACCCGATGCGATGGAGACCTTCACGCCGCCGGATATGGGCGGAGACGTACGCCTGGCCGAAGCGAAACGACGCATCGGCAGCCGCGTGTGCATGATCGGCGGCTTTGACCAGTTTCACTTCTTCGTCGGCTGCACGCCAGAACAGACGCGGGCGGAAGTCCGCCGCTGTTTTGAGGAAGCGGGGCCGGGCGGCGGCTATTTGCTCTGCCCGTCCGATCATTTCTTCGAGGCCGATCTGGCGCTGCTGGAGGCGTTTGCAGACGAGGCGAGGCACTGTGAATATCCTGCATAAACCGGAGATCATCGAGATCGGCGTCTCGATCGATGAGATCGAGGCGCGCCGCGAGCGCGTGGAGAAGGCGCGCCGTTTCGAGCGGCCCGACCGCGTGCCCGTCATCCCCGCCATCGCGCACCGGCTGCTCGTGCCGCAAGTCGGCGTGCGCTTTCGCGATTATTACGGCGACCCGGAGACGATGCTGCGCACGCAGATCTTGGGTCAGAAGTGGCTGATGGAGAACATCCGCACCGACGCCTACAGTATCACCGGAGCGTGGGTCGGTGCCTGGACGGATTTTCAGAATACCTTCGAGGCGGGCAGCCTGGGCTGTGAGGTTGTCTTTCCCGATGATGACATTCCGTGGGTCGGCGCCGGCTGGGTCAAGACCGACGACGATCTCGATCGCTTGGAGGCGATGGATTTCGTTCACGGCGGCATCAACGGCCGCCAGATCGCCTATCGCAGGGCGATGATGCAGGTTGCCGAGCGCTACCCGGTGCGCTTTCAAGGCGGGCCAGTTTTCTATCCCGGCGAGAACCCCGCGCTGACACATACCTCCGATGGACCGTTCGGTGTGGCGGGCGATGTGATGGGGCAGATCGAGCTGTTCACCGATGTCTACGAGCGTCCGGACTTCGTGCGCGAGGTGCTGCGTATCGTCACCGACAAGTTGATCGAATGGCTCGACTTCTGTTGGGAGGAAGAGGGTCTGCCCACCCCGCGCGCGCTTTCGTGGACGGACGATCTGGCTGTCTCGCTATCCGCGTCGATGTATCGCGAGCTGGTGCTGCCATTCGAGCAAAAGCTGCGCTTCCATTTCGATGGCTGGGCCAGCCTGCACATGTGCGGCCGCGCCGATCATCTGCTCGAGATTTTCCGCGACGACCTCAAAATCCATGAGCTGCAAGGCTTCGGCTATCAGGTCGATCTCGACCGCGTGGCCGAAATCCTGGGCGGGCGCGTCGTCCTGCTCGGCAACGTCAGCCCGATGCTGATCCACACCGGCACGCCGGAGCAGGTGCGCGCTGCCACCCGCCGCTTGATCGAGAAGCTGGCGCATTTCGGCGGGCTGATCATCCAGGACGGCAGCAACATCCCGCCCGGCTCGCCGCTGGAGAACATCAACGCGATGATGGAGGCGGCCTGCGAGGTTTCGGGAGTGGGGGCTGCATGACACCATCACCGCAGATCGAGGCTGCGCAGACGTTTCTGCGCCGCTTGTGGGCGCTGGAGAACGATGAGCGCCCCGGCTTCATGATCGGCTACGTGGGACCGCGGGTCAAGAACGGCAAGCCGATCCCGAGTGCGCTCTTTTCGACCGATGGACCGGACAGCGTGCGTGACCGTCTGCTCGACCCGGCAAAGTTCCTGCGCGCTCAGCTCGACGAGATCGAGGCGCAAATGGCGCTGCACGGAGATTTTGTACCCTCCCTGTGCCCCACATTGGGATTGGTCGGCATCCCATCGGCATTTGGCTGCGAAGTGATCTGGTGGGAAAACGATCTGCCGGCTGTGCGACCGGCGCTTGCTGATGCGGACTCGATCGACTCGCTGCCGGTGCCGTCGGTGCGTGATGGCGAGCTGGGGCGGATGCTCGACTACACGCGCTACTTTCTGGAACAGACTGGCGGTCGCTTTCCGATCAAGATGAGCGATATTCAAGGTCCGCTCGACAGCGCCGCGCTGATCATGGGACACAACACTTTCCTGACCGCGCTGTACACCGAGCCGGATGCGGTTCACCGGCTGCTGCAGAAGGTCACGAACTTGACGATCGAATTTGTCCACGCACAGCGCGCCATCGCTCTCGAATATGGAGCCGACTTCGTGCCGAGCATGTTTCAGCCGTGGATGCCGGATGGCTTGGGCATTTCCATCTCGAACGACGAATGCGTCATGATCTCGGCGGCGATGCATGACGAGTTTCATGTGCCTTATCTCAATCAGCTCTCCGATGCATTTGGCGGCATCTACTTGCATTCGTGCGGACGCTGGACGCACCAATTTCCCAGCCTAGAGCGCATCCATAACCTGCGCGGCCACGAATTTGGTGCGAGTGAGGCGACTTTCGAGCCGGTTCTCGAACACTTCGGCGGGCGTATCGTGCTGGCCTGCCGAGTCGGTCTGCACCGAGATCTCAAATTCGACGGCATGGCCGATTTTGTGCGCCGGGTCATGGCAGCCGCCAAAACGTATCGTGGGTTGTTTATCAACGTCGATATCACCAACGGCCTAGTCGATGAGACCTGGCCGGAGACCGATCTGGAGGAGATCTACCGCTTGATCGGCTTGTAACAAAACATCCCCCTCGCACAAGGATGTGACGAGGGGTCGGGGGTGTAAGAGGCCTGCAGCCGGGAGCGGCTGTTCGTCAATTAGGGACTTTCGACGCCGCAGCAGTCTCCGATCAGATAGCATTCATGCATACAATCGAGTCGTCCATAGCACGGGCCAGGGCAGAATTCTGCGGGCGATGGCAGTTCTACCGCCTGCGGTGCTGTTCCCTGCGAGACCATCAGGCTGCGGAAGGGCGTGGGCACATCTTCAGCCTTGATCAAGCCTCGGCTGTAGCGCGCGTAATACCAACCGGCGTTCCACTGCCATTCGGTGGTGCACTGGTTCTCCCACTTGCCGCCCTCGAAGCATTCGTTATCCGCGGCGGTCATACACACGGGCAAACCGCTGCCATCATTCGGATTGTCAGTGCACTGCGACTCGGCGCTGGTACGGCCGCTTAGGCCGACGAGCGCAACGCCGAAAAGGGCTGCAATCAACACCAAGGTTCCCAGAGATTTGAGCATGAGCTCCCCTTCATGATTTAGACTACATTGAGCAATGATGCGTATACGCAATTGAATTAATCATAAGTTGTACTTGAGCATAATTTTCTTTATTCATTTCTTTTTTACGGGCTTCGTTTCGACTTCATGTAGAATCGAGGGGACTTACGCAGTTCAGATTCGGACTGCGAAACATCGTAAGTTTCGAGGGCTCATGGTTCGCTGGATGACGTCGGCCCGGCCGGCGCGCAGCGACGAGCCGCTTGATGACAACTGAGTCGACTTGCGAGGGAGCTGCGGAGTCCGCTGTGCGGCGGACTCCCGCTTTTTCGAGGGTTACTTGAACTCGACGTTCAGGATGTGTGTCGAGCAGCTAATGCACGGGTCGTAAGCGCGTACAAGCATCTCCAGCGCCAGCGTGATCTCCGGCTGCGGGCGGTCGAGGATCTGCGGCACGAGCGCGCGCATATCCAGTTCGGCGTTTTGCAGATTCTGCCCCGTGGGGATGACGCAGTTGGCGGCCGTCACCCGCCCGTTCTCAATCGTATACTCGTGGAACAGGATGCCGCGCGGCACATCGCAAACGCCGGCTCCCGTCCCACTCTGGCGCAGCGGCTGCATCGGTGTCTCCCACCGAATGCCGCGTGTGAGCAGCGTTTCGACCAGTTCAAGTGCGTCTTCGATGCAGTGGACGCACTCGACCACTTGGGCGACCGTGTTCAGGTACGGATTGGTCACCAAAGGATGCAGGTCGAGCGTCTGTGCAGCATCTTTGGCGCGCGGGTGGAGTTGATCGTAGTTGACATTGAAGCGCGCCAGCGCGCCGACCATGTACGACTCGCGTTGATGGCGGGTGCGCTTGGCGCTCGAATGCGGAACCAGGTATTCGTTGGTGATAGCGCGGTACTTAGCCGCGGGCCAGCGCCCACCATCGCTGCTGGCGATCACACCGTCGATGAAGCAGTACTCGTCATCTTTGTGCGAAGCGATGTACTCCGTCTCTCGCTCGAATGCGGGCATCGTCAGCTCGGCAAACAGCTTCACGGTCTCATCGATATCAGCACGCGCGTCGATCAGCATTTGCCGTACATAGAGCAGGTCCTTCTCAGTGGGCAGATGCGTGAAGCCGCCGACCGTCATCGCGATCGGATGTGTGTGCCGGCCGCTGATGACGCGGCAGATTTCGCCCGCCAGCTTTTTTAACCGCAGGGCGCGCAGCACGACCTCAGGCTGGTTTTTGGCCAGCGGTATCACGCTTGGGAGTCCGAGCAGATCGGGCGCGACCAGCATGTAGATATGCAAAACGTGGCTGTCGAGCATTTCGCCATGCATGTTCAGCCGGCGCAGCAGGATCGTCTGCTCCGACGGCTCGACACCGAGCGCCGTTTCAACAGCGCGCAGCGCGGCGGTCGAGTGGCCGACGGCGCAGATACCGCAGATGCGCGAGACGATGTGCGAGACCTCGTTGTATGGGCGTCCGCGCACCATCGGTTCGAAAAAGCGCGGCGTTTCGACGATTTGCAGCTCGCACTTTTCGAGCACGCCGTTGCGGACATCGACAACGATATTGCCGTGTCCCTCGACCCGAGTCAGATGATGGATATCGACATGCATCCGGGTCATGATGGCTGCTCCTCTCGCTCCATCATCTGGTAAGTCAAGAAGATGCGCAAGCGGCTGTCGATCTCCTCGTCGCTGACTCCAGCCTCCCGCATGACTGTGCGCATGGAGTCGAGATTGGTATTCGGTACCATCCCCCGGCAGCCCTCACAGCCACAGCCGTATGCAGGGCAGATGGCCGCACAGCCAGCACGGATAATCGGCCCAAGGCACGCCTGTCCTCGCTGGTACATGCAGACGATCCCGCGCAGCTTGCATTCGATACACAGCGGATAGTCCGGCAGGTTCGGCATTCGCCCCTGCAGCAGATGCGTCACCGCTTTGGTGAATTCTTCACGGTCGATCGGGCAGCCCGGGATGGCGGCATCGACCTTGATCACGGCGCTGATCGGTCGCGCAGGGTAGGTCTCGAACCAATCGGCGTGCTCTCCGTAGACGTACTCGCGCACCTCTTGCAGCGGGAAGACGTTGCGGATCGCGTTCACACCGCCAAGGTCGGCGCACGCGCCGAGCGCGATGACCAGGTGAGCGCGCTCGCGCAGGTCTTTGATCCTGGCTTCGTCGCTTGGGCGTGTGCAGGAACCCTCGATGAAGACGATATCGAAACGGCCATTCGGATCATGTTTTTCGCTCATCGCCTCGCGGAATTCGACAATCTCGATGGCGTCGAGCAGTTCAGGATGATTTTGCAGCACATCGACCACCGTCAGTTGGCAGCCTTCGCAGCTCGTAAATTCAAAGAAGCCCACTTTGGGTCTTGCTTTCGCGCTCATGCGAATGCCTCCTCCAGATGTTTGACTTCCTGGTACGAGAAGATCGGCCCATCCTGGCAGGTGTAAATGTGGTGCATTTGACAGTGACCGCATTTGCCGACAGCGCATTTCATCTGCCGCTCGAAACTCATCCAGATATTGCCGTCGGCCAACCCATGCGCCAGCAGATCGCGCAGGACGAACTTGTACATGACCGGCGGGCCGACGATAGCGGCGACCATGTTGCGCCCCTGATACTCGATCTTGTCGAACAGCGTTGTGATGACGCCGACGTTGCCGACCCAATTTTCGCTTGGATGATCGACCGTGATATGCACTTCGATATCTGGCCGGCTATCCCAACGCTCGAGATCGCGCGGGAAGAGCAGATCGCCCGGGGAGCGCGCACCGTAAAGCAGGATCACGCGCCCGAACATGCCGCGCCGGTCGAGCACTTCGTCAATCAGAGATCGCAGCGGAGCCAGCCCCAGACCGCCCCCAACGAACAAAATATCACGACCATGATAGCGCTCGACCGGGAAGCTGCGCCCGAATGGGCCGCGAATGCCGATCAGGCTGCCAGCTTCAAGCTGGTGCAGCGCATTCGTCAGTTTGCCGACGGCGCGCACGCACAGCTCGAAACGCCCGTTGCTGCGGCTGGGGGATGAACACACGCTGATCGGCGCTTCGCCGACGCCCAGAACTGACAGCTCGACGAACTGACCAGGCCGATGATCGAGGTGAAAGCCAGCAGGCAGCTCGATCTGGAAGAGCTTCTCATGCGCTGTCAGCGGCTCGATGCGGACGATGCGCGCTGGCGTCGGCATGTAGATCGACTCGTGGCGGAGCGTTTCCTTGAGTAGGGTGGTCATGCCTGCACCTCCTCCGCCGGCTTGCGCTGCTCGGCAGTCAGATGGTTGAAGGTCTTGATGCAGGAGATTTTGACCGGGCACGCCGCAGCGCAGCGTCCACAGCCGACACAGCCCATCTTGCCGTAGGCCTCATACTGGTACTTGCCCTTGCGCATGAAGCGGTGTCTCTGGCGGCGTCCTAACTGCGAGCGGAAATTGTGATTACCGGCGACGACGGCGAAACGTTCGATCTGGCAGCTATCCCAGGTGCGAACGCGCTGGCCCTGCGTTAGCGTGAGGTCGATCTCGTCGGTCACATCGAAGCAGTAACAGGTCGGGCAGACCTGCGTGCATGCCCCACAGGCTAGACAAATGTCACCCAGCTCATCCCAGTAAGCGGAGTGCGCAGCGTCCCCCAAGACCTCTGGCAGTTCCGAGAGCGTGGCGTCCAGCCGAAAATCGAACTGCTGCCATTTGGCGGACATGACCTCGTTCAGACGGGCTTTTTCTTCCTCGCTCGGCTCCCAAATGTGGATGCAGCCTTCCAGGAGCTGTTCGCCCTTTTCGCTGCCGACCTGAACCGCGTAGACATTTCCCAGGTCGATCAGGTGCAGGTCGAAGTCCTCTGGCACAGAAAATGTCTCCATATCTTTGCAGAAACAGTGTTCCGTACACGGTTTCAGACATTCGATGCTGACCAGATACAGCGCTTCACGTCGCGCGCGGTAGTGCTGATCTGCGAAGCCCGTGTTCTGCACGAGATCGAGCAGGGCGATTGCGTGCATATCACACGTATGCATGCCGATGATGACCGTCGGCAGGGCCTCGATCTGGGCGCGCATCTCCATCGTTTCGGTATTGAAGGTGAACAGGACTTCGCGCGAAGGCAGCAAGAATCGTTTTGGCGCGGCGACCGTCTGGGGATAATCCAGCACCAGCTCGTCGAGATCGGCGATTTCATCATAGACGTACTGACCGTATTTGGCCTTCGGCCCTACGATGCGGAACCGCCGTTCTTGCAAGCGTGCAGCCCAGTTCTTGAGCGCGCCTTTCGGCATGATACGTAAAGTCATCGTTGAACTCCTCGCTCTATTTTCACAAAAGCGCGCGCTGGAGAGGATGAGTCACCAGCACCCGCAGAGCAGCCAATTTCTCGCGAGCGTAGAAGCGCAGCCGCAGCAGTCTGTTGTCGTCGGACGACCGGACTAAGGTCAGAGGAGCAGACGTAAGTGCAGAACGTGAGCATCGTACGGCCTCGGTGCGCGCCAGCTCGTAAACACTAAAAAAGTGCCGACACTGCCTATGCCGTACATTTCACAGTATAACGTAAGTTAAATCTGTCTTTGCAGTGACAGATGTCACGTTTCTGCGCCGATAGTGTCACAGCTTCGACATCGGCTATGATGGGGAACACATACAGAGCGAGGGAGCGAGCCGATCATGTTGGCACCCACCGAGCAGACCTATATCAGCGCCGACGACTTCTACGCCCTGGCGAACAGCCGGGAATACGCCGATACCCCAGTCGAATTGGTCGATGGAGTTATTGTCCCGGTGGTGAAACCCGGCTTTATTCATGGGCGCATCACGAGGCGCATTGCAGCTTCCATACATGGTTTTGTTGTGACCCATGATCTCGGCGAGGTTGCAGCAGCCGAGACGGGCTGCATCCTACATCGGGATGAGGGGGGACGCGACACCGTGCGCGGCATCGATATCGGTTTCATCGCCAAGGCGCGGGACCTGCACGGTCATTTCCCTGGCGCTCCTGATCTGGCCGTCGAGATCATCTCGCCGGGCAATGAAGCTGCCGATATTCAGAAAAAGACTCGCGAACTGCTGCGCGCTGGCTGCCGCCTGGTCTGGGTCGTGTATCCCGACACGCAAACCGTCAAAGCGCACCCGCTCGCGTGTGCGCACACACTCGAAATCGATGACGCGCTTGATGGTGCCGATGTTCTGCCGGGTTTTAAGCTGCCGCTGCGCGAAATTTTCCGCGCCTGATCTACTCCCCGAAGGTCGCCGCTAGGAACGCGATCCCGCCCAACACGTAGCCGATGACCGCAGGAACGACATCGCCGTTCGTGTAAAAGAGCGTCGCCGCGATCAACAGGCTGCCGAAGATGACCGCGCGTCCTGTGCGCTTTGTGTTCGACTCGATGCGTGATAGCTGGCGTTGATAGGCCGCGCTCGGATCGACTTGGAAGCGCAGATCGCCCCGCTCAACACGCGCTACCAAACTATCGATCGCCATTTGCGGGGTCGAAAATGTGCGGCTGAGCTGCTGGCCGATGGCAGAGAGCGCCTGAGCCGGGTTGCCAGTCAGCAGCGCCTCCAGGAGTGAACCACCTGCGGGCAGCGTCAAACCGACGTTCTCACCGCTGACGAACTGCATCGCCAGCTTTTGAGCGTAAGGCTGCAGTTCGCTCCAAGGGTTAAAAGTCGGGTCGATGCTGGTGCACATGCCGCTGAGGATGCTCACGGTGCGTCCCAGATAGATGAAGTCTTGCGGCACCTGGAACGGCATCGAAAACAGCAGATCGTTGAACTCGCGGCCGAGGTCTTGCGCCGCGCTGAAACTGAGGCTGCTCATCTCCGACATGCTCAGTCCCCACACCTGGTCGAAGACGGCGCGTGTGGCCTGTTCAATGCGCACCGTGTCCGCATCCGGCATGATGAATCCAAGCTGACGGTAGCTGGCGATCAGGTTATGTGCGTCGCGGTTGATGACCGCCGACAGCGTGCTGACCAGCCCGCCCACGATTTGAGGCGTCAGCGTACCGGTCATGCCGAAATCGATGAAGATCAAGTAAAACGGACGCTCACCATCGGCATAGACACGCCCATTTTCCGCGGGCAGCGGGTATACGAACAAGTTTCCGGGATGCGGGTCGGCATGGAAGAAGCGCTGCTCAAAGATCTGTTTCAGGTACGTGTCCATCAAGCGCGTGGCAACCGCCTTGCGGCTGATGCCTGCCGCTTCGAGCGCGGCGTAGTCGCTGATCTTGATCGTCGTCACGTCTTCCATCGTCAGTACGGTGTCCGACGAGTGTTCGGGGTAGACGGCGGGCACGTAGACACCCATGTCGTCTTTGAACATGGCGGCGAAGCGCATCGCGTTGCGCGCCTCATGCCGGTACGACAGCTCCTCTAGAAGGACGCGCCCAAACTCGCGCGCTAGCGCCACAGCATCAGCGCGCCGACGGACGAAGCCGAAATTCATCGCGAAGCGCGCCACCGCCATCAGCGCCGCCAGATCGGTGTGACAGATGCGGCGTATACCCGGCCGCTGTACCTTGACGACGACTCGATCGCCGTTCAGCAGGCGCGCGCGATAGACCTGACCGATCGAGGCCGCGGCGACCGGCTTGTCGTCGAACTGGCTGAAGCGCTGGCCGATCGGGCCGATTTCCTGCTCGATGATGGCGCGGATGGTCTCCGTCGGCACGGCTGGGACTTCATCGCGCAGGGCGGCCAGCTCGTCTGTCACCTCGGGCGGCAGGATATCGACGCGGGTCGAGATGAACTGCCCGGCCTTGATCATGACGCCGCCGGTTTTGATGGCGAATGCGCGGAACGAGCGCGCATAGCGCTGCCAGCGGCGCAGGTTCGTGCGCTCGACATACTGCGGGAAGTAATTGGCGACGAAAAGATTCCAGAACACGATCCGCCCGAACAACTGCACCGCGTAGATGAATATACGCCAGAAGCGCATCCGCATCCGCAGCGAACGCGGGGGATCCGGTTCCGTCGGCACACTCACTTCTTCCATGTCGGCACGGAACGCTGCGGGCAGCGACATGATCGCCGTGTGGGCAGCGCCGCCGTTCACACCGTTGGCGTGATGGCCGTTCTCATGCTTTGGCAAACTGGATGCTGAGGGTGGACTGCTCAAATTTTGCATCGGCTATCTCTAAATCCCAGAGTGCATGCGGTAATACGATATTGCGTCGGTACGGTCCCACGCGCAGCGTCAGCTCATCGCGCGAGCGGTAGATATCCAGATCCTGCTTGCTGGCGAACGGGAGCGGCACCAACAGCCGGTAGCTGTTCTTGCCCAAAGTCTCAATCCGATGGGGCTTGCCATCGAACATCTTGACTTCAGGCTCATGCTCCTTGTAGAGTGCATCGCCCAAGCGCCTCAATGAATCCAGCCCGCCGACCTCTTGCCCAAACAGCGGCGCGGTCAGCAGCGGCAGGTCGCCGAATGCCTCGCGGATGAAGGTGAGGTTCTCACGCTGATTGGCTTTCCAGACCGCGAAGTACGGATCGACCACCTCATCGGGGATGACCCGGTTGCACAGGATGGCGTCGGTCGCGTAGCCGTATAGATTGAGATAGGTGTAGGTGCGCTGTGTCTCTTTGATGACCATGCGCTCTGGATTGACGACCAGGCGCACGCTGCTGATTTCGGGGTCAGACAAGATCATGCGCACGCGGTCGAGCGTATCGAAGAGCGCCTGCACTTCGTCCCACGCGCTGACTTCAGGGATATCATCCCCGCGTCCGATGACCCGTCCGATAGGGCGCAGAATGCGGGTCGCACCGCGCGTAATGGTCAAGATCTTCTCAAACCACCAGCGAGTCACATCCGGCAGGCTGAGCAGGCGCAGTGTTTCCGCAGTCGGTGCAGCATCGACGATCAGTACATCGAACTGCTGCTCCTGCACATACTGATTAATCCAGAGCAGATGCGCGCCTTCTTCGAGGCCAGGCAGGATCGTCACCTCCTCAGCGACGATGTTTTCGACACCCTGCCGGCTGAACAAGGCCGTCATGTAGCGTTGAATACGGCCCCAATACTTATCCATCGAATAGCGCGTATCGACTTCCTGTGCCCACAAATTGGGGTACAGTTCGACCGGTTCCGGGCCGATGGACTTCTCCAGCGAGTCGGCCAGGCTGTGGGCTGTATCGGTGCTGATGACGATAGTTTTCAGGCCGCGCTCGGCGCAGCGAAGCGCAGTGGCAGCGGAGATGCTGGTCTTGCCAACGCCACCCTTGCCGGTATGGACGATCACACGCATGGGTCTTCACTCACGTTTCGTTTGTTCCGAATTGTACAATAGACTCTGAGCCTTGCGGCAGGTCTCTCATCGGATATATACGTCGTTCCTACGCGCAGAGTTGTGATGGCAGTCAATCACCCGTGCGCATTTCGTCGACGAAACGTTCCCATTCGCTGGAAAAGGCGGCTGCGCTCGATGACGCGACCACCTGGTCGACTTCTGTCATGAGCTGCGCCACCTCACCGCGCGGGAGGTCTTCGAGCGCTTTGCGCACAAAGACGATCATCTCATGCGCCTGCATGGCCGCCTCTAGCCAAACCGCCGCCAGCGCGCTGCCGTAGAGCACGGCGCTGAGCGCCAGCTTGACGGCCAGGGGCCACGCAGCATAAGCGAGCAGCCCCGCCATCCACGTCGGCAGCAGCAGCGCGACCAACAGGTAGCGTGTCCGCAGCCAGGCGTTGAGATGGATGATCGTGAGCGCACCAACACTGCTCAGGCGGCCCTCGATGACGGCGAGGTGGCGGGTGCGGCGCCTCCGGTTCCAGGGGAGGGTGCTGTCACTGCGCAAGGTGAAACCCTCACCCTGCGCTTGCAGATAATAGCGCCGGCCACTGGCGAACAGATCGCGCAGATGCAGGCGCGCTTGGCTGGGTCGTGCCGCCTCGATCAGTGTGTGCACGCACTGAGTCCGCGGCGCATCGACCGTCAGCACAACGGGTTCGTGCACTCGCCAGAGGGAACGCCACAGGCGCTGCATCGACGCGGCAAGCCAGCTGCGCCTCATTTCAACTGACCGCGCGGGCGCTCCAGCTCGTCCTCATCGATCGGGCGATCATCTGTTTGGACATCATCAGACGCTGGCCCAGCGACGCGCTTGGGTTTTTCGAGCGCCGCGTCGGTGATCAAGTCGCGCAGACGCAAAAATTCGTGCTCGTCGATCTCGCCACGCGCCAGCCGTTCCTTGAGCGCATCGAGCGCCGCACGGCTGCGATTGCGCCGCGCGCTGACCACGATCATGATGAGGATCAGAATCGGTAAACCGAACAGCAGCGCGAGATTGACCAACTGCACCAGCAGAAAGCCGATGTTTATCTCCGGCACGAGTTTGCAAAGCCTCCATATCTATGTTTCAGCCTGCCTGCGCCTGACGCGCAGCCTGCGCGCGATTGAGCGCTCTCTGCACGGCAGCCAGCGGCGCATCACAGCCCAAGCTGCTGAACATTTGGTACGCCGTATCGAGATGGTTGATGGCTTGATCGGGATCATCGAGGGCGAGCATGACCTCGCCGAGTGTGCGCAGAAGCTCAGCTTGCATGAGCGCGTCGCCCGCCTCGTAGGCAGCGTTCAGGCTGGCGCGATAATGTTCGACGGCGCGTTTGTAGCAGTAAGTCGTGCCGGACATGGTTGCCGTGCGCTGGCCGAGCGAGACGTACAGGTCGCCGATCTGTGCCAGCCGGCCCGCCAGTGCGGCTTGATCGCCGAGGTCACGGTCGATCATGACCGCCTCCTGCAAATGGATCAGCGCTCCCGGATGGTCGCCGAACGCGGTGCAGCTCTGTGCCAGATAACCCAGCCGCGCCGCCAGCCCGCGCAGATCGCGCAGGCTGCGGGCCGCATGGACAGCCTGCTCGTGCAGCGGGATCGCGTTGGCAAACTGGCGCAGATCGTCATAGACGAGGGCGAGATTGCTCAGCCAGATGCCGCGTCCGCGTTCATCACCCAGATCGACCGCCAGCGCCAACGCGTTTTCCAGATAGCGGATCGCCTCATCGAAGCGGCCAACCTCGCGCAGCAAATTGCCCATGCTGCCGAGCAGGCCGCTTTGCAGCGCTAGATCGCCATCGGCGCGCGCGCTTTCCAACGCGAGCGCGACATGCTCTAAGGCCGCGTCGAGCTGTCCATGGCGTTGGTAGATGTGGGCGATGCTGCCATGATGACGCGCCAATGCACTGTGATCGCCTTCGGCGCGCGCCAGTGCCGCAAGCTGCTCCAACGCGCTCAGTGCCGCAGGGTCGTCGTTCTGCCGCAGCGCCAGCCGCAGTTGGCGCAGCAGCGCAGCCGCATCAGTCATTGTGCGCCTCCGTCTCCTGTGTATTCCGCGTGCGCAGCACGCCCAGGATCACGAGAAGAAGGCCAAACACCCCTGCTGCCCACACCACCCAGCGCAGATCGTCGGGCGGAGAGGGCAGCACAGGGTCTTCGGTCTGCGGATCGAAACGGATGATTGTGTACTGATGTGCGAGATCGGGAAGCTGGCGTGGGTCGAGCGCCTGTACATTGCCGACGCGAGCGAGGATCGCGTCGTAGACCAGAGGATTCGGACGGCGAAACAGATGCAGCACCATCAGCGCCTCACTGCTCGATTCGACAACCTGCGCCCGCGCAGCAAACGTGCGCTTACCCTGACACAGCGTGGCGTTCGCATCCGCGCTCAAGTTGCGGAACCAGTGAGGCCGACTGCCCCACGCGGAAATGACGTAGTATTTGCGCCCGTGCCGCCGGTACTCGACCGGCGTGTAGCGCGGCTGGCCGCTGCGATGCCCCCGTGTGGTCAGGATCATGATATGGAATAGATCGAGCAGCCGCCCGAAACCGAGCCGCTGGAGCAGGATCGGCGAGCGCAGGAGCGCGCGCCCCAAGCCCTGTGGGTATGGGATGAACAGCTTGGGTGTGTCGTCAGACGGCGATGAGGTCGCGTTCACGAGCAGGCGCTTTCGCAAGTTTATGCATGGTTGTGTGTACACGATCGTTTCATGTATCAGTATAATCGCACTTAGGTCGGGCTGAACAGCCACCCATCAAATGCCGAGAACGAGAAGCGCTTCATGCCTACCCATACACTGCGTGTCCTGATCGATGACGATGAGCGGCTGATCGAGGCCGAACACGGGGCCAATTTGCGCCGCACGCTGCTCGCGCATGGTATTTCGCCGTACGCGCCCTTGACGCAGCGCCTCAACTGCGGCGGACGCGGCTTGTGCGCCACCTGCGGCGTCTGGATCGAGTCGGGCGTCCCTGCCCCCGACCATTGGCACGATCGTTTGGCCGGCGCATTCGGCTACCCGCGCCTCTCGTGCCAGATAGCGATCACCGCGCCGATGACGGTGCGCATCCTGACCGATAAGGTAGTGTGGGGTGGGCGCGATCCAGCGCGGCGTTACATACCGGAAGGCGGGAAACGCGCGTAGAGCAGCATATCGCGCAGCTCACCCTGGTTGCTGCGCGCGTCGTGATGGAGCCGCGCTTCAAGGCGGAACCCAGCCCGTTCGGCGACCGCTGCGCTGCGCACATTGTCCGCATCGCAGCGGATGATCAGGCGCTGCGCGCGCAGTCCCTTGAACGCAAACTCGGCCAGCGCGATGACAGCCTCGGTGATGTAGCCCTGCCCAACGCAGCTGGTGCGTGCCCAATAACCGATCTCGAACTTGGGGATGCTCCAATCGCGCGGATGAAGCCCACTTGCGCCGATCAGCATGCCGTTCTGGCGGTCGATCAAGAGGACGGAGTAATCCTCACGGGCGCGGTAGCGCGCCCAAGCATCGCGCGCGAAGCTGTCGCTTTCATCGATCGATGGCACAGCGCGTGCCCAGGGCATCCAGCGGTGCAGCTCGGCGAAGCTCTCGCGGATGGCGTCATTGATCAGCCTGCCGTCACCCGGACGCGGTGGACGCAGGACAAGACGCGCAGTCTCGATCTGCTGTGGGAAAATATGTGTCCCTTCTTGATACATGAAAGACACCTTATGAACACCAATGACGAATTGTGCCTCATTCTGCTCTATTGCCAACCGCGAGTTTTGGTCGTACTCTTGTGCTGTGCATTCTGAAGACCGCGCTCGCCGGCGGCGCTCGGTGGGCGGCCCCACAACAGCGTCCTGAAGTGGAGTAAACAATGACAGAGTGGGTTCAGCTTACTGCTTAGCAGCGTCTTGATCGGCATCTCGGTGGCCGCACCGGTCGGCCCGATCGGCATCCTCACCATCCGTCGCACGCTCGCCCGGGGACGCTCGGCCGGGTTCGCCACCGGCCTCGGCGTCGCCAGCGCCGACGCGCTCTACGCGGCGGTCGCCGCTTTCAGCCTCTCCGCCATCGCCAACTTGATGACAGGTCTCGAAGTCCCGATCCGGATTGCTGGCGGCGCGTTCTTGATCTACCTCGGCCTGCACACGTTCAGCGCCGAGCCTGCTGAACACGCGGCCAGCGCAGGCGGGCAGCATCTGCCCGGCATGTTCATGTCGGCCTTCGGTCTCACATTGACCAACCCGCAGACGATCCTGGCCTTCGTCGGTATCTTCACCGGCTCCGGCTTGATGGCGGATACGGTGGAGGGGTCGCCACTGCTGCCATCGATCGTGGTGATCGGCGTCTTCTGCGGATCAACGCTGTGGTGGCTGGCCCTGAGCACAAGCGTCGGCCTACTCCGTGAGCGTTTCACGCCGCGTGTCATGCGCTGGGTCAATCGGCTGTCCGGCGCGGTCATCATCGCCTTCGCGCTCTGGGCACTGGCCGGGCTTGTGGGGAGATAAATGCGACGCAGCCCGCTGCTCGTTGGCGCAGTCACTGCACATGAATACTTTGGAGCGGCTCTTGGGGCGCTGTTCAGGGCGAAATCCCGCCTCTCAAACGCCAGATCTTGGTCATCCTAGATCGAGACGCGCTTGGCTAGCGAGCTGATGCGCTCAGGAGTCCGTCTGTCGCCCCAACTCAATCCTCAGCCTTAGCGACGGATCGCGCATCCAGGCGCACAGGACGGCGGGACGATCGTCGCGGGCGGGGCCGCCCCAGTCCGGGGGCAGACCGTTGAAGCCGCGCAGATAGCCGTACTCGCCGTCGATCTGCGCCCGCGCCGCCGGGGACAGGTCAGCATCGCCGATGGCGATGGCGTGGATGTGGATCGGCGAGCCAGGGTAGAGCTGGTCGGTATCGCGCAGCCAAGCGGCAAAGCCCGCGGTACGCAGCGCATCCAGCATCGGCCCGATCTCACGTTCGAGCACCTGGCGCGTCTGCGCATCGCGGACGGAGAGATCGACCGCGCCGCCGCCGTCATGCGTGCCGAAGCTGGCTGAAACACCGCCGACGTTGTAGCTGCCCTGTACGAGCGCACTGCGGAACCGCAGGAAACCGCCGCCGGCGCTGTAGATCGCCTGGGCGTGATCCAGCATCGCCAGCGTGCGCAGGTTGAGCACGACGCCGCCGACGATGATGCGCGTGTAATCTTCAGGTGGTCGGCGGCAGCCGGGCAGGTCGTCATCCGCTGGCTCGTCGTCGATGCGCTGTCCATCGAGCGGCGCGACCCAAACCGCACCCGCGACGAGATTGGCCTCCGCCGTCCAGCCGAGCGCACCCGCATAATCGACCTGCCACCAGCGGTAGCCATCGGTGCAGACCGGACCGTCGAGGACGGTGAAGATGTCGCCCGGCGGAATGCGCCCGATGCGCGCTGCGCTCAAGCCCGGCTCCGCGCGTAGGTTGTTGAACGTCTCACCGTTGATGCGCGCCCACAGCCCCGGCGCGAGCAGCGTCCCCTGCGCGCACAGGTCGGCCTGCGCCGCTCGTGCGGCGAATAGGCCCGTCAAGATCATGAGCACTGCAGTCGTCAGCTTCCACAGTCGCATCGGTCGATCCTCATCTGTATTCGTCCGTCCATTTTCCAGCGATGATTGCGACGCCTCAATCCCCGGGTGCATTCGGGTTTGGGGGCAGCGGACGCCCCCTGGGTCGTCCCTACGAAACGAACCCTCGTGGAGGACGAGGCAGGCCTTATCCTCCGACGGGCGTTTTGGTCTGCCCGCGCCGACGAGTGAACTCGCCGGCTGCGAGGCCGCTCGTCCACTGAAGGGACGAGGAAAACCATCCGCAAAGGCCGGAGCGCCTTCAGCGTGCTTGTACAGACCAGCCGAGCCGCTTGAGCGCTCGGCGAGGCGGATGCGCCCCGAGATCCGAATGCCCCCAATCCCCCCACTCGGTTGACGCCTGGTGTGCTTGACCCGTATAATCTGCGCCAGTAGGGGCACGGTAGCGCGTGCCCCTAGCCCTACATCTGCAGAGGATCGCGCGCTTGCCGGTGCCGAAGGGGGAAAAGCGTCATGATGGGGAGTGAAGGCGGGCCGATTCGTCACGAGGTGCTCACATGGGCAGATGTCGATCGGCTGATAGACATCCTCATACCGCAGATCCGCGCCGTCGGCAGCTTCGATGGCATGATCATGATCACACGCGGCGGCGTCATCCCCGGTGGCATGCTGTCGGAGGCGCTCGGCATTTACCACCTGCTGACCGCCGCGGTCGATTTCCCAGCCAAAGCGTCGGTCGGCTTGATGGCGCTGCCGACTTTCATTCAGTTCCCCGATACTGCCCTGATCGCCGACCGCAAGCTCCTGCTGGTCGATGACGTGTGGGGCAGCGGCCGCACCAGCATCTCGGTGCGCGAGCGGGTCGTCGCCGCGGGCGGCAAGCCGTTCACGTGCGTCCTCCATTACAACCCACACCGATCCCTCTTCACGCGAGAGCAGCCCAGCTTCTACGGCGCGATCACCGACGCCTTCATCGTCTATCCCTGGGAAGTCGATCGTGGCCTCCGCAATGTCGGCATGGGCGTGCCGGAGGCGAACTGACGCCTACGGCACAATGAACGGCACTTCGTACGGCGCCTGCAGCCAGTTGCTGTCCAACCCAACGATCACCAAGCGCAGCCGGTAGCTGCCCGGTGCCAACCCTGGTGGGCCGGGCAGCGTTTCGAGCTGGCCATTGACGACCGCGTTGGTGTGGATGCTGCCGATGGTCGTCCAATCCGGGAAATTGCCGCCGATGATCTCCAGCTTGTAGAACTGCGCTTGTGCACTGCTGAAGGAAGCCGTCCCCAAGATCGGCGTCGCGTCGGTGATCACCTGTCCCGGCACTGGGCTGCTGATGAAAGCCGTCACGACTGCCGGGCCGAAGCCGCCTAGGTTGAGCAGATCGGGCGAGCAGGCGATGGTGGGCAGAAAGGCCAAGCCATTGTT
>CAYTME010000018.1:16245-31396 GCA_964438415.1 uncultured Pleurocapsa sp. | reverse complement strand
CAGCACCACCAGCAGCGCATCCTTGATCGTCAGATCATCCGGGTCCGCCGGGATCACCCCGCCCGCGTCTCGATACAGGTTCCGCAGCGCCTCTTTGATCGCCGCATCCCGCACCGCGCTTCGGGTCGCATCCGGCACAATCGTCACCTGCCCCAGCATCCGCTTCCCGTCCGGCGACAGACTCGTAAAGCTCAACTGCCGGTCCGGGTGATCGCCCGTCGCGCTGGCCGCCAGTGCCAGTGCCCGCGCAAACGGTTGGTCCGGCATCACCTGCATCAAATCCTGCCATTGCTTTGCCGTCGGCGTCCCCGTCCCCGTAAACTCAAATTCCACATAACACGTCAGCTCATCACCCATCGTTCCCTCAATCCGACAGCGGGCTTCAGCCCGTTGTTTTGTCCCTGCTTTTGTCCTTCACTAAACCCTGGCCCCTAAACACTAATCACCAGGCACTAAGCACTAATCACTATCTTTACGCCACCCCCGCCAGCGTCGCCAGGTACGCGAACTCGTCCTCGGTGATCTCGCGGTTGGTCTGGAACGCCTCGTCCGCCAGGCCATCGAACCCGTTGCTGCCCGTGTCCTTATACAGCAGCAGGTTGTTCGTGTTGCTCACCCGCGTCCCCGCGCCTGCCTGCACCGTGTTTGCCACTTCCACCCCGTCCACGTTGATCCGAATCTGCCGGTTCGCGCTGTTAATGCTGATCCCCACCGCGTGCCAGTTCCCCGCCGTCACCACGCCGGCGCTGCTCGTGGTCTGCGCATCCGTCGTTCCATAATCCACCTGCGCGAATACCGAACCGTTGCTGTTCAGGTACACAATCAGTTCGTCCGTCTTCAGGCACAGGTGATCGTTCGCCCCCACCACGTCCGGGCGCACCAAAAACCACAACCCGAAGTTCGTCAGGCCGTTAATCGCCGCCCGCTGCGTAATCGTCGCCAGCCCCGTGCTGCCGTCCAGATTGAAGGCATGGTTCGCCCCCAGCCGCCCCGTCTGCCCCAGCGTCACCCCGCCGGCCAGTTGCCCGTCCACCTCGCCGATCTTACGTACTGAGAGATCGTCCCAGTACAGGCTGTAGCTCGCGCCGGTGTTGCCTCGCTGCGGGATAAAATTCAGCGATGCGGCAGTAGCGATAGCGAGTGCCTCATAATACGCCCAGGCGTCTGTCAAAATCTGCTGGCTTCCGACCACAGACCCCAGGTCCAGCCGCATCGCTCGCGCACTGGGGTTCGATCTGCTTCGGCAGCTTAACCGGTATGTGTCGCCGATGGCCGTGCTAACCGCCTGAATGATTGATGCGGCAGAGCTGCTGCTGTCAATATCGTATCGGCAGGAATACGTGCCCGCGTAAACCACACTCGATTCCCGATTGACAGTGGACGACCCCAGCAGCGCTTCTGTCCAGCTTGTGAGATTGGTCCCGCTTGACCAGTTCTCAACGCCGCCATCAGTCAGCAGTTCCGCGCCTTCGCCACCCTTGTACATCCGGTTCGTGGCAATCGTCCCGCTCGTCGCCCGGTTGCTGTGCCACCACACCGGCCTCATAAACAGGTCAATATAATCCTCAATCGCAATCCCCCGGTACACCGGCAGCAGCCGCGCCACAGCAAAGCTCATTCCGCACCGCCTTCATCTGCCAGCAGTTCAGCCATCACAGCGGGCAGGACAGCGGGCTTCAGCCCGTTGGGGGGTTCCGCCACCCAGCCCTTAATCAGCGCATACTTGAACCGGGGCCGCACCTGCACCACATCCCCCAGCAGCTCGTGTTCCAGGCACGGCATCACAGTCACCCCAAACTCGGCTTCCACGTCCGCCATCGCTTGCTGGAACCCCTTCACCCGCTCTTCAACCGTCATACTCATACCGCCTCTCTTCTTAATTCCCCTTCCCTGCTTGCGGGGAAGGGGGTAGGGGATGGGGTCTAACTCGTGCTGTTCGTAATCAGCCCCAGATTCGCCAGCGCCGTACACAGGCTCGCCAGCGCCGCGTTCCCCCCCCGGCTGCCGCTCACCGTCGGCCTCGCAATCGGCGTCGCGCCCAGCGCCCCGAACGTGCTGCCATCGTGGTTAAACGCCCCGTCAATCTCGATCTCGTACAGGCAGCGCACCGTCCCGTTAGACCGCAGCACCTGGAAAGGTTGGTCGAGGAATGTTCCCGCATCGCTGTACCGGCTGAGGCGAAAGTTCGACCCCGCGTTGCTGCCGCTCTCAGCTGAATCTTCTGTGGCAATCGCCCAGCGGTTGCTGGTCCCTGTGCGGAACCGAATCAGGCGGTTAAACCCTGCCGCGCCTTCGATGTTGACCCCGGCTTCCCCCAGCCCGTTCCCAAAAGTCGCCCGCAGCCCTGTGCCCGGTGAATTCAGGACCGTGTTGGCCGTCAGCGTCGTAAACGTCCCTGCCGCCGGCGTCGTGCCGCCAATCGCCGGTGGGGTGGTCAGCGCCGCGCTCAGGTCCGCCGCCACCAGTGCGCGAAAGGTCGGTGCAGCCGGGCTGCCGCTTCCCGGTCCGGCCAGCACCCGGTTGGCATTCTGGTCTTCGTACCCCGTGCCACCCGCCATTGCAAAAATCTGGTCGTCCAGTTGCGTGAACCGCGTGTTCAGCGCTGCCGGGTCCACTTCCTCATCCGCCACCACCGGCGTGTAATAATTCGTCATCTCAGCTTATCCCGACTGCCGCTTCATACAGGCTCACCACCACCGCCAGGTTCCCGCTGCCATACAGCGCCGTGATCGTCAGCGTGTGTTCCCCTTTGAATTCCGCCAGGTCCATCACCGTATTGCTGATGTCCACCGTCACTGTCAGCCCTTCGGTTCCGCTCGCCAGCAGGTTCCCCACCGGCACTTCCACGCCGTCCACCACCAGCCCGATCCACCCCGGCCCGCTCACGCTCTCGCGCGTCAGCTTCACCCGGCACGCCGTCACTTCCACCGTGCCATCGTCCACTTCAAAGTCAATCGTCTGGCTGTCCCCATAGCCGGCGTACACCAGCGTGTCCTTAAAAGTCCGCAGGCTCACATTCATCTGCGCCCGCTGCTGGCCGTCCTTTTTGAGGATGCGCGCCAGCTTCTGTTCCGCCCGTCGCGGCGGCTGGCTGTTATTGCTCAGTTCCACATCCGTGCTGATCCCGGCCAGCGTGTACCGTTCCGTCGTCGCCGTCACCCAGAATTCCGCGTCCACATCCACCAGCCGCAGGCTCTGGTTCGGCTGCCGCGCCATGCCCTTGTACACCAGCCGCACCTTTTTGCCGATCAGCGCATCCACCACATCCATCTTCGCCACTGTGCCCACATAATTGGTCTGTGGCTGGCTTCTGCGCTCGATCTGGGTGGCGGCCCAGTCATACAGCACGTTTGCCGCATTAATAAACGCTGTCGTCTCAGCGGACACCGCGAACACCAGGTTCTCTGGCGATTCGACTGCGCGAATCTCGCCGTCCTCGGCAATGGCCGCGTCATCTTTGATAAAGTAAACCGTCTCGCCATTGGGTCCTGTCGTCGTCTCGATAGGGTAGGGCAGGCTGCGCGTGCTGCGCTTCAGTGTCAGCGCCCCGTCCACCGGCCCGCTGAACGGTGACAGCCAGTTCACCACGTCCGCGCCATCTTCCTGCACTTGCAGGTTCTCAATCAGCGCCACATCCGGGTTCGTGTGCATCTCACGCGCCGGTGACGCTGCTTCCACCAGCCGGATACCGCTCACCTCACCGAGTGCGCCAAACACAAGCTGGTTATCCAACCCGGCCCGGAAGTGATACCCGTGCAGGTCGACCACCCGCATGATAGCTTCCAGCACGCTCACCCCGTCGAACCGCAGGCTCGTGTTCCCGTCCACCCCGTCCAGCTTCACCGTCCACCCGGCCAGCGCCGCCAGGCTCCGCACCACATCACCAATCGGCTCATCGTCGCAAATCCGCGCGTTCAGCGTGTTCGCCCGCTGCAAGGCCACCAGTTCATCCGTACACTTCCAGCTCACCGTCTGCTGCCCCGCCGCCACGCTCACGTTCTGCCGCATCAGAATCCCGCGCCCGATCCGCCGCCTTCGGGGTCGATCACAATACACGTCCACCCACCGGCCCCAGCGCAGCAGCGCATTGTTCGGGTCATTCGCTGTCACGTCCAGCATCAGGCTGCCGGCCTTGTCCAGCTTGCGCACCACGCTCACCCCGGCCAGGTCGACCACCCCCAGCTTCGCCGTCCGCGCCCCGTTAAATACTTCCGCCCACAGCCGCATGTATCACCCCAGACAGCGGGCTTCAGCCCGTTGTGCTTATTCTTTTAAGGCCGCCGCCTTGTTCACCGTCACCCGGTACGTGTTCTGGGCAACCGTCTCGTTGTCCATAAACCGGATAAACTGCTGGAGCGTCGTAATCATCCCGATCATCGTCGCCTTATCAAACGCCGTGTCCGGCACAGTGCCCGTGTCTTCCTGCACCGCGTTCACGTCCAGGTGAATGTTCGTGTCAAAGTACCGTGCGGCCAGGTCGCGGCTCTTCGCCAGCACGATCAGCATCTCGTCCGCTACTACCGTCAATTCGGCTGCGAAGCCGGCTTTGTTGTTGTCGATTGCCATAATCTCTCTGCACCTCTCGTCGAATAATCGGAACCCGGTTCGCGCGCGCCGCAGGGCGTTCCCGCCGCGCCATCTCACGCCGGTAAACCCCCGCCCGCCGGATATAGCCATCCCCCGCGTCCCACACCGCCGGCAGAGGTCGTTCCCCGCCCGGCACAATCAGGCTGTGTTTGACCCCCGGCTCATAAATCTGCCCCAGCGCCCCGTCCTGCAGCCGGTACGCCGGCTCGAACCGCAAAAACACCGCCAGGTCGATCCGCTCGCCGTTAATCACGATGTACCCGTCCGGGTGATGAATGAACATAAAACCCTCACAGACAGCGGGCTTCAGCCCGTTGTTTAAGTCTTAATCACAAAATTCAGGGTGAGATACGGACTCATGTTGTTATGCGCCCCGCCGCTGCCGGCCGTGCCGGTCTCTTGCGGGGTCGATCCGTTTGTGCTGGTCATGTTTGCTGCTTCCAGGAAGTAATTTGATCCGCTGCTTCCCGTCCCCAGTACACGGTTAAAATTCCCGCCGCTGGTGTTGCTGTAGCGTTCCACGTGCCGGTGCGTCGGCATCTCGCTCTCAGCCAGCGTGTGCGTCTCTGCGCCGCTGCCCTGTCCCAGGTTGTCCGCTTCCGTCGCCGTCACCCGATTGGCGCTGCTGCCGCCCATGTCATCTTTACCGAGCGCGAACCGTCCCCGCAGGTCCGGTACATTAAACGTCAGGCTGCCATCCCCCACGCCATACGTCGTGCCAATCAGCGCAAACAGCGTCGCATAAGTCGTCCGGCTCACCGCCTGCCCGTCACACAGCAGATACCCGCTCGGCGCAGTCGCCCCCGCATACGGCAGCACCGCCCCCACCGGAATCTGCCCGATCTCGCCCCACGCCGCGCCCCCCGCGCCATCTGCCACCGGCACTTCACCGTTCGCTGCGCCTGTGCTGTCAAGCGCGTCCAGTGTGATCTGCCCGCCGCCGGCTGCGTCCTCATGGTTATGCTGCGCGTTCGTAAAACTGCTGATCGTCGGTGCAGTCTGGGTGGCCGCGCCGTCCTTGATATTCTCAATCGCCGTGTCGAGTGATCCGAACCGCCCGTTCAGAGCCGCCGGGTCAACCTCTTCATCCACCAGAATCGGCGTGTAATTCGTCATCGGTATACGTCCCTGTACCAGAATCTCGCCGCCGCCGCGTCCCCGCTGTTGGCGAACAGCACCCGCACCTCGTTCGCCCCCGGTTCCAGCCGGCACAGGGCAGGGTGCGTGTACCGCAGGTCATCCCACACACTCACCGCGTTCAGCGCCGCGTAATGCCGGCGTCCGTCAAAAAACAGTTCATCGCCGGCGCTCAGCACCCCCGTATACGCGATCTCATCGACCACCACCCCCGCCGCAATTCTGCGCACCTTCGGGTTCTCACAGCTTTGCCCCACGCCCGCTGTGATCGCCACCTTCACCAGCGTCCGCGCGTTCCCGTCCGTGACGAGGCTGAACTGTGTGCTGGTGCCGCTGCATTCCACCCGCAGCGCGCCCTGGCCCACCAGCGCCCCGTCGCCGAAAGTCGTCCCGTCGCCAAACTTGAAGCTGGCGTAGCGGTCTTTGTACCAGCGTGCATCCGGCACTTCAAACGTCACCGTCACCGGCTGGTGCAGGTCCGTGTGTTTGCCTTTGTTCTCAGCCGCCCGCACATCCACGCAGCGCGCATAGCAGTACCGGGTCGCGATGTCCGCATCCAGGCTCGTGTATTCCAGCCGCTGCAAGCCGTAGCTCGTCAGCGCCTTCGCCTCATCCCGCAGCGCGTCCATATCCGCCCGGTTCTCGGCGACCAGGTAAAAGTCAAATGTCACCCGTCCCGGTGGCGTCTCCGCCGGCTCGTCCAGCAGATCATCCCACCCGCCGTCCATCCCCGGCAGCCGCCGCAGTTGCCCCGCGCCCTGCCCGAAGTTCGTGTCAAAATTGCCGATAATCGCGCCAAAATCGTAGCTGCCGTAGCTCGCGCTCATAGGCTGTCAATCTCGTCCAGAATCGCCTGCCCGAATTCCTGTCCCATCCGCCGCGCATCCATCGGATTTGCCAGCGCCGCTTCTGGCATGACCACGCTGATCTGATACTGGTTCCCCATCATCCGGTCCGCGTTCGGGATAAACGTCCCATTCGTCTCAGGCACGAACAGTTCCGGCTGCGCGCCCCGTCCGATCAGGTACGGCGTCCCTGCATACCCCCGCCCGCCGCTGTCTCGTGATCCCGGTTTGCCGCTGCCGCCGCCAGGGGTCATAAACGAACCTGATTCAATTTGGTAATCCGCCGCGTTAATCCCTGCGGCCTGCCCGCTCAGGCTGGCAATCGCGTTCGCCACATCCCGCACCGCTTCAGCCACCGGGTCAATCACATTGACTTTGACCCAGTTAAATACTTCGGCAATTCCGTTCTTAAACGTCTCCAGCGGCCCCTTCACCGCGTCCCAAATGCCGATCAGCACACTCTGTACCGCCGCAATCGCCGCGATAAACGTCTCGTTGATCCACTTGACGACGCCGGCCAGCCCGCCTTCCTCGCTCAGGAACCAGTTCACCACCTTCTGAAGTTCTTCGAGGATCGGACTCACCGCCTCAACGACTTTGTCCCACACGCCTTGCAGCGCATCCCGCGCCATGTCAAACAGCACCGTCAGTGTCGGCAGGTCGGTTCCCGTCAGGGTGTTGATCGCCGTAATCAGCGGATCCGCGAAGCCCGCTACCGCGCCCATCAGCGCGCTAATCATGTTGCCAATCGCGTCCGCAATCCCCTGGATCACCGCGCCGGCGTCGCCCTCGCCAATCGCGCTCAGAATGCCGATAAAAATGGCGATCCCTGAACCCAGCTTCGGGAAGACGTTCTCAAACACATCCGTGATAATGTCAATGCCCACGCCGATGATCGCGCCGGCAATCCCGGCGATGTGCCCGGCAATCGTCAGGATGGTCGCAAACAGATTGTCCAGCCCGCTCGTGTCCGCCCCGGCCAGATTCTCGATAAACCCGCTGATGCCGTTCCCGATCTGCGTAAAGCTCTCTTGCAGTTCCGGCGTAAACCCGACTAGCGCGTTCTTCAGCCCGATAATCAGGTTCTGGATCGTCGTCAGAATCGGACTCTGTTCGCCCTGCACCGCCATCCCGCTGGCAAATTCTTCCGCCAGCGCCGCCCCCGTGTCCGCGCCCCCGCCGCCCCCCAGCAGCCCCTGGAACGCGCCTTCCAGAATGCCCCGCAGCGCATCCACCCCGCTCTGGATACTCGCACCAATCCCGCTGGTCTCGATAAACGTCCCGAATCCGAGGAAGTCGTTCTCAATCGCCGTCGAGATCAGCTTTGCCGCGCCGATCACCGCGCCCACCGGCCCGCCCAACACGATGCCCACCACGCTCACCACCGTGTCCAGTACCGCCTGCGCGTTGTCGTTCGCCCATGTCGTCACCGGTGTCAGGTCAATCGTCCCGCTTTGAATATCCGTGATCGCTGTCGTCAGTCCTGTGCTGATCTCGGTCTTCAGCGCCTCAAAATCCAGCCCGGTCACACCGCCAATCGCGTTCTGGATATTGGTCTTCAGCGTCTCAACGTCCGGCGCGATCTCAGCCAGCTTGCTCTTCAGGTCTTCCAGCGCCGGCTTGATATTCGTGTCGATCACTTCCAGCGTCTTGTCGCGGATGCCGTTCCAGTTTGTCGCCCAGGCCGCCGCCAGCAGCACCACGCCGGCAATCAGCAGGCCCACCGGCGTCAGCAGGAAGCCGATCACCGCCCCGGCGAGCGCAATCAGCGGGGCCATCGCTTGCAGCGCCGCGCCCACGATCACCAGCACCGGCCCCAGTACCGCCGCCACCGCCAGCACCTTCGTAATCGTCGCCGCCAGTTCCGGGTTCGCCTGCGCCCATTCGGTGATTTTGTTCACAATCGTGATCGCTTCGGCCACCAGCGGCTTCAGCACGTCGTTGATAAACGGCGTCAGCACCGTAATCGCCAGCGCCTCAAATGACCCCATCAGGCTGTTGATCTGGTTCTGGAACGACTGCATCTGCATCTGGGCCACAGTCGCCGCGTCCACCTGCCCGGCCATCGCCGCCTGCATCTCTTCGATGCTCATGCCCGCCAGCAGTGCCTGCAATCCTACGAACCCGTAGCTGCCGCCCAGATCCTGCATCAGCCGGGTCTGCTCTTCGGGTGACATGCCTTCCATCGCCACCCGCATCTCTTCCATCACCACATTCAGGTCACGCATGTTCCCCTCAGCATCGAACATGCTCGTGCCCAGTTCCGCCCACGCCGCCCGCACTTCCGGCGTGTCACGGGTCATGTTGAGCAGCATACTTTTAAGCTGCGTACCGGCTTCCGCGCCCTTGATGCCCCGCTCGGCAAAAATCGCCAGAATCGCCGCCGTCTGGTCCACATCCAGCCCGAACTGCCGCGCCACCCCGCCCACATTGGCGAAGCCTTGCCCCAGGCTGCTCACGTCCGCGCTGGAAGATGCTGCCGCCCGTGCCAGGCTGTCTGTCACCGAACCGGCCTGGTCAATCGCCAGTCCATACGCCGCCATAATGTCTGTGACGACATCCGCCGTCCGTCCCAGATCATCCCCGCTGGCCGCCGCTAGATTCAGCACCGCAGGCAGGGTCGCAATCGCCTGTTCCGCGCTCTGCCCGCTGCTCAGCAGTTGCAGGAAAGCGTCTGCCGCTTGCTGACCGCTGAACACCGTGTCCGCGCCCATTTGCAGCGCGAAATCGCTGACCTTTTGCAGGTCCTCGCCGACCAGCCCCGTCCGCGCGCTGATCTCACGCATGGCGGAATCAAAACTGGTCGCCGCCTTCAGCCCGGCAATTCCCAACCCGCTCAACGGCGAAGTCAGCAGCGTCAGCGAGCCGCCCACCTCAGACATCACCCGGCCCAGCCCGCGCACCTGCCCGCTGATGTCATCCAGCCCGGCGCGAAAGAGGTTCTGCGCTTCCCGAACACCCGCGCCAACGCCGCTCGCGTCCAGTATGATCCGCACGGTGGCGGTTCCGAGGTCAAAGCCGGGTCCTGCGACCATGTCTCACCTGAGAATCAAAAAGACCCCGCAGGGCCTTTTGAGAAGATAAATAGGGTAGGGGAGCGGATTTAACCCGTCGGTTCTGGCTCGACCTTCACCGCGTCTCGTGCCATAGCCAGCAGCTTCACATTGCTCATCCGGGTAATGTCTTCCGGCGTCTTACCCGCGTTAATCAGGTTCACCGCCAGCACCCCGAACCGCGCCAGTTCGACCACATCCGCCGGCCTGCCATGCTTCAGTTGCTTCTGGTACGCATATTCCAGCCGCGCCCGCATCGGCACAAGCCGCGCATGAACCCGCTTGAACAGCGCCGCCCCGTCCTCGCCATCGCGCTTCGGGTAACGGTGCATCACGTTGGCGAAGCATCGCCGCATCGCGCTTCCAAAACTCGCCGGGTCATAATCGTTCGGTTGGTGTTCAACGTCCATCGTCATCACCTGGAACACTCGTTCGATGGCTCGATCTTACCACTTCCACGCCCTGTTCCGCCAGCTTCGCCACCGTCACCTTGTCGCGTTTGTCCGGGTTCAGCAGCCGTTCCAGCCGGCTCGTCTTCTTCCGCCGCAGCGTCTCGCGCCAGTCGTCCTGCTTCTGCTCGCTTTTGGACAGCTTCACTTTGTCCAGTTCGGCTTCGATCCACCGCCCAAACGTGTACACTGCATGGTCAAAGTCCCACGCCAGCCAGGGTTCCTCACCGAGGTTTAGCTCGTCGGCCGGCCTTTGCTGGAACGTCTGGCACAGGTTGTACAGCGTCCACACCCGCGTCCGGTCCATCAGGAAATCGACTGGCAGCCGCAGCCGCCCCGCCCATCGCCCAACTGAACACAGGCCGCACGATGTCGCTCTTCAGGTCGCTCTCAGCAATCTCGCCCGCCTCATAGTCCGGCGACCCATCCACCACCACCGGCCACACCAGCGCCGCCCGTGTGATCGCCTTCATGAACCCCCAGTACGCCGGCAGTTCCTTCCGCGTGATCTCAATCACCGCAGGCTTCTGTTCCCCGCGTTCGATGCTCGCCAGCACCTGGTTCACCATCGGCTGCGGAATCTCGTCACTGTCCGCTTTCGCCATAATCAGCCCCGGCACGTCCGGTCGTTTGACTTCCACTTCCCGCCCATCGCCCAGGTCGATCCACTCGGTAGCCGGCCGGAACGCCGCCGCGCTTCTGCGCTCTGTCATACACACCTCTCATGTTGTTCCCCTTCCTCATGCAATGGGGAAGGGGTCAGGGGATGGGGACTAAGTAATGCTGTCGAAGTACGTCAGGAACGTCGCGGCGCTGTTCGGCGCGGTGAAGTCACTGGCCGTCTCAAACACCTTCGCCCGGTCACTGTAAATCCCGCCGTCGATGTCCAGCACGAACGCATACCCGCCGGTCTCGGCCATGCTGAACTTGTTCGTTTCCCCATCCAGGTCGAACCCTGGCTGTTTGTCCAGCTTCACGGCATAAAATCCGTGTGTGTACAGCCCGCCGTCGTCTGTCGGCCCGGTGCAGATCATCCCGAAGTACGGCAGCCCCGCGCCCCCGCCGGCCACGTCGCTCTGCCGTCTGCGATTCGGCGTGGTGTTGCTGGTGCGGTTGACAGCCCCGGCCATGATCGCCAGACAGTTGAAGTCCATCCCGCCGGCGTTGATCGTCAGCGCGACCCCCTTCTTCACGCTCAACCCGCGCAGGTTGCGCCCACTCGCGCTCAGCTTGTCCGTGTCGTGTTCATAATCCGCCGTCACCTTCTTCGGCGCGGCGATCCGGCCCACTTCGCTGATGTAGGCCTGCGTTGCGAAATTGAACTGGCACACATAAATATCACTGAGCGTGTACATCACCTCAGCGAACTCAAAAGTCCCCGCCATTGTCCCTGCCCTCGCTGCTCATTGATCGTGCAATAAAAAAGGACCCGTTCGGGTCCCTGTTTGCCTGCTCGCTACATCATTCAAATATCAGCGCTGCCGCCACTCACAATACAGCCGCACAAAACTCGCCGCCGCCCCGTTCAGTTCCTCGTCATAGTAGTCGGTTCCGTCATTCGCGTAAGACACCAGCGCCCGGCCTTCGTTATCCCCCGCCACCTGCGCTCGGTGGATCACCCCGCCATCATACGCCGGCAGCCGTAACAGCCGCTGTGCCAGCCGCAGGTTCGCCCATCCGGTGGCCGATGGATCGACGAACAGTCTCACGTAGAGGAACCGCCGGTACGTCCGGTGCGCCACTTCCGCCGCGCCCCCGCTCGACCAGTGCACCACCGCCGTCAGCCGGATCAACCCATCGCTGTCATAGCTCAGGTCATCCGGGTGCAGCCCGTTCCGCCCCATGTCATCCAGCAGCCGCGTCCCGCCGGCCACCAGCGTTGTCCAGGCGCTCGCCCCGGTCAGGGTGCTTTGAATCGCGTTAATCAGCGCGGCCATTTACGAGAACACGTCCTTCAGCATCCGGCTCACCTCGCCATAATGCGCTTCCAGAGTCGGCAGAATGATGGCATAGCGCGGCTTCAGTTCCAGCCAGATCTGGTAATCCACCCCGCCCTTCAGCGTGATGGCAACCATTGTCTCGCTCAAATCTTCCACCAGCCCCTGCAAACCCTGCCGTGCATTGCCAGTCCGGTCAACCCACGCGGCTTCATCTTTGGCGTAGGCTTCCACCACCGGCGACCAGTATTGCGCGATCCGGCGCACCGCTTCGTACACCTTCTGCTCATACGCCTGCATCGCCCGAATCACGCCGTCGTCACCCGACCACTCGATACTCGCGCCTGCCATTAAGCCCGCTCGATCCAGTGCCAAGTGTTCGGCTCATTGGCTGCCGAGTAGCAGATCGAAGTCCGCCACAGGATGCCGGTTTTGACAGCGTCGTTAAAGGCGGTGGATTCGCCGCCGCTCACGGGCCGTGCATCGTTCGACCCGTCCGTAAACACCTGAAGGTTGACATAGCCCTCGCAGGCGCTGCCAATATCCCACACACGCACCACAATCGCCGGCCGGTGTTCCCCATTGGGCATCACAAAATGAACAATCCGGCCCTCGGTCAAACCTTCCATGATCTTTATTCCTTTGCGCCTTTGCGTTAATCTTTTTACTAAGCACTCAGCACCAGGCACTAAGCACTATCTTTAACTAACGACCACAGCCCGCGCCTGAATCTGCCCCGGCAGCGTCCGGTCTACGCTGATGACTTCAAAGTTCCGCTGGTTCGCGTTCGTCGGCATGTAGCTGAACGTGTCCCCCCGCTGGATGTCCAGGCTAGCCGTCCCCACCACCAGGTAGCGCAGCTTGGCGCTCTGCCCCTGGTCGGCGTCCTTCTCTTGCGGAACCGCGCTCGTATCTGGCGCGATCAGCACCGTCTGCGCCGCCAGGTTGCCGGTCCCCCGCCGCAGCACCACACTCACCCCGCGATGATTCAGCAGGAAGCTGATTCCCTCGCCGCGCTCTTCCGTGATTGTCCAGTTGGTAAAGTCGGTCATCATCCCCCTCGGACAGCGGGCTTCAGCCCGTTGTTAAAACCCCGGCAGGTTGCGGATGCGCGCCGGCGGTTTGACCCCGTCATATGGTTCCGTCCGTGTCTGGTGCGGGACTGCCTTCAGCGTGGCCCTCACCACTTCCTGCTTCCGTCCCAGCGCCGCGTCCAGGTCCGCTTCGTAAAGCTGGTACAGGTCGTCAATAAACCGCACCACCTGGCTCAGCTTCTCATCCACCGCGCCGGCCTTGTAATCGTGCAGCTTGACGTACTTCGCCTTCGCCTGCCGCGCGCACAGCCCCAGCGTCGCGTAGTAGCGGATGTTTGCGTTCGGCGCGCCGCTCACCCGCTCATAATTCCGCTCAAGCTGGGTGGGGGTAAAGTCGCTTTCCAGCACGCCCAGGTCTGCCCGCAGGTCGCTCTCAATCGTCGCATCCAGCGCCATTACACACGCACCTTCCGCAGGGCCAGGTGAACGCTCGTGAACAGGTAATTATGTGTCGCGCTGCGCACCGCCATCTCAAGGTCTGGCACATGCCCGTTCACCATGTCTTCCAGCACCGGCGGGTTCAGGATCGTGTCCTCATGCACGTACAGATACGGTTCGTCCACCGGTTCCAGCCCGCTCGGTTCGATGATGTATTCGTACAGCCGCGCTTTATCAAACAGCAGCACCCCCGGCCAGCCGAACCCGCTGCCCCACGCTTTGAATTCGGTGCTGATCGACGCAATCCCGCCGACCTTCAGCACCCGCCCGATCTCGCTCGCCGCCGCCGCCACGTCATCAAAACTGCCGACGTGTTCGATGCTGCCGCTGGAGAAGACGCCGTCGAAGCTCAGGTCATCAAATGGCAGGTAGCGCATGTCCGCGTGCTGCACCATCAGCCGCGCCAGTTCCACCATCACCCCCACCGGCGTATATTTCTCAGGTTCGGTCAGCATGTCCGCCGGCGCGTGCGCGTTCCACATGCCCGCGTCCTGGTACAGGTCCGTTGCCACCACCTGGTCACACATCCGCGTCAGGTGATAAATTGTCTCTTCCCGCCCGGCCCCCACGCCGAGGATGCGTTTGCCATCGCCCGTCGCGCCCAGGTCGACCAGCGTCCGCAGCGCCATCAGCACTTCCCACTGCTTGCGCCGCGACACCCCGTTCAGGTTGTTCGCGTTCAGCACCGTGTTATAGGCCATCGCCCCGGCAGGCTGAACCGCTTCCGCTTCCACCGGCTGCTGCGCCTGTGTCTTTTTACGCGCCATACTTCCACCTCACCAGCTCATACAGTTCCACGTCCCAGCAGCTCTCACGCCGGATACAATCCGCCGTGTCTTCACTGACATCAACGGTGGTCTCTGCTCGATTCACCCTCGGCGCAGATTCCACCCGGTCCCAGCCCATCAGGTCCGCCAGTCGCCACGCAAAATCGTCCAGCGCTTCCGTCAGCCCCACCAGTGCGCACTGCCGCAGGTGATTCACCGCCAGCGCAAACACCGTCGCATGGTGTTCATCCCGTACCGAGTTCCACCGGCAGCAGGCCAACTGCTGCGTCATCACATTCGCGTACAGACCCGGATACAGCCGCGCCCAGCGGTCAAAACCCAGGTCCCGCGCCCGCACGGAATTCTCACCGAACATGGCCTCTTCACGGCACATCCAGCGCCACAGCGACGCCGCTCGCTGCACCGGTTCGCGCAGCACGGTAATCACCATTGGCCGGTCATGCCCTTGCAGCAGCATCTTCTCGATGATCGACCAGTCATAATGGCCCATCACCAGCTCGTGCGCCGCTTGATGTTCAAACTGCCGGTTCGCGCGGTACAGGTCCGGCCAGATGGTCGGATAACTCGCGGGTTGGTACGTCGCTTCTGGGTGATGCGGCACAGGCCGGATGGCGTCTGCGGGGTAGTGCCGCGCCAGCATCTCGCGCACGCTCATCCCGCCGGTCTTATCCACGTGCAGGAACACGAGCGTCATGGCTCACCCTCACCAGGTCATCGATAATCCGCCCCGTCCGCGCCCACGTGAACTCGCTCAAGAGGTAATCCCGCCCCGTCCGCGCCACTTCCAGCGCCTGCGGGTACGCCTCACAGATCGCCCGCATAC
>CAYTME010000018.1:0-16224 GCA_964438415.1 uncultured Pleurocapsa sp. | reverse complement strand
CGGCCTCCGCCCACAGGCTGCCTTCTTCGTTTGCTTCCCAGAAGTCGAACTGCGCCGGCAGCATCCTTGCTACCGGCAGCGGCCAGCCCCAGCGATCCACGTCCCACAGGCCCATCCACTGCGTAGTGATAGTCGGCAGTCCGCTCAGCACCGCTTCACGCGGCGGAAGACCGAACCCCTCACCATACGATGGAAACACGAACGCATTCACCCGGCCCAGCAGCGCCTGCCATTCTGACTCGCTGGCCTCACCCTGTACGATCTCAACCGCCGGGTGAATCAGCCCCTTCAGCCAGTTCAGATCATCCCGGCATTTAATCACCAGCCGGTGCTGCCGCGTCTTGTCCCGCTTCCACAGCCGGTCAAACGCCATCATCGCCAGTTGCGCGCCCTTGCGCATATCCCCCAGCGTGTACGTCAGCCAGGTGAACACCGCCGGCTCAGGATCACGCTCGACATATCTCACATCACAGAAGTCCACGCCCATCGGCACATAATGCACCGGCACGCGCACCCCGCTCTGCTCGTACACCTCAACCAGCGGCGGGCAGGGCACAATCACCCGCTCAAAATGCCGGTTGATGAGCGTTACCCACCGGTTGCTCACCTGGGTGCTCTCGCTCATCGTGTATAACCACCGTCGGCGCGCCTTCGGGTACTTGGTCGCCCATTCCGGGCTGCCCACCATCAGCGCCAGGTCAACCGGCTCGCTGCTCTGTGCCCCTTTGCCGATGACCACCGGCGACACAAACAGGCCCGCGTCACGCATTCCGCGCAGCAGGCCTGCTTCTAACTTTCCGTAACCCGTTGCCGGGTTCATCCCGTTCGTGGCATATAGCCCGATCCCGGTCATAACACCTCACAGATTTAAGACAGCGGGTTTTAACCCGTTGAACTAGGTGATCGTCGGGTTCGCCCAGGCCGAGTTCTGCCGGCCCGCCACGCCGTTCGTGCGGTCCATCCCCACGCCCACGCCGAACTCAAACTCGATGTTGATCTTCTGCACCGGGTAATCGTCCCGCTCGCTGCTCTGCGCCGTGATAAACAGCCCAAAGCCCTGATCCGGGTGAACGCGCACCTTCAGGGGGTTGCGTTCGTCGTTCCGCCCGTAGCTCTTGAACAGCGATGCGTAGTCCGTCGGCACGCGCTTGCTGGCGCGCAGGGCAATCGGCCCGCGATCACTCTCGTAGTAACCGAAGATGCCGCCGTCGAACATCGGTGTCCCACGTGCGAAGAACTCATTCCCGGTTGTTGCGCCGCCCCGGTCCACCACGATCACGTCCGGCCGGATCAGCTTCTTGAACTTCGCCAGCACCGCGTAGGCCGCCACATCCGCATCCGACACAATCGCGTCATACGGCGCTTGGTGGCCGTGTTCCACCAGGTGCTCAACCATCGCATCCAGCAGTTCGGCATAGCCGGTGTTGTTGAAGACGAAGTGGTCGTGGCTGCTGGTGAACGCCTCGCCGTCATACGCCGGCGGGGTATAGTCCACAGCCCCGCCCGTCCCGGCCACAAACGGCACGTTGTACCCCACACTGCCAATCGCCGTCTCGGTGTTCGTGAGCAGCCGCGTCAGCAGCTTCTTCTCGAACCGCCACCGCGCCGTGCGCACCAGCGTCGCCAGCGTGCTGCGAATCTGCGCAGGCCGCGAATCGCGGAAATAGCGCCAGCTTCCACCCACCGCGCGGCCATACGGCACAAGCTCGATCATGTGCCCGATGGTCGTGCCGTGAATGATGTCCGGGTCACTCAGGTCCGTGATCTCAGGCATCTCGGTCACACTGCCACCATCCTCATATTCCAGGATGTCTTCCTCGGTCAGCGAGAACAGATAGTCCCACTGGTTCATCATCTCGCTGTTCAGGCTGCCCAGCGCGTTCGCCGTGCGGTTCACAAATTCCTGGAACGAGATTCCGTCCCGCAGCCGCCACTGCGCCATCTTCGTGCCGTCCACGCCGGTGGGCAGGGCCTGCTGCACAATCGTCATTGGTCCAATAACTTCAGGCATCTCTCATCGCCCCTTAACTATTGCTGCTCGGCGCAGCCGCCTGCGGCATCACGAACAACACACTCGCGGACTCGGCATAACCGGCCACCTTCGTCCAGGTTCCCGCCCCCGTCGGCGCGGTATGGTCCAGCTTCCCGGTGTCCGTGTCCACATACACCCGTCCGCCCGGCGTCATCCCGCTGAACCCTCCAACCGGCCCAAACGTCACCACGCTCAGCCGGTCCCCGGCGGCAAAAGTTGTCTCACCGCCCTCGCCCACGCCCACCACGATGCCTTCAAATTCCGAAGTCACCGCCACGTTCGCGTCCACCTGTTCCACATCCCCGTCACTGGCGATGTAGACCGCATTCCCCAGTTCCCCGCTGCCCCCCGCGCTAAAATCGCGGATCACCGCGCCTTCCAGCGGGCGAATCTGGGCCGGCGTATAAGCAATCGCTGCCATCGTTCATGTCCCCCTTAAATCCCAGCCCACGCCCGGTCACGCGCCTGCGCTTCCGGCGAGGTGTCCAACGGTTCCGGTTTGTCGCCGTCCCTGCGCTTCAAAAACGCATTCGGCCCGCGTGTCTCGCTCACCAGGCTCTTCGCCAGGTTCACGATATGGTCCTTCTTCAGCAGTTCTTCGATCTTCGCTTTGGCGTCGTCCTTCGTCGCCACCAGTGCCCGCCCATCGTCGCCGACCAGGTAGTCACGGATGAACGGGCGCAGCGGCTCGTTATCCTTCACCATCTCGGCGATGATCGCGTCAATATCCCCCACCAGCGCCCGTGCGCGGTGTCCGGCCAGTTCCGCCACCAGCACCTTCGCGTCCGCCACCGGGTTCTCACCCAGCCCGAACTCGCTGATGAGGCTGTCCAGCACGCCGGCCTTTGCCCGCAGCGCCGTCATCTCGCTCACCAGAGTCTTGGCCGATTCCAACGGCTTGTCCGGTTCCAGTTTGAACTCGCTCACCAGCAGGTTCAGCGTCGCCCGGTCATCCCTCAGTTCTGCGATCAGCTTGTCCTGATCCTGTTCCTCGCCCATACCCCTGTCCCTTCTAAACTCACTCGTGATTGCCGGCACCACACCCTTGCTGGAACCCAATCGGTCAGGATGTCCGAAGTCCAGCGTTTCCAGATTCATATCGCGCAGGCCCTGCTTACCGCGCAGGCCATACACGCTCGTGCCCACCCTTGCCCTGGCCGCCTTCGCCACCCGGAAATATTCGCGCGCATCAGTGGCGTACTTCGGCACATAACACTTCGCATACGCCATCTTGCCAACCCGCACCGCGCCCAGCCAGCGAACCTTGCCCGGACTGTAAGCATGACTGCGGTCTTCCGGTTTGATATGCCCGAAGTTCCCTTCAGGCCGCTTGGTGTTGATCTCGCTCACCACCCGATCCACATCCGGTTCCGTCCAGGTAAACCCTTTGTCGGACCGTGCGCCCACTTCCAGCACCGGCACAGTCACAAACAGCGGACTGTCATCCCCGGCAGTGAGTTCCGCCACGTTTACATCCGCCGGCAGCGGCACGTCCGGCAGGTCATCTTTGAATTCACTGACCAGTGTTGCCAGTAGTTCACTCATCGCATTCCTCTTGTCCCCTTCCCTGCTTGCGGGGAAGGGCTAGGGATGGGGATTAAGCCATCAGGTCTACATCGAACGTCGCGCCGGCCGTCCCGGCGCTCTGAGCCGCGCTCGTAATCACCTTAAAAAAGTTGAACGGCGCGAGGAAAGCCAGGTCTTCCGCGCTCAGCGCATGACGCGCAGCCGTGAACGACCCGCGTGACACGCTGCTGCCGTTCCGGTCCTTCACCGTATCAAACGTCCCGTCAGCGGTGTCACACACGCTGAAGGTCAGCGTTGCCGCATCGCTCAGCACGAAGCGCATACCGAGAATCGGATACCCGCGCTTGTCAATCACGCTGCTGGTGGATTGTCCGTCGGCAATCGTCCCGCGCCGTGTCACTGCCGGGCTGCGCTGCGCCAGTTGTTGGTTGCTCATAAGTCCTTCTTTCCACCGGGTCAGAACGGCACAACAATCCGTGCCAGTTCCATAATCTGAAGCTGCCCACGCTGCCGGAACAGTCGATCCAGCACATCGCCGATCAGATACCGCGTAAAGTCATCAATCTGCGCCGGGTTCAGGTAAGGCCGCAGGTTGCTCTGGGCATCCAGCATCAGCGCCTGCAATTCCCGGCTCACCTTATCCGGCACTTGTTCCACCAGCGGAATCAGCGCGCACATACACTGTGGATGCGCGGGATACGCTGGCACACGGTTCAGCGCCCAGGGGCTGCCGGCTTCATACGTGTCGCAGATGTCAATCTTCGGGTGACTCGGCGACAGCTTCCACCACATCTGGGTCACATAGGGGTTCGCCCGCGCTGCGGCCATCGTCGCCCGCCCGAACGCAGCAGTAATCTCAGTCCGCGCCAGCCGCATCGCATCAAAGCTGGCATCCGTCCCGTAAGGCTTGTTCGTCCGCAGCGCCGCCCGTCCCGGCGTCAAAAATTGTTCCAGCCGCTTCGCCAGTTCAAACGCGCCGATCCCGCTCGCAATCCCATCGCTGATAAACTGGTCGATCTTCGCCCGCGTCACATTGCCGGCCCGCCAGATGCGGTTGCTCAGGGTGTACCCATCGTCCCCCACGAACTCATGCGCCGCGTCATAGCCCAGGTTGCCCGTGTCCACCAGTAGATCACGGTACAGATCACGAATCTGCTCGGTGCGCGTCTGCTCGGCCACCACCGACTGCCGGGGCCGCCCCTGTACCAGCCACCGCCACACATCATCCGGCGCGTGTTTTTTGAGCCAGTCCCCCTGGATGCGCACCGCCCCGTGTTGCACCTCAGCCAGCGCCAGGTTGAGCGCCAGCGCATACGGTGACAGTGGTGTCACCCCGTCGCGGTCAAACGCGCTGCGTCCATCCCGCCCGACAAACACCCGCGTGATAATCTCATCGGCTTCCCGCAGCACATCCGCCCGGTTCCGCCGGCTGATCTTCCCGTCAGGGCCGGCATACCGCGTCAGCACCAGGCCAATCCGCCGCGCCGCGTCCAGCAGCACCGCCCGCACATCGTCCCGCGCCTGCACCTGCGCCCGGCCCAGCACCCGTTCCGCGCCAGGGATTCTATTCCTCGGCAGAGGTCGCGGTGTCGTCGCCATCGTCCATCGGGTCCGTATCGTCCGCGTTGTTCAGGTCGTTCACCGTCTGCTCGAACTGGTCACGCCGTTCCTCAGCTTCTTCATTGGCCGCTTCCACTTCCGCCGCCGGGTCATCGACGATGTTCATCAGCCGCAGCGCCGTCTCGCGGGTAATCGCCGTCATCTGGTCCGCCAGCTTGATCTTGCTCAGCAGCACATTCTCGTCCGCCGCCTGTACGTCCGGCCACTCAATCTGGATGCGCCCCGCAGCGGGCAAAAACTCAAATGCGCTCACCGTCCGCAGCCACACATCCATCAACCGCATCAGCGGCTTCTCAAACAGCACCCGCCACAGGCCTACAATCCGCACGAAGGCCGGCATCTGCGCGTCCGCGCTGGCCTTGCTGCTGGCAATCGCCCCGCCCCAGATAAATTCCGGGATGTTCTGGTGTTCCAGCTTCAGCAAAAACAGCGCCTTCAGCATGGAACGGCTGTCTTCTGCAAACGGCCCCGGCGAGGCAAACTTGAACGTCGCCCCTTTGCCCAGCCAGAACATATCCACATCGCCCATGTCGACGACCGCGCGAGTTTTACTGTTCCCCTGGCTGTCCGTGTAGGTCTCATCGTCGGTTTTATTCAGTTCCTTCGCCGCTTCCGGGTCTTCCAGGCCCTCGGCTACTGGCACAGGCCGGCCCATGATCTCGACCCCATCCAGCGACTTGCTCAGCACATCGTTGTACCGGCTGTCCACCGGCAGCAGCGTCTCATGGATGCTGTGCCCGTACACCTCATTGGCTTCCTTGCCCGGCGACCAGTGGATCACCGGCGGCACGCCCAGCGGGTTGGCAAACACGAACGGTTCCGGGCTGCTCACCCCCGCCTCGCGGATCGTCACCACCCGGCTGTTCGCGTAATATTCGTCGATGATCGTCACCCGCTCCAGCCGCGTCGTCACCCGGTAGCCAATCACGTCCCGGTAGTTGTAGTCCGCCGTCAGCACTTCCACCGAATCGGGCGAGGCCATGCTCAGGCTGCCGTCCGGGTTCACGATAAGGTACGCATCCCCCAGCCCCAGCCCGTCCACATACCACGTCAGAATCGTGTCAAATTCATCGTCAATAAATTCTTTTAGGCGCTCGTCAGTGCTGTCCGTCTCCGTCACCGGCGTGAACTTGTCCCCCAGCGCCCACGCCGCCATGATGTTCTCAGTCGGCTTCGCCAGCGCGCTCGCCAGCTCATACCCCGGCTGCTTTCCCCGCCGGAAATAGCTGTACCAGCGGTAATCGCTCTGCGTCCGGTCCACGCTCAGCGCCGCCGTGATCTGGTTATAAAACGTCGGCGGGGCATTCCGTCCCACGATCTCGCTCACCAGCGACCCGTGTTCGGCCAATACCCGCTTTGCTTTTTTGCGTGCCGCTGCCGCTCCGCTCAACTTCGGGGTCCCTGCTTTTTAGGTCGAGGCCGGTACAGCCCTCGCATCGCCGCAGGCGCAGTCGAACTCTGTTGAGGACTATCCAGCAGCATCACCATGTAACGCATCGTATCCATGCCGTGATCGTCCACCTGCACCGGAACTTCCTTGTTTGGTTTGCCATCCTGACCCTTTTGCCAGAGATACCCGCCCAGTTCATCCATCGTACAAATGGGCTTCTTCTGGGCTTCCAGCAGCGGGTCAGCTTCGACCAGCGCGTCATTAAACAGGAAGATGCGCGGCTTGCCATCGGCCTGCACACGGAACCGTTCCTGCGTCTTCTGAATGCCGACGCTGATCGCCTTCTTTGCCGCAGTCGTGTGAATGCCGGCTTTCGACAGTGTCGCCCGATCCTCAGCATCATGATCCGCTGTGCTTCGGGTGATCCGTTCGCCCAGCGACCATGCTCGTTCCCTGTCTTTGTCGGTCAGGTCTTTCCATACGCCAGGATCAACCCCGGCTTCAAGCTGTTTGATCTGATCGGCATGATCCGCCACCGTTCGCTGCGACATGTAAATCTCGCGGTACAGATACAGCCGGCCGTCCGGGTCTTCTGCCCACCACTGGCAGACAAACGGATTCGTAAATCCAAAGTCAATCGCCCGGTAGCGCGGCCACTGCGCCGGGATCGCAAACGGCTCAATGACATGCACTTCATAGCGGTAATCCTCATAAACCGCGCCCTCAGCCGCAACCCACTTCCCATCCTTCAGCCGCAGCCGGCGCACGCCCGTCAGCTTGCCCAGCACCGTACTCTCGTAGTTGTCCGGGTTGCTGGGGTTATCTGCCGTCAGCGAAAAATACCGCGACGCCTCACCGCCCAGAATCAGCCGCTTATAAATCCAGTGCTGGTCACTGTCCGGGTTCGTCGTCAGGATAATCTGCACCCAGGCCATTGACTTCGCCTGCTCGTGCGAATACCCCTCGCCGCGATAATAGTTGTAAGCCGCCTTGCCTCGCAGACGCGGTAGCAGTTCCTCAAAATCATCCAGCGTGAAGAGGTGCGCCTCTTCAATCCAGATGATGTCCACGCCGCCTTCCAGACCAATCGAGCGGATCGCTTCCCGCTGCTGCTGGTCCTTCATACCCCCATACGCCAGCAGCGAGCCGTTGGCGTACTCAAACCGCTTATCGTTACGCTTCAGTCGGACATGTGGATCATTCCCCACCACCATGCGGTCATAGAACAGCAGCGTGCTGTTCGTCATCGACTCGCGCGTCTTGCGCAGCATCAGTCCCGTAGCGTTCGGATACTTCCGCAGGTACGCATCCACCTTGTTCGCGGCGATGTGTGACTTCCCGCTGCCCGCCGGCCCGTCCATCAGCAGCACCAGCGATTTGTCTCGCCAGGGTTTTATCTGCCAGGGATGCGGTCTAAAGGTCCTCCCCCGGTTCGTCCCAGTCATCTGGTGATACGGTCTCGTACAGCTTCACAATCTCAGTCGGCCGGCCCTCTGCCAGCGCGTGCTGCCGCAAAATCTGTATCTGCGCCGCCTGCGCGTCATACAGCTTGATCTCAAGTTCGACAATCGGTTCCGCGTTCTTCTGCGGGATTGTCCGCCGCTTGATCGTGTGCAGCAGGTGACTCTGCGGGTGATTGACCAGTTCCGATTCGCTCATGTTGGCGAACTCGCCTAGATCCCCCCGCGCCGTCATCGACAGCCGTACCAACGCCTCTTCCGCGCTCATCACCATCTCACTCATCTGTGATTTGATGAACGCCACGATCTCAGGTTTTCTCAAGTTCTCGTAGGCAATCTGCGCCAACACTGCGTCACTGCCCTTGTATCCCGCCTCACGCGCCGCTTTGGTTCCATTAAATCCGTTTTTTAGGTACGCCAGCGCGAACGGCAGTTGTTTGCCCTTTAGTGCCACATACATCACCCGCTTTCACACAGCGAGAATCAAAAAGCGGCGCTGTCGCTCGCACCGCTTTCTGACACACCCGCAGAAGGAGGAAGGTCTTCATGCACCCCCAGCGTAGAACAAGTTTTCGGTTCTGTCAACCAACTAGGCCAGAAAACCAGCCCCGCTAACTGACTTTCTCAGCGTTGAAGATAATCAATCTGTTCTTCAAGCCATTCGAGCATGTCAAGTAGTTTGCCTTCTTGGTCAATGTCCAGAATTCCTGACAGCGCAACCAGTACAGTTTCCCGGCGCTCAAGCAAGTGCGGCAACTGCTTTTTCGTCAGTGTTTCAAGGTGCGCCTGTTTTGCCATTTTCATCTGTTGATGTTTTTGGCGGGCTTGTTCGAGTGTCTGTCGCGCCGGTTCGCATCGCAATTCTGAGACGTTGACAGCGCAGTTCGGCGCGCCATCTTTTGTGCAACCGAATGGGCAAGCATGATAATCCTGCTGGCAGAGTGTCAAAGCGGCCTCATGATGCCAGCCAAAGCCAAACGCTGAACGCGGTATCTGGTCGATAGTAAACATCATCCCGGCTCCTTCGGTGTAAATCCGCGCCCTGCCCAACTGAGCATGATGGTGTAATAACGCATCCCAGCAGCATCCATGCACACATCAAAACCAATCACCTGCCAACCTAGCTCAACATGATCGTCAATGTGTTTAGCCACCTGTGCGGCGGTCTGCCCATCAATTTCAAGGATTTTGGTGTTGCCTGTCATTGCCATTTCATTCACCCTCTAGAATCGGTTTTACTCGAAATTGCTGAAACGCCACCGTACCCACCGCGCAGGCGCAGTCAAAATCCATCGCTGATATTCCCAGCGTTCATCCGGCGTCAACTCGTGCGGGTCCACCGCCTGCCACCCGCCCAGTTGCAGCCGTTCCGTCACCGTCAGCCGGCCTTCCCGGATTCGCCGCAGTTCATCCGCGATCATCTCAACAGCGCGCATCACAGTACGGCTGTATTCGGCAAACGCAGGATTTTGCACGGCTCGGAGAGTGCCAATCGTTTTTGCGAAGTCATTCGCCAATGCCTGCACTGCCAGTCCCCCTAGTGTCATCTTCTCAGCCATCACTTGTCCTCTTCGCGTTCGTCATAACCCCACTTCCGAGCTACCGGGTCAATGTCCGCCAGCATTTGTTCCAGTTCCTCACGCGGCAGATAGCCCTGCCAACTGCGCAGCCAGTTCAACCGAGCGTTGATCTGACCATGCACATAGCCCGTGCGAAACTGCCCGATCATGTACGTCGTCGGGTTGTATTCGGCCCGGAATGCCGCCTCAGCGCGGTCTAAAGGCATATTGTCATACCCGCGCCGCGCCCCGATGTGCAGACCTACATCCAGTCTGGGCATTTGTCGGTTGCTCATCACTTGCCCCCTTTGCGCCATCCACCAGAACGAAACATCTGCCGGACATAAGTGTCTGCTGCGGCCAGGAACGCCGCTTCCACCTCAGCCGAATCTGCCAGTTGATGAGCCACCAGAAGTTTGAGCGTCACGTCGCTGAACCGCATTTGGATTTCCAGCAGCACCGTGCCATCATCCTGCGACAAAACGTCAACCACCTTGATCTCATCTCGGAAAATCGTCTCAAAGAAGACCTTGAATGCCGATTGGATACCGATTGCCAGCACGTTCAGGTTCGCTTCCGACGGCGAAATCTCGCGCAGGGTCAGTCCCGGCGTGATGAACCCCATCACTTTCCCAACATGCACCATCCACAGCGCATGAGACTCGCAGTAATACACCCATCCATCCGTCCATGTCAGAGCGTGGGTCGCCGCCTGCCCACAGCCATCTGCCCCGCACAACCGGGTTCCATCCGACCTGAAAACTGTCGCCATCACTTGCCCCCTTTGCGCCTCTGCGCCCCTACGAAGTGTCCCTTTGGGATTGCGTTTGAACGTGTCTTCTTCCGCTTCCGCCGGCCGCCCCGGTACGCCTCGCGTTCCACTTCCGCCCGGCACTTCTTGCACCAGCTCTTCAACCCGTCGGCATGGTCCGGGTCCGGGCTGAATTGATCCCGCCGGCGCATCATCCCGCAGCCGCCGCAGCGCTTCATGTCCTTCCCAAAGCGCTGGAACTCAAACACCGTCATGCCGCGATACCGCCCCTGCCGTGCCATATCCGTCGCGCTCACTTCCGTCCGCCGCAGCACATACAGCGTCCGCCCGTTCAGCTTCACCGTCACCCGGCTCTCATGCGCCGAATCTCGCAGCGCCCGCCGGGGCAGAGGGTTCGCCTCTGCCCGTGCCCGCTTCTCAGCCTTGATCGCTTCCGCCCGCTCAATAACCTGCTTAAAGATGCTCAATGTCTGCGCCCCTAGTCACCCCACAGGTCGACTGTCACCTCTTCCGAGCCATCGACAATCACAACCTGAATGTCCGGGTTCGACGCTACCACCCCCAGCTTCAGGTACTTCTTCACCAGGTCACTCACGGTGATCTCATGCGCCCGTGCGATCTCGTATAATTCGTCGTACAGCGCTTCCGGGATATTCAACTGGTACTTCGACTTGCTCATGATCCTGTCCTCTCTTGTGCTCACTTCTCAAACACCTCACCTCGATAGCCAATCGCCAGCAGTTCCCCGCCGTCATCCTGCCCCGTCCACAGCCCGAACAACTCGTCATCGTCCCCGTTCGTCAGCCCCAGCAGATGTGTATACGCATCCTCATACGTCCCAAACACCGGGTCGTCGCGCGTGAACGCCAGCAAATTGCCCACTTGGTAGGTCATAACTCACCCCTGAATAACGGTTCCCGATTGGTCAGTGCCGCAGGGGAAATCCACAAAGATTCCACGCTGGAGCCATTACCGTTTGTGGTATTTGTTTTATCCAACCGCCCCCATTCAGAATAGAGACGTGTGTACAGTTCAGATTGATAACCGCTGAGAACTGCCATGCCTTTGATACCGTGAAGCACTTCCGCAAGTTGCTCATGATCTGCGTCACTCATCTCGTATCGGTAGCGCTTGCGTCCTCTGCCAGATCGCGCCTTCATAACATAAGGCGGATCAACGTAAAAAAGTGTCTCTGGACTGTCATAGTGCATAATGCAGTCAATCGCCGGCATACACTCGATTTGAGCATCCTTCAATCGCATCGCCGCATCTAGCAGACCTTCCATTCGTCTCCAGGTGTCTACTACGGGTGAACGTTGTTTTGTGTTCCGCTGATGTCTCCATCCGCTCTTGTGTACGAGTGTGCCGCCAAAGGATTGCCATACGGCGACATAAAAACGCCGCGCGCGTTCCAGAGGATCATCACAAGGTTCAAAAGCGCGCTCGTACTCAACCCTCGCGTAAGGGGTCAGTTCAATCGCTCGCGCCAGTTCGTCCCCGCGTGTGCGCAGCACGTCAAAAAAATCACGAGGTCGTGATCCATGTCATTCAGAACCTCAATGGATGATCGGTGTTTACGGAAGAACACTGACGCACTGCCTGCGTAAGGTTCCACATACACATCATGCTTCGGGAACTGTTCGATAATCCATTCAGCCAGCTGCCACTTGGATCCGGTGTAACGCAGCGGCGGAACATCGAAGAATCCCTTGCGCGTGGTGGATTTATGCTTCCTGTCGCCCATTCGTCCCCACCTCAACCGGCTCAACCGCATTCGCATACTGTGCGCGCATCGCCGTCTCGCTCACGTTGCGCACCTCGCAAAAACGCATGTGCGCCGCCAGGCTGTTCACCGCCCCGCGCTCGCTGTCCTTCGCATACACGCTGCCGCAGTGCGGGCACTCGCTCACCCACACCCCGCGCGCATCATCAAACCGCACCTGGCCGGCCGTCTCGCCGGTGCGCTGGCCGCTGCTGCTCGCAGCGTGCGCATGAACCCCTGCGGTGCGTGCGTCGGCCTGCGTCTGCGCCTGCTCAATGCGTGTCTGTTCCTGCGCCTGCGCTTCCGCGCGCACATACCACTGATCCGCCTTCAGTTCACGGATCACCAGCTCGCGCCAGTCCGCATCGCTCAATTCGCGGATCATCGCATAAGACCGCCGGTTCGCACTGCGCAGCGCATCCCGCAGAGCGTTCGCCACCACGCGCATCCAGTCCGCCTGTTCGTGCGCCTGCGCATACGCATCCTGCCACGCCTGTTCCCGCATCCGGGCATCCCGCACCCATTCCGTGTGCGCCGCCTCGAACTGCATCCGTGCCCGGTGCAGGTCCTCAATACTGTGCAGCATCTGCGACTTCAGAATATTGGCCGTAATCAGCACCAGGAAAGGCGGGGCGAACGTCTCAAACCAGATGAACACCCCGGCGTGCAGCCAGGGCTTCACCACTTCCGCATTCCCGCTCAGGGCAATCGCCGTGCAGATCATCGCCCCCAGATGCAGCCCCAGCCGCTGCCAGTTCACCCGCCCCGCGCCCCGTTCCGCCGTCACCGCCGCCAGGCTAAAGATGATCTGTCCCACTTCAGCCATGAGCACGATGCACAGCGCCGCGACATACGCCGTCGTCACATCCGTCACCGCCTGCCCAAAAGATTCCAGGCCGATCTGGTGCAGCCTGGTCGCGCTGGGGAAGAACGTCGCCAGCAGCGCGATCACCGACAGCCGCCGGATCGTCAGCGTCACCCCCACCGGCAGCTTCCCCGTTCCCCGCGCCACAAAATCATCCAGCGTTGGTTCCCGTCCCGCTTCCGGTTCCGGCCCCGCCATCCGCAGCCGCGCCTCGCGCAGCGCCGCGTCCCGCTGTTCCTGCGTCAATGCGTTGACTCTGTCGATGCTCATAATCGCACCGCCTGCCGCCATTCACGCCGCTGTTCCGACATGTGTTTGAAGCACCGGCTCATCACCATCCCGCCGCGTGTCACATGTCGCGCTTCCTCGCACCCGTCCACACAGCACACCCCATCCCGCAGCCCGGCTCTCGGCCTCGGTTTGTAGTGCCGTTTGGCATGTTCCCGTTCGTGCTTCTCACACCGGCTGTAACGCGGCAGCCCTTCCTTCGTCACCCGGCGCGGCTGATTGCACCCCGGCACGCAGCACGTCTGGCGGGTATTCGTCTCATACCGCCGTTCCTGGATGCACGCCTTGCACGGCGAGCGGAACGTCCCCTGTGTCGAGCGGTGGAAGAATTCATCCGTCGACGGCCACCACTCGCCGCACTGCCGGCACAGCTTCACCGGCTCGTCCTCTTCCACCACTTCGTAACTTACTTCCAGCTTCTCAATCGTCATCTGCATATTCATTCCAACCTTCCTTCCTCAGACAGCGGGCTTCAGCCCGTTGCGCTGTTCCCCGGCGTCCAGGGCTTCGTCACGATTTTTACGCGCTCAATCCGTTCCCACCGGCCCGACCAGATCCAATCGTGGTCGTACTCGCCGTTCTTCTGGGCAATCGCCCGCACCACCACCGTGTTCGGGTCCACTTCCCGCAGGAAGTAGTTCAGCAAATTCATCGGCAGCACCGCCACCACCAGGTCAGGCATTCCCCCGCAGGCGTTCTGGCACAGCGCCCACGCCCACCGCGCACTGGTGATGCGCCCCGGCGGGTTCACAATCGCAATCCGGTAGCCCGCGCCTTCCAGGTCAGCCCGCTGCGCCTTTGTGGGTTCATGCCGGCACAGCCATGCGCACCGCTTTTTGCCATTCGTATTCACAGCGGCCACCCCCGGTCATCCACCCCGCGCACCATATCCTGCGCAGCCCGGTCCATCATCGCTTCCACTTCTTCCACCGTCATCGTCACAATGCCCATCTGCGTCTCAATCCGCCCCAGCCGCAGCCGCAGTTCCATCAGTTCCGTCTTGTGCCCCAGCAGTTCCTCGTACTGCGCCATCGTCAGCGTCGCCAGCAGCACCACCAGCACAAACAGCAAAATGTCCATCGTTCGTCCTCATCATCCAGGGCCGAGGCTGCCCCCGGCCCGCGTCAGTAAATTCCCCCTCGCCATGTGTGGAGAGGGGGTCAGGGGGTGAGGTCAGAACGGCGCGACTTCGTCCCGGTCTGCTGCGTCTTCCGCCATCGCCTTCAGAATCTTCCACACCATCAGCGCGTCACCCTTTGCGTTGTGGGCCTCGTCATGTGCCAGGAAGAAGTAATCCGCCGCATCACCCAGCGACACTCGCTTCCACACCTGCTGCACCTTGTCCCATGCCCCGCTGTACCAGCTAAACAGGCGCATCACATCCACCGTTGCCACCGGCACGAATGGATCATGGTTCCCCTCGCACGCCAGTTGCAGGCGGAAGGTGTCAAAATCCACGTTCCATCCCATCCAGATGCTGCGCTGGAGCGCCCGATCCAGGGGATACACCACCCGGCTGAATGTCGGTGCATCTTCCAGCAGATCAGCAGTGATCCCGGTCACATCGGACGCTGTCTTGCCCCACTTCCCGGCGCGATTCAGCTTGTGCGGGTCGTAAGGCCGCACCAACGTATCGACTAAAACGTTGACTGCCTCACGATTGCAGTGCAGCACGCACACCGACACGATCTCGTCATCCAGCATCAGGCCGGTCGTTTCCACGTCGACGATGATCTTGCGCGGGCCATCGATGTCGTCTTCCAGCAGCAGCGTCGCCTGCGCCTGCGCCATCCCTCGCCAGTAATCGAAATCCGGCACGTACATCGCGTCCGGTTCCGCCCCGTCAGGCCGCTTCTCCACCCCGATCACGTTCCAGTAATCGTCCCGCTTCAGCAGCCGCACCTCAATCGGGTGCGCGTGCCAGGTCATCTGCTGCCCGACTTCCATCCCGCGTAGCTCGTTGGCATATCCTGCCGCGACGAAGTGCCCGAAGCTGTCCTTGTACGGGTCTATATGGCTGAACACATTCACCCGCTCGCCGTCCTCGGTCACACACCGCCACATTGGTGAGCGGCTGTTCTTCGTCTCGCCCCGTTCCATGCTCACAATCCGCCAGGTTCCCATCAGAACGGCACTTCCGCTGCTGGCGCGGCTGCCCCGCCATCCGGCCCCGGTTCCGGCGTGTCATCCGGGTCGTCATCATCCGGTTCGTCACCCTCGTCCAGGTCGTCTTCGTCGTCATCACCGTCCGGCCAATCCGTGCCCCAGTCCGCTGACCATACAGCGTCATCGTCGTCGTTATCCTCAAACGACTCGCCCCATTCGTCATCCACGTCGTCTTCATCGTCCGAATAGTGATGATCGCCCAGCAGCGACTGCATCTCAGCCACCTGTTCAGCCGAAGGCACCAGTTCCCCGTCCACCTTCGCCGGCAGTTGGTACTCGATGGGGATCAGGTACGGGTTCACCGGCGGTTCATCCAGCCGCATCGCCGCGATCCGCGCAGCCGCCTCGCTCGTCGGCGAGATCGCGTAAATGCTGCCCGTCCCGATGTACTTCGTGTACGCCGGCTTCCGGCTCGTCTCTGGCACATCAATCCGCACAAACGCCGTCCCCGCGATCACTTCCTCGCGCACCTGCCCGGCATACGTCTTGTGGCCCATCACCTCGACCACCGCCCAGCCTGCAAAGCCTTCACTCACTGCGCTTTCCCTTTCTGCTCAAGTTCATAAATCCGACTCTGTAATTCGTTCAGCCGCTTCTCCAGCGACACCAAACGCTTGTCCTGCTCGCCGGCCTTCAGGTCGATCTCGCCGACCCATCGGCCCAGCCATTCTTCCAGGTGCTTCGCCAGCCGCATCGCATCGCCCGCCTTCCGCGTCAGCACAGCCACCTGTTCCGAGCGACCCACGACCAGCACATTGTATTTCTCCGCCAGCCCCCAGTATT
>CAYTME010000017.1:31259-31488 GCA_964438415.1 uncultured Pleurocapsa sp. | reverse complement strand
GCCTGCCGGCCAGCCTGGCGGCGCAGCTCGGCCAGGAGACCGGTCTGCTGCTGATGTCGGTCGAGCCGGACAGCCCGGCGGATGCGGGTGGCCTGACCCTCGGCGATACGCTGGTGATGCTCGATGGGCATCCGCTGCGTCAGATGGACGACTTGATGGCGCTGCTGAGCGGCGACCGGGTCGGCACGAGCGCAGCGTTCAAGATCGTGCGCGGCAAGGGCACGCGCCG
>CAYTME010000017.1:12342-31213 GCA_964438415.1 uncultured Pleurocapsa sp. | reverse complement strand
AACATGAGCGTGTTGCAGCATCTCAATCGCGAGACTGCCGACCTTGTCTCCGGCGTACAGGCGAGTCTCGTGCGTATCACAGCCGGCGAACACGGCGCGGGCGCGGGGACGATCTGGCATCCTGACGGTTTGATCGTGACCAACGCCCACGTCGTGGGCAGCGGTCACGCGCTTCAGGTCACGCTGCCGGACGGTCGGTCGCTGCCTGCGCGGCTGATCGCGAGCAGCCAGGAGCAGGATTTGTCTGCATTGATGATCGAAGCGGATGGTCTGCCGACGATCGCGGTTGGCGACTCGCGCACGCTTCAGCCCGGTGCTTGGGTGATGGCGTTGGGCCATCCGTGGGGCGTGCGCAATGCTGCGACCAGTGGGGTGGTCATCGGCGTCGGACGCCATCTGCCGGAAATGCCCGCGCAGGGCCTGGATTGGGTCGTCGTCAGCCTGCACCTGCGGCCAGGCCATTCGGGCGGGCCGCTGTTCGATGTCGCCGGGCGTCTGGTCGGCATCAACACGCTGATGACCGGGCCTGATGTCGGTGCCGCTGTCGCGGTCGACTCGGTCAAGGCATTCCTGCGCCGGTCGCTCAACCAGACGCCGGCCCACTATATCTGAGTCCGAAGTGCTGAGCCGCTCGGCTGCCGCTGAGCAGTTGGCAGTCGGGCGCTCTGCTGCCTACGTATCGGTCGTGAGCTGGTGTAGATCGCACAGATAGCGCACCAGCAGCGTCTTCAACTCTTCCACCGCCTGCGCGCGACCCTCGTCATCTTGGTGCGCCGCGTAGTTCAAGACGGCGGCGATGCAGCGAACCGCGATCGCCGACTGCCGATGCGTCAGCGCTGGGTCGCGCCCCGGGAAAAAATGCAGCACGATGCGGGCGTATTGGCCCGCCAGCTCGGCGTGGATGTGGATTTCGATCAGATGACGGTGCGCAGCGTGATAGCCCATGTGTAGAAGCGGCAGCAGCACCGGTCGGCGCGTCATGAATTCGTACAGCCAATCGACGTGCTGGCGAAGCGCCAGGATGCAGGTGGGCGGTATCGATCTCAGGCGCGCTTCGGTCTTCAACTCTCCTGCGACCGTCTGGGCGATAGCTTCGATGATCGAGTCCTTGTTGGGGAAGAATTGGTAGAGCGAGCCGATCGATGTGCCGGCTCGCTCGGCGATCGCGTTGGTGGTGACGGCCTCGAGACCCTGCTCCACAATCAGTGCGCTGCCCGCCTCGAGCAGCGCGCTGACCCGTTTCTGACCGCGCTCTTGGCGCGGAATGCGGCGCATAGACGACACTTTGCTCACATTTATTACAGACCGCCATACGAAGTCAGCTACTATAAACCCTGCGCAATCACCTTACAAGGCTATGACACTCTTGTAACATTGGTGACCCTTCACAGATTGTGGGATGACCGCCGATCCACGCTACAATACGCTTTTATGCCCGTGACAAATCGGTGTGTCGATGCCATGAGTCAGCCCGCGGAAACCATAAATCGTTTGAGTGCGGATGTGCGAATGCTCGGCCGGCTGCTGGGCATTGTGATCAAAGAGCAGCACGGCGAGGCGGCTTTCGATCTGGTCGAGCGGGTGCGCGCCGCAGCCAAGAACCGGCGCAGTGGTGATCATGAGGCTGCGCTGACGTTGTCATCGACCATCGACTCGCTCGATCTCCCGCTCCTCAAGGTCTTGATCAAAGCCTTCAGCAATTATTTCCAACTGATCAACATCGCTGAGGATCGCCAGCGTATCCGCGTGCTGCGCGAGCGCGAGCGCACCGGCCATCTGACTGAGACGATCGACGACGCGGTCAGCCGGATGAAGGCCGCCGGGCTGGACGCGAGCCAAGTGCGCGGCCTGCTGAACAAGCTGTGTCTGCGTCTTGTCACCACAGCGCACCCTTCCGAGGCCAAACGCAAAGAGGTGCTGGTCAAGCTGCGCCACATCGCGCAGATGCTCGCGGCTTACGACCGCCCTGATCTGCTGCCGCGCGAACAGGCGCTGCTCGAGGCGGACATGATCGAGGAGATCGAGGAGCTGTGGCACACGCGCCCAACGCGCGCCGCCAAAGCCACCGTCGGTGACGAGGTCGAATTCAGCATCTATTTCGTCGTCTCGGCGATCATGGATCTGGCGGTCGAGGTTTACGCCGAGATGCGCACGGCCCTGCAAACGCATTATCCCGAAGCGGATTGGTCGCACCTCCCGGAGTTCCTGCGTTTCGCGTCTTGGGTGGGCGGCGACCGCGACGGCAACCCGAACGTCACCGCCGAAGTGACGCTGAGCGCCTTTGAAGCGATGCACGCCGCTGCGCGCCAGGTCTATCTGCAGGAGCTGGCTTTCTTGCGCGACCATCTGACGCAGTGGTCGGACGAGGTCAGTTTGACGTGGGCGCTGCAGACGCGCTTTCCCAAAGCGGAACGCGACTCACGCTACGTCGGCGAAGATTACCGCACCATCATCGACAGCATGTACCGGCGCTTGGAAGCCAACGGCTACCGCACGACGGAGGAGCTGGCTGCCGATCTCGAATTGGTCGCGGAAAGCCTGCGCGCCCACTTGGGGCGGCGGGTGGCTGCCGGCCAGGTGCAGCGTGTGATCCAGAAAGTGCGCCTGTTCGGGCTGCACCTGGTGCCGCTCGATGTGCGCGAGGATGCGCGCCTGCACGCTGCGACCGTGCACGAGCTGTTCCACCATTACGGCATCACTGAGGACTATCGTTCGGTGCCGGAAAGCGTCAAGCAGCATCTGCTGACCCGCGAGATCGCCAGCCGCCGCCCCTTGTTCCCGGTCGAGCCGGAATTCAGCGAGACGACCAACCGCGTGATCGCCACTTGGCGCATGATCCGGCGCGCCCACCGGCTGTATGGGACGAGCGCTGTGGATACGGTCATCGCCAGCATGAGCACGGCGGCGAGCGATATCCTGACGATGCTGCTGTTCGCCCGTGAGGTGGCGGTCGATGAGCATGTCGATCTGGTGCCGCTCTTCGAAACGATCGACGATCTGCGCTGCTCGGCGGACATCATCCGAGAGCTTTTCACCAACGAGATCTATCGCCAGCATCTGCGCGCGCGCGGGAATCGCCAGCAGATCATGCTCGGCTACTCGGACAGCAATAAAGATGGCGGCTATCTGGCCTCGAATTGGAGTCTGTACCGCGCGCAGCAGACGCTGGCCGAAATCTGCCGCGCGCACAATGTCGAGCTGGAGCTGTTTCATGGGCGCGGCGGCAGCATCGGGCGCGGCGGCGGCCCGACCAATCAGGCGATCCTCGCTCAACCGCCGTCGAGCTTCTCCGGGCGCATGAAGATCACCGAGCAGGGCGAGGTCATCGCCTATCGCTACAGCAATCATGAGATCGGGCGGCGGCATTTACAGCAGGTCGTCCATGCCGGGCTGCTGGCGCTGGGTGCGCCGCCCCATGTCGAGCCGCGCCCGGACTGGCTGGCAGCCATGGATGAGCTGGCCGCGCTCGGTCGCAAGGCTTACCGCGATTACGTCTACGAGACGCCGGGCTTCGCCGAGTATTGGCAGCACGCGACGCCGATCCACGAGCTGTCGCGCCTGCCGATCAGCTCGCGACCGGCCAAACGGCGTTCGGGCGGCTTTGCCGAGGTGCGCGCCATCCCCTGGATGTTCTCGTGGATGCAGAGCCGCGCCATCATCCCCAGTTGGTTCGGCGTCGGGAGCGCGCTGGAGGCGTTTTGCGGGAAGTCCGAAAACGGGTTGGCGCTTCTCCAGACGATGTACGGCGAATGGCTGTTCTTCCGCGCGCTGATCGAAAACTGCCAGCTCGATGTCGCCAAAGCCGATATGGGCATCGCGGCGCTCTACGCGGCGCTGGTGCCGGATGAGGAACTGCGCCAAGCGGTTTACGCCCAGATGGAGCAGGAACACAGCCGCGCCTGCCGGATGATCTGCCTGATCACCGGCCAGCACGAGCTGATGGAGAAGTCGCCGACTATGCGCCGTTCGATCGAGCGGCGCAATCCGTATGTCGATCCACTCAATTACATCCAGGTCGCTTTGCTGCGCACGCTGCGCGTCTTACAGGCCGATACGCCGGAGTACGAACGGGTGCTCGATGAGGTGCTGGCGACGATCAACGGCATCGCTGCCGGCATGAAGACGACCGGCTGAGATGCCTGAGCGTCTGCGCCCGCTCCGCTTTAGAGGACAATCTGACGCGTGTGCGCCTTGATCTTATGCGGGTAATCGGCTTCGACCTGCAGATCCTCCAGAATGACGAGACCGCGCTCGCTCGCCATCATGACGACGACTTGATATGGCCCATGGGCGATGACCTGCTGCACGCGCACCTTGCCACCTGCCTCGAACTGCTCGCGCAGAGCCTGTAGGCGGGCGGCGGTCTTCTCCGTGGCGAGCGCATCGGCGGTGAAATGGTCGTCGATGTAGGCGTGGAGCCGCTCGAAATCACCCTTGTTGTAGAGCGCGGCGAGGGCGATCAGCCGCATCCCTGCATGGCTGCGGATGAGGACATCTTTGTCGATCAATAGTTCGTCTCCATGTCGAGGATGCCTTTTTGCTTCGCCAGATGCAGCGAAGCCCGGTAGATGATAACCGATGCCGCCACGAAGATGACCGCCATGACCGCCAGCAGCAGGAGCAGCGCCGTGCTGTCGATCTCGCTGAGCACTTGATACTGTATGGTCGGGTCGTTGATGAGCGCGCGCCGCGCCAGTTCCAACCAGTAGGTCGCCGGCATCACCAACCCGATCGGCCGCAGGAATTCCGGCAGCACATCGATCGGGAAGATCGCGCCGGTGAAGAGATAGAGCGCGGCGCTGACCGCCTCACCGATATACCACGACTGGCGTCCCGCTTGCAGAGTGAGCGCGCCCAAGATGACGCCGAAACCGCCCATGGCGATGATGCCCAGCACGGTGCTGGCCATCAACAGCCCCCAGTCGATGCGCGCCAAGACGACGGGCAGTTGAAAGACCAAGATGCCGAACGGCACCGTGATCGCGACCGAGATCAGGCCGACGATGAAGCGCCCTGTGCCGCGGCCGAGCAGATACATGTAGCCATCGAGCGGTGCTGTGTGGATCTGCTTGGCGACGCGGTAATGCTCGCGGTCTTCGATGACCGCCCAACTCACACCGGCCATGATCTGCGCGACCAAGATGAAGAGCGCGTTGCCGAGGTAGACGTAGGCGAAGAGCGGCGTCTGCAAGATGCCCTCGGCGATCACACTGTACATGACGACGATGATCATCAGGCTCGCGATCGGGCGGGCGACGAAGTAGATGAAGAACAGCAGTGGATCTGCCCAGTTGGACTCGATCTGCCAGCTCAGCCAAGCGGCGAGCACGAACGTGCGCAGGCGGCTGCTTTGGCGCACAAGCGGGAGCTTGAGCAGACGGTCGGCTGCCAGCATGATCGTGTCGATCTCCTCTCAGCGCCGCCGCTCGATCAATCGACCGTCGCGTCGTCCGATGGTTTCGAGCCGGTAGAGCAGCCAGCGCGCCCCGACCAGAAAGAGCAGCGCCAGCCCGGCCAAGATCGCCAGCTCGACTTCGACGGGCAGAAAACCGCGCAGACTGCCGCCGCTGAAGATGAGCTGGCGCATGGCGTCTATGCCGAGCGTGAGCGGCACGATCGAAGCCGCGACCGCCACCCAGAAGCTGAGCGCGGTCACCGGGAAGTAGATGCCGGAGATCAGGTAGATCGGCTCCTGAAGCATGTTGGAGAGATGCCAGGCTTCGCGCCCTGCGGCCAAAAAGATCGACGCGAACATCATGCCCATGCCGTACAGCGCCACCAGAGTCAGGATGAAGGTGAGCGCGACCAGCGGCAGGCTGGCGATCTGGTAGCCGACGCCGAACAGCAGTGACGCCAGCACGATGATCGAGAGCGCGCGCACCGAGGCCATGAAGATGCCGCCCACCGCCATGCCGAGCAGGATCGCCATCATCGGTGCGGGCGACAGGATGTACAGCTCGAGGTTGCCATCCTCTTTATCCCAGTAGAGCTGGCTCCCCATGCCCCACAGCACATTGAGCCAGAAGGCCGTCATCGCGCCGCCGAGCACGGCGAAATTGGTGAATTCTGGCGGTGCTTGGGCAGCGCGGTAAATGAAGACGTAGGCCGCGGTCGCGCCGAGCGGCAGCACCGTCTCGAAGAACAGCCATGTGCGCTCGCGCAGCGCGCCGATGATGCGCGGGTAGGCGCGCGCCCACATCGCCCGCCACAGCAGGGTGAAACCGCGCGCTTTGGCGGCTCGCTGCTCGTTCATGGGGCGCCTCCATGGGCTTCGGTCAGGCGGCGGCCCACCAGCTCGATGAAGACATCCTCCAGCGTCGGCTCTCGTTTCTCCAGCCCGATCAAGCCTGCGCCGCGCCGGCTGAGATGCGCCAGCACGCTGGGCAGGGCATCTTCTCCGGCCAGCGCCATGTGCAGCTCGCTGTAGCCATCACGTTCGGCGACGGTCAAGCGGCGCACGCCCGGCACATCTTCGATCCGGTCGCCCGTCTCAGGCTTGTCGAGCGGCGTGACGCGCAGCACGAAGACCGGCTCGCCTTGGAGCCGCCGTTTGAGCGCGATGGGGGTATCTTCGACCAACAACCTGCCTTGATCGATGATCGCCAGCCGGTCGCACAGCTCGTCAGCCTCGGCCATGTAATGGGTGGTGAGCAGGATCGTCCGGTCGGGGTGGTCGTGCAGCCAGGTCTTGACCTCGCGCGCCGCCGAGACGTCCAAGCCGAGCGTCGGCTCGTCGAGAAAGATGATGTCGGGGTCGCTGATGAAACCGCGCACGAAGTTCATCTTCTGGCGCAGCCCGGTCGAAAGGTCGCTGATCTTGCTGCGGCGGCGGTCGGCCAGCCCGACGACGCCCAGCATCTGGTCGATGCGGGCGCGCGCCGTCGGCGTGTCCAGGCCGTAGAAGCGGGCGAACATCCACAGCGTCTCCTCGACCGTGAGCAGGCCGTAGCCGCTGGTTTCGCCGCCGCTGACCATGGCGATGCGGCGGCGGATCTCGGTCACGTCGTGCGTGACGTCCAGCCCATCGACGAGCGCTGTCCCGCTGGAAGGCAGCAGAAGCGTTGCCAGGATCTTGATCAGCGTCGTCTTGCCCGCACCGTTCGGGCCGAGCAGCCCGAACAACTGGCCGCGCTGCACCTCCAGATCGACGCCGGTCAAGGCGGTCAGCATCCTGGGTGCGTCCTTGCGTTTGCTGCCGCGGATTTTGTAGATGCGCCCTAGTTGGTGGGTTTCGATTGCGAGCGCCATGGTGATGCCCTTCACCCTTCGTGCTGATCGACTCACGACTCTATGCTATTACGCACTGAGGTGTGATGCGTTCAAACGCTTTTGCGGCGCGATCACGGATTGTAGGACTGGATGCGCTTGTCCGGCTGGCGCTGAGCCAGGCGCATCATGCTCGCCTTGACCTGCTCGACGATCTCGGCCTTGTCCAGCGTCACGAGCTGCCGGTCGCGCATGACGACCTGCCCATCGATGATGACGGTGCGCACATCGGACGGCTGCATGTTGTAGACGAGACTGGCGGTCGTGCTGTGCAGCGGCTGATGATGCAGCCCGCCGAGATCGATCACGATCAGATCGGCGAGATAACCCGGCTCGACCGCGCCCAGGTCGTGCTGGCGGCCGAACACGCGCGCGCTTTCGCGCGTGGCGATGTAGAGGGCCTCGCCGATCGGCAGCGCTTCGGGTGTGTGGGCGCGGTCTTTTTGCAGCATGGCCAGCAGGCGCAGCGACTCCCAAAGATCGAGCGTGTTATTGCTGACCGCGCCGTCGGTCGCCAGCCCGATCGGGATGCCCGCCTCACGAAACGCGATAACCGGGGCGATATCCATCGCCAGTTTAAGGTACGTTTTGGGCGCGTGGGCGATGCCCGCTGGATGCCGCGCCAGCAGTTCGATATCCTGCGGCAGCGCGCCGCACACATGTGCCAGCAGCGTCGGGCGTTCGAGGATGCCGGTTTCGCGCAGCACTTGGACGGGCGTCAGGCCGCGGCGCGCTGTGCTCGCCTGCGTTTGGTCGAGCGTCTCGCTGACGTGGATGTGCACCGCGACGTCGAGACGTTCTGCGGCTGCGGCGCAGGCGCGCAGGAAGTCGTCATCGCAGGTGTAGGGCGCGTGCGGTGCCATGCACGTGCGAATGCGGTCGCCCGCTGCGCCCTGCCAGCGCCGCACGAAGTCCGCCGTCTGGTCGATCAGCGCCGTGCCTTGGCTGCCGAAGATCGCCCAGCCGAGCAGCGCGCGCGTCCCCGCGCGCTCGACGGCGCGTGCTGCCTCATCCATGTGGAAGTAATGATCGGCGACCGAGGTGACGCCTGCCTCGATCATCTCGGCTAGACCGAGCTGCATCCCCCAATAGACATCTTCCGGCTTCAGGTTGCTCTCCAACGGCCAGATGTAATCATTAAACCATTTGTCGATGGTCACATCTTCCGCCAGCCCGCGAAACAGCACCATCGGCACGTGCGCGTGCGTGTTGATCAGGCCGGGCATGACCAGCCGACCCTCAGCCTCGATCACGGTGCGAAAATGCGAAGGATCCGCCTGCCCGCTCGGCTGCACAGCTTCGATGCGGCTGCCGCGCACCAAGACATCGTGCGCATGGAGCAGATCGACGCGCGGCGCGTCGCGCCCGACGCGCAGGATGGTCGCGCTGCGCAGCAGCAGATCGGACATGCCACACCTCCAGTTCTGAGACGAACACACGCCGCAGCACGATTTTAGAGATGTGTTAGGGGTGTGTCAAAAGCCGTTGGCGGCTCTAGTCAAGCGCCACCGTCCGGCTGTAGAATGCGACTCATCTGCCTCAAGGAGCCGCCGCATCGTGCAGACACAAGCGACGCCCCATGTTCGCCACAATTTCGTCTTCAATGTTTTCGATGGGGGTTTTTACGGCTTCGGGTTGTATGCCGCCAGCTACCAGACGGTGCTGCCGCTCTTTCTGGCGACGCTGACCGACTCGCCGCTCTTGATCGGCCTGGTCGGGTCGCTGCATTTCCTCGGCTGGCAGCTTCCGCAGCTCCTGACCGTTGGGCATGTGTCGCGGCTGGCGCGATATAAGCCGTTCGTCCTCTTGATGACGATCCAAGAGCGGCTGCCCTATTTCGGCCTGCTGTTGGTGGCGCTGCTCATCCCACAGGTGTCGCGCGAGCTGGCGCTGGTGCTGGCCTTCGTCATGATCGTCTGGCAGAGCTTCGGGGCGGGCTTCACAGCCACCGGCTGGCAGAGCATGATCGCCAAGATCATGCCGCATTCCATCCGCGGGACGTTCTACGGCATGCAGTCGGCGCTGGCGCAGGGCATGGGTGCTCTCGGCGCGATCATCGCCGGGCTGTTGATCGAACGGCTCGACTCGCCGTGGGATTACGCGGCCTGCTTTGCCGTCGCCAGCGTCGGGATGTGGCTGTCGTTCGCCTTCCTGGCGCAGACGCGCGAACCGGCGCACGAGGTCGAAGTCGTCCGGCGTCCGGGCTTGCGCGACGTGCTGCGCGCCGCCAAGTCGATCTTGGCGCGCGATGTCAACTTCCGCTGGTTCGCGCTTGCGCGCATCTTGGGGCAGGTCGCGCTGATGGCGCAGGGCTTCTTCGCCATCTTCGCCGTCCAGCGCTTCGGCATCGCCGATGAGCTGGTCGCGGGCGTGATGACGACGATCATGCTCGTCTCGCAGGCACTCGGCAACCCGGTACTCGGCTGGCTCGGCGACCGCTTCGGCCATCGCTACGCCGTCCTGATCGGGATCGTTGCCGCGATCGGCAGCGCGCTGGCCGTGTGGATGGCGACGGGAGTCGGCAGCTTCTATCTGGCTTTCGGGCTGGGGGGCATCGCCAATGCCGCTTTGTGGACGACGGTGCTGGCGATGACGCCCGAATTCGGCAGTCTGTCCGAACGGCCTTACTACATCGCCCTGTCCAGCACGCTGGTGGCGCCCGCTTCGCTGATCGCGCCGGTGATCGGCGGCTGGCTGGCGGAGGGCGTTGGCTACGAGGCGACCTTCGGTTTCGCGGCCTTTGGCGGCGCGCTGGCGCTGCTGGTGGTGGCTGTCTTCCTGCGCGATCCGATCCCGCGCCGCCGCCGTCAAGTCGTGACCGCCGCGGTCGCTGGCGACTAATGCGGAGGAGGGATGTGCGTATGTCGATGAATATCTCTCAGGACGCCGAAGCGCAGCGCAAACTGCTGCGCGACAGCCGCGTGATCGCCGTCGTCGGCTGCTCACCCGATCCGAGCCGTACCAGCTATCAGATCGCCGCTTACCTCAGGCGTGCAGGGTACAAGGTGTACGCGGTCAATCCGACAGTCGAAACCATCGACGGTGAACCCGTGTACGCCAGCCTGGCCGACATCCCGGAGCCGGTCGATATCGTCAACGTCTTTCGCCGTGCCGAACATCTGCCAGGCGTCGTCCGCGAGGCGGTGGCGATCGGCGCGAAGGCGGTCTGGGCGCAGCTCGGCGTCCTCCATGTCGAGGCGGAACCGATCGCCGAGCAGTCATGCACCCCGCTGGTGATGGATGTGTGCATCAAGGTCGCCCACGCGCGGCTGGTCGGCGGGCGCATCTGACGATTGTGCCTCAAACGACCTGTGCTACAATTCGGTGACGGGTAGCGAATTTCTGCCTACCTTTTTGCCCTGTCCCTTCGGCAGGGTTGGGATCACCTAGGGAGTCTATGATCAATCCATTTGAAGCTCTCGGACTGCGCGACGACCTCGTGCGCGCAGTGGTAGAGCTGGGGTTCGAACAGCCGACCGAGATCCAGCGCGGGGCGATCCCTGCGCTGTTGGACGGTCGGGATGTTCTGGGGCAGGCGCAGACCGGCACCGGCAAGACGGCGGCTTTCGCCCTGCCGATGTTGGAGCGTCTGGATTTGAGCCTGAATCAGGTTCAAGGGATCGTGCTGGCACCGACGCGCGAGCTGGCGCTGCAAGTCGCGGAGGCCATCGAACAGTACGGAAAATATCGCGGCGTTCGGGTGGCACCGATCTACGGCGGTTCCTCATACAGCGGGCAGATCCGCCGGCTGCGGGAAGGTGTGCACGTGGTGGTCGGGACGCCTGGGCGCGTCATCGACTTGTTGGAGCGTGGGACGTTGAAATTGGGGCAGGTCACGTACCTGGTGCTCGACGAAGCCGACCGGATGCTCGATCTTGGCTTTGCTGACGATGTGCGGACGATTTTGCAGCAAACACCGGCGGAGCGCCAAACGGCGCTGTTTTCCGCTACTTTTCCCGATGCGGTCATGCAGCTCGCCAAGAACTTCATGCGTGACCCGGTGACGGTCAAGATCGCGCGTAAGACGCTGACCGTCGAGCAGACCGAGCAGCGCTACTTCTTGGTGCGCGAGGACGACAAGCGGGCGGCGCTCATGCGTCTGCTGGAAGTCGAGGATGTCAAGAGCGCGCTCATCTTCACACGCACCAAGATCGGCGCGGCGACGCTGGCGGAAACCCTGATCGCCCGCGGTTACCCGGTCGAAGCGATTCACGGCGATCTGGCGCAGGACGTGCGCGAGACGATCATGCGCCGCTTCCGCGCCGGCCTCGTGACGACGCTGGTCGCGACCGATGTGATGGCGCGCGGGCTGGATATCGAAAGCGTTTCGCACGTCATCAACTACGATATGCCCAATGACGCTGAAGATTACGTCCACCGTATCGGTAGGACGGGACGCGCCGGGCGCGAGGGTGTGGCCGTCACACTCGTCACGCCGCGCGAGCACCGGCTGCTCAAGACGATCGAGCACTACACGCGCCAGCCGATCGAACGCGCGACACTGCCGACCCCCGATCAGGTGCTGGCGGTGCGCGATACGCGCTTCAGCGAGCGTCTGCAAACGCTCGTTGCCCATGAAGATCTGACGCGAGAGCGCGAGCTGATCGCCCTGCTGGCGGCTCAGGGACACGACCCGCTCGACATGGCGGCGGCAGCGGTGCGGCTGGCGCGAGCGGTCGAGGCGCTGCGCCCGATCGACACGATACAGGAGCCGCTGGAGCGCGTGGAGCGTCCGCGTCGCGATCGCTTCGAGCGCGAATCCGATCGCCCAGAGCGACGCGGCCCACGCCGGCGTACCGGTCGGGAAGAGGGCATGGTACGGCTGGTGATCGATGTCGGTCGTTCGGAGGGTATCCAGCCGGGCGACGTCGTCGGGGCGGTGGCTGGCGAGGCCAATATCCCCGGCAAGAGCATCGGTGCTATCGATATCACGCCGCATGCGACCTTCTTCGATGTGCGGCCAGAACACGTCGAGCAGGTGCTGCAGCGTGCCAACCGTCTCGTCCTGCGCGGGATGCAGGCGCGCCTGCGGCTGGCCGACGACGAGGGCGGCTCGCGTCCGCCGCATGAGAACGGCGGCTCAAGGTCGCCGCGTCGGCGGCCAGACGGCGAACGCCGGCCGCGCGGTGAACGCTGGCGCGATCGCTGATACGGGACTTGTCTATGAGGGCGCATGAGGGTGCGCCCTCTTGTACACAAGAGGTGAGACATGAGCGAGACAGCCCCTGATTCGCTCGCGGTCTGGCGTGAAGCGGTGAAAGACCCGGAGCATCCGCGCCACCAAACCGCTTGGCTCATGTTCAGCGAGGGCACGAAAGCGAAGGCGGCGGCCAAGCTGCTGGCAGCGCGCCGCGATGAGGTCATCCCCTGGCTGTACGAAATCCTGGATGAGCCGAGCCTCTATCTGACAGACAGCTTGGGGGTCGGTTACGCGCCAATCCACGCGATCGAACTCCTGGGTGAGTGGCGCGTCGTCGAAGCCGCGCCGCGCCTGCTGCGCATCATCATCGATGACATCCGCCAAGGTTTCAGTCCGTCGATCGTTTTCGATCGCGCATGTCAAGTCTTGGAGCGTTTCGGTGTTCAGCCAGAGGCAGCCGCGCTCATTCGTGAGTACCTGGTGGACGATACGTACCGCGAGGAACATGAGACGCTGGCCGCGATACTGGCCGACGTTGGCAGGGGCGAGCCAGAGTCCTATGATGCGATCATGCGCGTCTTCAAACGCGCTCAACGCGACCATTCGGTCACGTACCTGGCCGAGGCACTGTTGGTATGCGATCGGGAGCGCGCTATCGACGACCTGGAGGCGGGGCTGCGCAGCGGCCGCTGGTCGCACGAAGCGCGCGAGAGGCTGACGCGCTATATCGAAACTGCGCGCGGCGGTTCGTTCCCGTAGGAGGACGAGGCCTGCCTTGCTCCTACGGCGGTTCGTTTCGTAGGGATGACCCAGGGGGCGTCCGCTGTCCCCAAACCCGTATGCACCCCGCTCGATCCCGAACGTTTCGCACATTCTGAAATGTGCTATAATCACGACGGCTCTATGATGCTGCCGGCTGCGAGATAGTCTTCTTTATAGCTTTATGAAGGTGTATAGGCTGAGGAAAGGAAAGCCCGCGTACAGCGTGTACAACGGGCCTGTTGTGTTATGACAAATCGACTCCGTATTGTCCCCCTGGGTGGTCTTGGCGAGATCGGCAAGAACATGACCGTGTTCGAGCTGGGTAACGACGCCATCATCATCGACAGCGGGATCATGTTCCCCGCCAACGATATGTTCGGCGTGGATTACATCATCCCCGATTTTCGTTATCTGCTCGAACGCAAAGATCTCACGATTCACGGCATTTTCTACACACACGGGCATGAAGATCACACCGGTGCTGCGGCTCATGTGGCCGAGGCGCTGCGTGGGGTGCCGATCTACGCGACACCGCTGACCGCTGCCCTGCTCGAGGTCAAGCTGCGCGAGCGCGGCATCCTCCACGAAACACCGATACAGGTCTTTCATGCGGGCGCGATCATCAAGGCGGGTCCGTTCAAGGTCGAAAGCTTCCACGTCTGCCACAGCATCCCGGACTGCGTCGGCTTCGGCATCGAGACGCCCTACGGGCTGATCGTCCACAGCGGCGATTACAAATTCGATAACTCGCCGATCGATGGCAAGAAGCCGGATTATGCTAAGCTGGCCGAGTTCTCGCGCCGTGGGGTGCTGCTGCTCATGGGGGACAGCACCAACGCCGAGCAGCCGGGCTGGACGCCTTCCGAGAGCATCGTGCAGAACGCATTCGACGCGATCTTCCGCCAGGCGACCTCTGGGCGCATCATCGTCGCGACGTTCGCCTCGCATATCTCGCGCATTCAACAGGTCGCCAACTTCGCCAAGAAGTACGGACGCAGACTCGCCATCGCTGGCCACAGCATGACCGAAAACGTCAAAATGGCGCGCAAGATGGACCTGCTCGATATCGACGATGAGATGCTCGTCGATCTGAGCAAGATCAGCAGCATCCCACCACACGAGCTGGTCATCATGGCGACCGGATCGCAGGGCGAACCGACCGCCGTCTTGGGGCGCTTGGCCACTGGCCAGCACCGGATTCTGGATGTGATGCCGGACGATACGATCGTGCTCTCGGCGCATACCATCCCTGGCAATGAGGAACTGGTCAGCCGCACGATCAACCGGCTGTTCCAGCGCGGGGCCGAAGTCCTTTACGATCCGATCGTGCCGGTACACGTCTCCGGCCACGCCAGGCAGGAGGAGATGCGCCTGCTCATCAGCCTGACACAGCCGCAGTACTTCCTGCCGATACATGGGGAGCTGCGCCAGCTCAAAGCGCACCGACGGCTGGCCGTCGAGTCCGGTATTCCGTACGAGCGCACGTTCGTCGTCGAAAACGGCACGGTCATCGAGGCGGACAAGTACGGCGTGCGCACGGGCGAGCGCGTGCCGGGCGGCTACGTCTTCGTCGATGGCAGTGGGGTTGGCGACGTGGGCAAGTCGGTGCTGCGCGACCGCGAAATCTTGGCGCGCGATGGCGTGGTCGTGGTTAGCGTCAATATCGAACGAAAAACCGGCAAGCTGCTCGGCGAACCTGAGGTCATCTCGCGCGGATTCGCTTACATGCGCGACGCTGAGCTTTCGGCGCACATCCGCGAAACCGTCATCGATGCGCTGGAGACCAGCCGCAACGGAAGGCGGCGCGAGCGCCTGCAGGACACGGTCAGCCGAGCGCTCTTCAGCGAGACCAAACGACGGCCGATGGTCGTCAGCATCATCAACGAGCAGTGAAGAAAAAACGAGGCGGGCGCGGTGCCCGCCTCACTTTTTGGCCGCGCTTCGTCAGCGCTGGCGCTGGCCGACGACGAAAACGGCCGTCGTCCGCCCAGGCACGGTGAAGATGCCGGAGTCGGCGCTCGCCTGGCTCACGATCGGGTCGATCGAGGCTGCCAGCACCGGGTGCAGCTCCCAGCGGTAACCGCCCAGCTCCTGAATCGTGATCGTCTGGTCATACGGTGCCGCGTTGAAGATGACCATGATTAGCCCGTATTCCGGATCGAGATCGGTGCCGACCGTATCGTCGAGCAGCATGACGATCAGACCGGGCGTCTGGCCGATGCCGACGTTGAAGAAGCGCACGCGCTCTTGGATCTCCTCAGCGGTGCGCAGGCGGAACAGCGGTGAACCGCTGCGGATCTGGAGCCATTCGCGGAAGACGCCGTGCGCGAACGTGATCTCCGGCTCTCCGGGGCGCAGTTCGGGGTTGGCCAGCAGCGGGGCGATGATCGGCCAGGTGCGCTGGTTATCGCCCGCCGGCGGCAGGCCGACGCCGAAGTTATTGGATTGGTACGTCCAGTCGATCCGGTTGAACCAGTCGCGGGAGTTGTAGCTGTTCCGGTCGAGCGACTTCGAGCGCAGGATGTCGTCTCCGGCGTGGAAGAACGGCACGCCCTGGCTGAACATGACGATGCTGAGCGCCAGGTTGTTCATGCGCACGCGGTCGTCCAGCGTCCAAGTATCGGGCGCCTTTGCCATCAGCGCATCGAAGATCGTCTCATTGTCGTGCTTGGAAATGTAGACGATGTGCTCCTGCGGATCGAGCGTGTAGCCCGCCGGCTGGCCATTGTAGTCGATCTCAGATCCCGTCACCGTTGTGCCAGAGCGATCGATGAACGTGTAATCGCGCAGATTGCCCGCCAGCCCCAGACGGATCTGATCCATGTGGAGCAGCAGAAGCCGCTGCTGGTCGCCCAGATCGCCCTGGGCGGCGCTGTTCGGCTCCAGCCACAGGCCGCTCGCAAATCCCTGGTTTTGCAGCGGCGCGAACGGGCCGCCGCCGCGCACGGCATCGCGCAGGCGGTCGCTGAAGGTGCCGATGCCTGTGCCGCCCAGGTTCAACTGCGTCGCGTTGACGCCGCGCGCATTATTGGCGACTTCGCCGAAGTTCCAGCCCTCGCCGTAGACGTAGACCGCCGAGCCATCCACACCGTCGGCTTCCAGCGTCAGGCCGTCGAGCGCGGCGCGCACCGCCTCCATGTTGGTGCGCATGTGATGACCCATCAGATCGAAGCGGAAGCCGTCGATCTTGTACTGGGTTGCCCAGAGCACGATCGAGTCGACCATGAAGCGCCCCATCATGGCGTGTTCGGTCGCCGTGTTCTGGCAGCAGGTGCTCGTCTCGACGCCGCCGGTTTCATTCAGGCGGTGGTAGTAGCCGGGCACGATGCGGTCAAAGACCGATTTCTCGCCCTGACCGCTGGCGTTGGTGTGGTTGTAGACGACATCCATGACCACGCGCAGGCCAGCTTGATTGAGCGCCTGCACCATGGCGCGGAATTCGCGGATGCGGGCTGCGCCGTCCGGCTCGGTGCTGTAGCTGCCCTCCGGCGCGTTGAAATGGAATGGATCGTAGCCCCAATTGAAGCCATCCAGATCGCGGATCGGCTCGATCAGCGCCTGCTGCTGATCCGAGTCCGGTGGGAAAGCCGCCAGCTCGGCGAAATCGGGTTCGACCCGTTCGGCCGCGTTCTCGTTGATCGTGGCGATATCGAAGACGGGCAGCAGATGGATGTGGGTCAGGCCGGCCTGCTGCAAGGCGCGCAGGTGCGCCATACCGTTCGACTCGGTTTCGGTGAAGGCCAGGAATGTCCCCCGGTACTCGGGACGCACGCTCTCATCCGTGATGCTGAAATCGCGCACGTGCAGCTCGTAGATGACGATATCCTCCGGCGCATCCAGCGGCGGTTTCTGCAGCGACGTCCATCCCGCAGGCATCAGCGCCGGATCGTTGAGATCGACGATCTGGCTGCGCGTGCTGTTGATCGCCAAGCTGACCGAATACGGATCGGTGACCAGATTGGTGACGACTGCGCGCTCTGAGGGGACGTAGACCTGCACTTCGTACAGGTAGTACTGGTAGGCCCAATCCGGGCTGCCGGTGATCGACCAAGTGCCGCTGGGGCCAGGTTCCATGTCGAGCACGGACGCTTCAGTCGTTGGGCTGCTGTCGGCGAATAGATGCAGACGAACGCTGCGTGCGGTCGGTGCCCAGACTCTCAGGCTGGGCGTATCGCCGTCCCAGGTCAGGCCGAGCGGGCCGTCGTAGGTGTAGAGGTCATCGAGCACGCCGGGGATCTGCAGCAGCGTCGCGCCCAGCAGCAGCCCCTGAGCCGTTACCGCATCGACCGCGATCTGGCCCTTGAGGAAGGTCTCGGCGCGCGCCAAGTCCTCCTGGGCGATGCGGAAGGCGTTCAAGCGGCGCAGATGGGGGAACTTGGCGGCGATCTCGTCGCTCACGCCTTCGCGCACGCCGGTCAGGTTGACGAACTCGCCGCCGACGATACCGTTCTCGGTCAGCTCGAGCGATCCGTCCGGGCTGTAATGCAGCCGGTAGGCCGCGCCCGGCACGCGCCCGACATTCCACAGGATCGTATCCGCTGACACCCAGTGTGCCTGCGCTGTGAACAAGTTGCCGACGAGCGCGGCGGCGGCTTCACCGCCAATGGTGATCGTCATGACGTTGTCGCTCGTGTTGAAGATGAATTCGACTAGGGTGTTGTCTTCCGGCACGACGAAGGGGATGTTCGGGCCGTTCTGCGCGCCGTTTGCGCCCCAATTGAGCGCCCACGACTGGTTGGCAGCGACTTTGGCCTCATATGCCCCCGCCGGGATGGCGCTGGTTGCAAAGACGTACTGGCCGTCACCATCCGGGTCTTGCAGCCATGAGCGCAGACACCACGGCGACCAATCATCTGGACAGCCGATCTCGCTCTGGTAGCTGCCCGGCACGCTCAGGATGAGCGAGTTCACACTGTCCGTGATCCAGCCCGTCATCGGGTCGAAGAAGAACTGGACGGTCGTATCCGACTCGAGCACCAACGCGATGCTAGGGCCGTCCTGCGCCGCGCCAGCGCCGAAATTGACATCTAAAGAGCCGTTGAGCGCGACCTTGTATTCGTAAGCACCCGCCGGAAGATCGAAGCTGGCCTGCCAGAGCTGATCTTCGTCGTCGAAGACGAGCTGAGTTGCATCGCAATCGGGCTGCCAGTCGCCGGGACAGCCGAGCACATTTTGGATCGTCCCGACGAGCGTGACAGACTCGATCGCCCCGTCCTGCGCCAGCCCCAGCATGGGCAGCGCCACGATCAACAGCAAACAAGCGAGCCATATCGGCAGTCGTCTCATAACACACCTTTGGCAGTACTCTTGGTCGAGGGCGCGCGCAGCGGCACGCGCGACTGAAGTGTAGCCATGACGCCCGGCCTTCGCCAACCGCACGTCCTACCGAGGTGCGATCGATTTCGATTGACATGGACCCGCGCGTGAGCGTGCACTGCTCAACCGAGCGCGATGCGCAAGCGGTCGACGGCGGCGGGAACGCTACCCCAAATAGCGCTTGACGAGGGCGCGGTGCACTCGCTCGACGACCTTGAAGACGGCTTGTGGATGATGATCGCCGGGGACGCCGCCCGCCTCGACAAAGGCATCGCGCAGGATGCGGCCCCAATTGCCCGTGCTGCGCAGCTTCGGGTCGCAGATGTACTGCTCGATCGTCTGCGCTTCGTGACCGCTCGGCGGCTCCAACATGCGCGTCAGGCTGGT